>JADLHO010000277.1 GCA_020848735.1 Planctomycetota bacterium | reverse complement strand
GGCGGCCGCCGTCCTGAGGCACGCGCTGGCGCTGCCCGTCGAGGAAGCCGCCGCACTCGCCGGCGACCTCGCCGCCGCCGCGGCGGGACTCGCGGCCCGGCGTGGCCCGGCGGCCGCACTCTCGGGACCGGTCGTGCGCGGGGATGCGGCGCTGATCGCGCGCCATCTCGCCGCTCTCGCGCGCCTGGGCGACCCGGCGACCGGCGCGTGCTATCGCACGCTGATGCAGCAGGCGATCCCCCTCGCTCGCGCGCAGGGCACGAGCGACGACGCCCTCGCGCGGATCGCCGAGCTGCTCGCGGAGGCTGCCGATGGCTGAGGTCATCGTCTCGCTCTTCGCCCGCGATCCCGATCGCACGATCAAGGACGCGCGCCGCGCCGCGATGGCCGGTGCGGACTGGGTCGAACTGCGCCTCGACGAGTGGCCCAAGGGCCACAAGCTCGGCCCGGTCGTCGATGCCCTGCGCGTGCCGCTGATCGCCGCGTGCCGCATGCCGCGCGACGGCGGCCGCTTCCGCGGCTCGAACCAGGAGCGGATCGCCCTGCTCGAGCACGCGCTCGAAGCCGGCGTGCAGGGCGTCGACATCGAGGACTGGGAGACCTGGGCGCCGCGCGGCGACGCGGTGCGGCTCCTCATCCGATCGCACCACGATCAGCGCGGCATCCCGAAGGACCTGCGGGCCCTCCGCGAGCGCCTGCTCGACCGGGGTGCCGACGTCGCGAAGATCGTCGGTCGCGCCGACGACCTCGCCGATGCGGCCCCGCTCCTGGAACTGCTGGCCTCGACCGATCCGGACGCCGAGCCCACCGTGGCCTTCGCGACCGGCGCTGCGGCGAGCGTGACCCGTGTGCTCGCCTGCGCGCTGGGAGCACCCTTTGGCTATGCGAGCCTCGTGGAGGGCGAGGAGACCGCGCTCGGTCAGTTGCCCGTCGCCGATGCGGTCGGCCTCTACCGCATGCGGACCCTGGGCCTCGACACGCAGATCTTCGGCCTTCTCGGTCAGCCGGCGCGGCACAGCCTCGGGCCCTGGCTCCACAACCGCGCGTTCCGCGCGGGGCAGCACGATGCGGTCTACCTGGCCTTCGAGTCGTCCCGCCCCAAGGACGTGCTCGCGATGCTCCCGCACCGGCGCGTGCGCGGCATGTCGGTGACGGCGCCGTTCAAGGAGACGGCCTTGGCGTTCTGCCACCGTCTGGACCCCGTCGCGGAGATCGTCGGCGCCGTCAACACCTTGAGCTTCGAGGCGCACGATCTGGTCGTCGGGCACAACACCGATGTCGCCGGAGTTCGCGAGGGCCTGCGGCGCGCGGGTCTCAGCGACGGTGCCGGTGCGGGCGTCGTGCTCGGCGGGGGTGGGGCCGCGCGCGCCGCGGCGCTCGCCCTCGAGCAACTCGGTCTCGAGGTCACGGTCTGCGCGCGCAGCCTCGACACCATCCGCGAATTCGCGAAGCGACGCGGGTATCGACTCGGCGCCCTGCGGGCGGAGGTGCTGACGCGGATCGAGCCCAGGGTCGTGGTTCACGCGACGCCGGTCGGGTCGCGCGCTCACGGCAGCGAGGGGGATCGCGTGGTGCCGGAATGGACGCCGTCGCCCGGGGTGATCGTCGCCGACATGGTCTATCGGCCGCAGAAGACCCGCCTGCTGGTCGAGGCTGCGGCGGCCGGTGCGCGCGTCGTCTCCGGTCTCGAGCTGTTCCTCGTCCAGGCGGCGGAGCAGCTCCGGATCTTCTTCGGCGAGCGTGTCGACGAGGACGAACTCCGCCGCTACCTCGCCGGCGTCGATTGAGATCGCGGTCGCGTTCCCGATCCGAGCCGTGCCGGCCGAGGGGAGCCCGCGGAGCAAACGGCGTTCTGGTGCGTCGGTCGCGCCGCCGTCCGCGTCGCGCGCGAAAGCCGCTGCGTTTCGTCGTCCACGTGTCCGATAAGATCCGCGCCGGCTCGTCAGGCCGGTCCCGCTCCTCGTAACGCTCAGCTCCGTCGATGCAGCCCACCTGGTCGATCGCGCGAGTCCTGACCCAGACCCTCCTGCTGGTCGGGCTCGCCGGCGCCTCGCCGGCGCAGTCGCCGAACGCACCCGAGGCCCAGGACGATCTCGATACCCTCCGCCGCCGGCTGATGCAGCCCGGCGAGGGCGCGCGCGCCGAGCGCGAGGGGGCGATCGATCAGCTCCTGTTGCGCAAGGACCTCCCCGCGCACGAGCTGCTCGCGCGTTCGCTCCACGACGGCGACGACCAGGACGGTCGCGGCCGCTTCCTCCTCGACAACCTCGCGCGTCGTCTCGTCCTCGCCGCGGATCCGGTCTTCGGCGACGAACGGGTGCGTGCGGCCCTGATCGACGCCTACCTGGACGCCTGGCTGCGCGCGTTCGCCGAAGGGGAGGCCGGGCTGGGCGACCGTTCGACTCCCGCCTTCCGCCGCGCGGTCGAGCGTTGCTTCCGAGCCCTGAGCTACCGCGAACGCGCCCAGCAACTCGAGCGTGTGGGGGCTTCGGCCGTGCCCTCCCTCGTGCGCGCTGCCCTGCTCCTCGCCGGACATTCGCGGGACCTCGGTCTCGGCCCGTGGATCGCCGAGCGCTTGGAGAGCCGCGAACTCGGATCCACCGCCCGGCAGGCGCTGAGCGATCTCACGTTCGTGGCGGAGCCGTTTGCCGACCGGGCGGCCTTCGAGGCCTGGCAGGCGATCCATCGGGGCAAGGATTACGTCCAACTCGCCGAGGACGCGGCCCGCGATACCGCGAGCGCCGTCCGTCGCGTTCGGGAGGAGCGCGATGCGCTCGACGTCGAGCGGAGTGCCCGGCTCGTCGCCGCCCTCGCGCGAGCGGAGCAGCCTGATTGGAAGCAGATCGGCAATGAGCTCCTCCGCAGCGCTCCGCAGGGGCTCACCGCCGCGTGTGCCGCTGCGCTCCGCGACGTGCTCGCCGAGCGCATGAGTCCGAGTTCGAAGCCCGCGGGCAATGGCACCGATCGCCTCGAGCTGACCCGTAACATCCGCACCCTGCTCGGCCTGCGGGAGGGTAGCTCCGCCGAGTATGCGCTCCTGCTCGAGACGATGGCCTACCTCGCGGTCCGTGACGACGCCCAGCAACGCGCGGAGACCGAGGAACGCCTGCTCACGGCGCTCGACGCCCGCGCGCCGGGCGAGGTGCGCGTGGCCGCACTGCGAGGATTGCGTCGCTATCCCTCGTATGCGAATCGCGGCGCCGTGATCGCCGCGATCGAGGTCGCGGCCGGCGCTGGCGACACGGCGACGCTCGCCGCCGGTCTCGAATGCCTGGCCTTCGCGACCTGGACCGCCCCCGACGAGCGCGACGGCGACCGCGCGCGCTGGGTCGAGACGATCGGACGCGTCCTCAGCATCCCGCGGCTCGATGCCAAGCTCGCGGAGAGCGCCCTGCAGGTCGCGGCCATGCGCGATTCCGGCGGCAAGCTCGTCGGCGAGATCTTCCCGCGCCTGCTCGAGATCGCGGGCGACGTCCAGCGCGAGTCCACGCTCCGCAGTCTCGTCGTGAAGCGTCTCGCGGCGTTCGCGACGGTCGACGACCGTGCGGACCGCTACGTGGCCCTCGCCTTGCGGCTCGTCGCCGACCCCGATGTGGCATTGCGCCGCCTCGCGGCGCGGCTCTTCGCGACCTTGCCGGAATCGAGCGTCAAGCAGCGCGAACTCTGGATCGCGGAGTTCATCCGCGCCGCCGACGCGCGTCTTTCGGTCGAGACCGACGAGAGCGTGCTTCGCGAACTCGGCGCGGTGATGGTCGCGGCCGCGGAGCAGCCGGCGCACAGCGAGGCGGTGCTCGGGGCGTTCGCGACGGCAGCGCGCAGCCTCGCCGCCGGTGCCGCGTCGTCGGCCGGGGACGCCCGCACGCGGATCCTCGCCGAGCAACTGGGCGTGTTGGGCCGCGGTCGCGCCCGCACGCGCGCGGAATGGACGAGCGCTGGGCTCGCGCTCCTCAACCTCGGCGCCCGCAAGGACCTCCGCACCGTGCTCGACGAGCAGGGGGCGATCAAGCTCGCCGACAGCAAGGAGCCCGGTGTGGCGACCGTGATGCAGCTCTACATCGGTGCAGCCCACCTCGAGGACGGCCGCAGCCCCTGGCGCGAGCGACTCGTCGAGGCCGATGAGGTCCGCCGCGCCTTCGATGCCCTCGATCGACTCGGGGCAGCCGGCACCGATCCGAAGGACGTCGAACTCCGTCTCGACGTGCTCGAGGCCCTGGCCAGCCAGAAGGACATCGTCGAAGTCGTCGAGCGCGGGCTCACCCTCCCCAAGCTCCCGCTCGAGACCCAAGCCAACTGGCGCGCGCGCCAGGCCCAGGCGCAGATCGAGCAATCGGCCTACGACGAGGCGGCGGCAGCCCTCCGCGCCCTCGACGCCACCGGCCTCGGCAACGGCCGCGCCCTCGAGCTCTGGACCCTTCTCGCCCAGCGCCGTTTCGCCACCGGCGATCCCGCCGCCGCAGCCAGGATCCTCGGCGACGTCCTGGCCCGCACGCCCGCCGAAGCCGCCGCCTGGTGCCCGCGCTTCCTGCTCTCGGTCGAAGTCCGCCTCGCCGCCGACGCCGGCCAACGCGCCGCCCTGCTGACCGAACTCCGCAACCAGGCCGAGCGCTTCCGCGAGGGCCAGGTCGCCCCCGAACTCGCGAACCGCTACCGCGAACTCCTGGCCCGCTGCAGCACCTGAGCTCGCGCCCCGACGAAGATCCCCCCGGGCGCGCGCTTGAATCTCCTCGCGCGGGGGCTACTGTTCTCGCCTCTCCGCAACGCGGGGTGGAGCAGTCCGGTAGCTCGTCGGGCTCATAACCCGAAGGTCACAGGTTCGAATCCTGTCCCCGCTAAGGCGGCTGGGCCGACCAGCCACGAACGCGCCCCCGGGCCAGAAGCCCGGGGGCGCAGTCGTTTCAGGAGGCTGCGTAAGTGGCGGAGCGTGCCAGGCTTGCGGCGGGTGCTCGCGGCGCGTCGGCAAGCGCTCGAAGGCTCATGACCCGGAGCTGGGGCGAGGTCTGCCGCGCGAGGGCCGATTCTGCTCTCAGCGTCTGAGAGCGCGGGCTGGGTTAAGAACGTCAGAGCGCGGAGTGCGAGGCAAGGCTGACGCTGGTCGAAACTCGGGTCAACGGGTCTGGCGCGCGATGGCGCGGCCGTCCCGAGCGAGGTCGCGGGGAGTCAATTCGCGCGGCAGCGCGGCTGCTCGGCCCAATCCGCCACCCGCGCCATCCGCCGCAGCTCCTTGTCGCTCGGCGAGATCCTGCCCAGCAGGATCTCCTCCTGGATCGCGGGCGAGAGCAGCAGCAGGCCCATCAGGTGCGTGATCCGCGGTT
>JADLHO010000276.1 GCA_020848735.1 Planctomycetota bacterium | reverse complement strand
CGTGCGACGCGGTGTACTTCACGCCGATCGAGATCTATCTCGCGAACTGAGAGCCCGATAGGTAGTCCGTCGTGCGGGCTCTCGTATGCTCGCCGGTGGCCGCATCCGCGGCCACGCGGAGGTTGAGACACAGATCGTCTCTCGACCTCTGGGCGAGGTCGCGGGTGTCGGGTCGCGGGTGTCGGGTCGCGGGGCTACAACGCCGCGCCATGGCTCCTCGTCTCCTGCGTGCAGTCCTCGCCGGGCTTTCGTTCGTGGCGACGCTCTCCGCCCAGTCGGGCGACGTGTTCACCTTCCCCTGGGCGATCCGCGACTTCGACAACGGCCTGCGACTCGTCACCGTGACGACGAGTCACCCGGGGATCGTGTCCGTGCACTGCGTGGTCTCGGTCGGCTCGCGCCACGAGGTCGAGCCGGGCAAGTCGGGCTTCGCGCACTTCTTCGAGCACATGATGTTCCGCGGCACGAAGAACCTGACGAGTGCGGAGCAGGCCGCGATCTTCAAGGCGGCCGGTGCCGATCGGAACGCGTACACGAACGCCGACTTCACGAACTACCACACGACGGTGCCGACCGAAGAGCTCGACACCGTGCTGCGGCTCGAGGCCGATCGCTTCCGCAACCTGCGGTACTCCGAGAAGGACTTCCGCACGGAGGCGATGGCGGTGTACGGGGAGTACAACAAGAACAGCAGCAACCCGGTGCAGAAGCTGTTCGAGGTGGTGCAGGAGACCGCGTTCGACGCGCATCCCTACCGACACACCACGATGGGGTTCCTCGCGGACATCCGCGCGATGCCCCGACAGTTCGACTACAGCCTGCAGTTCTTCGACCGCTTCTATCGGCCCGAGAACGTGACGCTGCTGGTCGTCGGCGACGTGCAGGCCGCGGATGTCGAAGCCCGCGTCGCGAGGTACTGGGGCGACTGGCAACGCGGGTCCTTCGTCGCGAGCATCCCCGCCGAGCCCGCACAGCTCGCACCGCGGGACTGTCATGTGAAGTGGCCCGTGGCGACGCAGCCCTGGGTCGCGGTGGTGTGGAAGGGTCCCGCCTTCTCCACGCGCGATGGCGAGATGGCCGCACTCGACCTGCTCTCGCAGGTCGCCTTCGCGCCCACGTCGTCGCTGTACCAGCGGCTCTTCGTCGAGGAGGGCGTGGTCGACGTCCTGCAGCCCCACTTCCCCGATCAGACGGATCCCGGCCTGCTCTGGGTGATGGCACGCGTGCGTGATCCGCAGCGCTGGGCCTACGTGCGGGACGCGATCCTCGCGGAGTGCCGGCGTTGGCAGGATGAACTCGTCGACGATGCGCGACTCGCCGCGGTCAAGTCGCATCAGCGCTACGCCTTCGCGAACGCGCTCGACAGCTCCGCCGCGATCGCCGACGTCCTCGCGGCGTACCTCGCACGCGCGCGCACGCCGGACGCGGTCAACCTCGTGCATCGTCGCTACGCGGCGATCACGCCGGCCGACCTTCGCGAAGCGGCGCGGAAGTACTTCGTCACCGAACACCGCACGATCGCGACGCTCTCGCACGAACCGCTGCCGGAGGCGGTGCTGCCGGGGGAGCCGGCCGCGGCGCCTGCGGGGGTCTTCCTGCCGAGCGCCTCGCCGCTCGTGGCCATCCGGCTCGTGTATCCGACCGGAGCGATCGACGATCCCGCCGGCAAGGAGGGGTTGACCGCGGTCACCGCACGCATGTTGACCGATGCTGCGACCCAACGGCGTGGCTACCAGGCGCTGACCGACGCGCTGCATCCGATGGCGGCGGGCTTCGCCGCGGACGTGGACGAGGAGATGACCGTGCTGAGCGGCGCCGTCCATGCCGACATGCTCGATGCCTACTGGTCGCTCTTCCGCGAGGCGATCCGGGAGCCGGCGTTCCTCACCGCGGACCTCGAGCGGATCCGCGCCCTCGCGCTCGCGGAGCTCGAGCTCGGGCTGCGGCAGTCCGACGACGAGGAACTCGGCAAGGAGGTCCTGCTGACGCAGCTCTTCGCCGGTCATCCCTACGGCTCCCTCAACCAGGGCACGCTCGAAGGTCTGCGGGCGATCACGATCGACGACGTCCGCGCGTGCTGGGAGCAGCGATTCCGCGCGCCGATCGTGGGGCTCGCCGGAGGTCATCCGGCGGACTTCGCCGCGCGCGTGCATCGCGAGATCGGCGGCGCCGCGCAGGTGCCGGCGCCGCGCCGAGTGCTCGCCGAGCCGGCTGCCCTCGCCCGGAGTCGCATGACCATCGTGCAGAAGCCGACGCGTGCGACCGGCCTGCACCTCGGCTTCCATCTCGACGTCGATCGCGGGCACGCGGACTGGGTCGCGCTCTGGCTCGCGACCTCGTGGCTCGGCCAGCACCGCTCCGAGATCAGCCACCTCTATCAGCGCCTGCGCGAACTGCGGGGGCTCAACTACGGCGACTACGCCTACGTCGAGTACTTCCCGAACGGCGGTCGCTCGTTCCAACCGCCGCCGAACCACGCGCGGCAGCACGCGGTCTTCAGCATCTGGATCAGGCCCGTGCCGCACGAGAACGGCCCGTTCGCGCTCAAGGCCGCGTGGTTCGAGCTCGATCGGCTCGTGCGTGAGGGCCTCACCGCCGAGCAGTTCGAGGCCATGCGCGGCTACCTGCGGAAGTCCTGCGCCATGCTCACGGCGACCGACGACCGGCGTCTCGGCTACGCGCTCGACCAGGCGTACCACGGCCTGCCCGACTGGGTCGATTTCGTGCGGGAAGGGCTCGATCGCCTGACGGTCGACGACGTGAACCGCGCGATCCGCGCGCACCTGCGCAGCGATCGGTTGCAGTTCGTCGTGGTCACGGACGACGCGGCGCGGTTCCGCGAGGCGATCCTCGGCGACGCACCGACCCCGATCGTCTACCAGGCGAAGCCCGCGCAGGACGTGCTCGACGAGGACGCGCGGATCGAGAAGCTCTCGCTCGGCCTGCGGGACGAGGACGTCATCACCCTGCCGATCGATGCCGTGTTCCGCCGCTGAGGGGCCCCGCCGCGGATCCCGTCATCCGCGCCGGTCCTTCTGCCGATAGGGTCGTCGTCTCGCGAGCCGGGCGCAGTTGGCGGTCCGGACCCGCGACCTCGAATCGTCATGATCGATCGCTGGATGAGCTGGGAGGGTGGCGTGGACCTCTGCGCCGCCACTCGTTCCGACCTCGCGATGCCCAACGTGCTCGTGCACGTCGCGCGCGTCGTGCACACGCCGCTCGGGAGCGCCCCGGCGGGCATGGTGCTGTACCAACCGGATCCGAACGGCGCCCCGCTCGTGATCGGGTTCGTCTGCACCGATCCGAAGATCGGCGCGTACTTCGGGCCGCGGATCTTCGCGGGCACGCCCTTCGAGGGTGCGCCGGTGCACACGGCGAAGATCGCGATCACGACCGATCTGCCCGGCGCGGTCGGGGCGCGCGTCGAGGTCGGCGGGCATGTCTTCGAGACCAGGCTCGAAGGTCTCGGCGGCCTTTCGGTGATCGACCGGGCACCCGGCGGGATGACCCCCTTCCGCCAGCAGGGACTCGAGGCCGTCGCGAAGCGGGCGACGCTGAAGGTCGACGGGGTGGCCGTCGCCCTCGCGCTCCCCGAGCGCGGCATCTCCGGTGGCGCGCCCGCGGTCTGGGCGCCGGCCGGGGTCTACGCCCGCTGAGCGCTGTCACGAATCGGTGACGGGCGTTTCCCGCGCACCACCACGGGCTGCAGTCCGGCTTTCCGACGGGGCTCGGCGAGGACTGCAAACCATGCTCTGACAGGAGCTTCCGTGATCCGGGCGGGGTCCGGCACGTCGCTTGCCTGCGGCGGGCGCCCCAGCCTCGACATCGCGCGAGGTCCCCCTCCGATGAGCACCAGACTCCCCGTCGTCGTCCTCCTCTCCGCGCTCGCGGCGTGCGCCTCGCAGCAGTCCCCCCCGAGGCCCGCCCCGCCCCTGCCGAAGACCGGCAGCGCCTATGAGGCCGCGGCCTCCATCGAGCTGCCGAAGCGTGAGGCGATCGAGCAGCCCGGCCTGCACCACGTCTACCGCCTCAGCGATCGGATCGTGTCGGGTGCGGAGCCCGAGGGCGAAGCGGCCTTCGAGGCGATCGCGGCGATGGGTGTGAAGACGATCCTCTCGGTCGACGGCAAGGCGCCCGATGCCGCGACCGCCGCGAAGTACGGCCTCCGCTACGTGCACGTGCCCATCCGCTACAAGGGCATCGAGTCGGAGGAGATGCTCGCGATCGCGAAGACCTTCCGCGAGGCCGAGGGACCGTTCTTCGTGCATTGCTTCCACGGGCAGCACCGTGGACCGGCGGCCGCCGCGGTCGGCCGCGTGGTGCTCGACGGCGCGCCGCGCGAACAGGCCATCGCGGAGATGCGCCAGTGGTGCGGCACCTCGAAGAAGTACGAAGGTCTCTACGGCGCGATCGCCTTCGGCGAGCTGCCGACCCCGGCCGCGACCGAGGGGTTCGGCTTCGACTTCGCCCCGGCGCATGGTTTCAAGGGCACGCGCGCCGCGATGGTGGAGATGTCCCGCTCCTTCGAGACGCTGGAGGCCCTCGCGAAGAACCAGTGGAAGCCGCTCACCGAGCACCCCGACGCCCGCTCCCTCGGCGAGGCCGAGCGCACCCTGCGCGCCCTGGAAGCGGTGGCCTCGAGCGAGTCCCTCGCCGGCGAGCCTGCCGACTATCAGGGCTGGATGCGCGAGTCGCACGACGCCGCGAAGTCGCTGGTCGAGCTCCTGACCCGACTCGAGCAGGGAGACGCGGCGGCGGCCGCGGGCGCGGTGGAGAAGGTCGCCTACCTGAAGAAGCGTTGCGACGACTGCCACAAGGGCTACCGCAACTGATCGCGAGCCGCTGAGACTTCGGCTGCCGCGCGGGCCTTTCGGTGGCGGCCGGTTGAGGCGCGCGCGCGGTCCCGCCAGACTGGACCGCGATGGCAGACGCGGCATTCCAGGACTTCGTCGCAGCGCTCGCTGCCCGCACCCCGGCACCCGGCGGTGGCGCGGCCGCGGCGCGCACCGCCGCGATGGGCGCCGCGCTCTTCGCGATGGTGTTGCGCTACTCCGTCGGCAAGCCGGCCAATCGTGAGCACGAGGCCGAGCTCGGCGCCGCGCTCGCGACGGTCGACGGCGTCCTCATGCGCATCCTGCCGCTCGACGACCTCGACATGGCCGCGTTCACGCGCGTGCTCGATGCCTACCGCCTGCCGAAGGACGGCGAGGCAGCCGCCGCGGAACGCGAGGCGGCGATCCAGACCGCACTCGCCGGCGCGATGGAGATCCCGGCACGGCTCGGTCAGTTCTGCGAGGAGGTGCTCGAGGCGATCGTCCCGGTCGCCGGCTGCATCGGGCGCAACATCGTCGCCGACCTCTGCACCGGCGCCGAACTGCTCCTCGCCGCGGGTCGTTCCGCGCGCGCGATGGTCGCGATCAATGCGCTCGGTCTCCGCGATCGCGAAGCCGCCGCGCGCGCACTCGCCGCGGTCGACGCGGTGCTGGGTTCGATCGGCGCGCATCGGGACCGGATCCGCGCCCACGTCGACGCGGCGATCGGCTGACGCGTCCTCGCACCTCGATCCCCATCGGCCCCGCTCCTCAACATGAATCGTCGACTCAACCTGCTGGGAATCGCCTGGGGCTGCGCGGCGTCGCTCGCCGCCTGCAAAGGCGATGGATTCGACATCGGCCCCAAACTCGAGAAGCTCCCCGACGAGTCGTTCCGCGCGCTCGTGCGAGACGACGCCGGGCGCGCGGTCGTCAACGCCCGCGCGACGATCCTCGCCCATCCCGGCGCCGTGGTCAGGACGCGGCGCGACGGGCTCGCCGATTGGTACCTCAGGCTGGATGGCGGCCACGTCGTCTCGATCGAGACGACGGGTGCGACCGCGCGCCAGGGCGATCTCCTGCTCGGACTTCGCTATGCGTTCGATGCGGTGGCGTCCGACCAGCTGCTCCCCGTGATCCACCTCGTCGATGTCGGCGACAGCGTCACGCTCCAGCTGGATGCGGGCCCGCTCGGGGCCCCGGCGACGCTCGCGGCCCTCTCGGGTGCGCGATTCGATCTCCCCACGGGGACGGTGATCGACTTCGGCGGTGCGGCACGCGAGACGCTGCGTCTCGGCGAACTCCGCCACGATCATCTGCCACCCCTGCGGCTCGTCGACGGACGCCCGGCGCTCGCCTCCCGCGGGGTCCAGCTCCATCCGACGACCACGACGTTCGCGCCGGGGATCCACGTCGCACTGCCGAACGACCTCGGTCTCGCCGCCGGTGCGCCCGCGGATCTGTACGAACTCGATCCGACCGATGGCATCTGGCGCGTCCTCGGTCGCGGCGAGGCGAATGGCACTGCGACGGAGATCGCGACGACGGCACCCGTGGTCACGCGCGCCAGTCTGCTCGCGTTCGCGGTCGCGGCGCCTGCGGTCGCCGGTTTTCGCGGCCGGCTCCTCGAGTCCGATGGCCTGCGCGCCATCGCGCGGGCGCGCGTCCGCAGCAACCAGGTCGTGGTCGAGACGGATTCCGAAGGCAGGTTCGAGCTGAGCGGCGTGCCGGTCGTCTCGGCGTCGGGAGCCGCACGTCCGGCGACGATCGCCTTCACCGGTGGGCGCACGCATCGACCCGCGACGATCGAACGCGACTTCGACGCCGTGAGCGGCCAGTTGCGCGACATCGGCTCGCTGTCGCTCGACATCGAAGGCGTCGCGGACCTCCGCACGCTCGCGCTCGCGCGTGGCGACCTGCAGGCCTTCGTCACGGTGGGGATCGGCTCGGTCGAGCACGGCAACGGCGCGATGGGCGTGACGCTCGCCGACGGCACGATCGACTTCCCCGCGATCGACGACCGCTATGTCGGCTTCCTCGCGACGGTCCCCGACCGAGAGGACGTCCGCCGGGTGTTCTCGCTCGACGGCCGCGTCTTCGTGCCGGCAGGACGACGCAACCTCGACCTGCCGCTCTTCTTCGCGACCGAGCCGTGGACGGCCGACAACAGCGGGGGTGCCGTCGTGATTCCCGTCGACGCGGAGACCGGCGCGCGCCTCGCCGACGTGTACATCCATCGCCGCCGCGCCAACACCGACGAGTTCATCGAGAAGACCTTCGCAGACCAGGAGTTCCGCGCGGAGATCGCCGGGGCGACCGAGGTCGTCGCGTCGCTCGAGACGAACAGCGTCGGCATGCGCGTCGTGAGCGCGCACTCGGCCGACCACATCGACGTGCGCCGCGTGGAGCTGCCGCTCCTGCGCGTGCAGCGCGCGCCGATCGGTGCTTTCGAGCCCTTCGGCGTGCTCTACGGCGACCTGCGCAGTCCCTTCCAGCCGGGCAGCGGCATCCCGTTCGCGACCCAATGGCGTGCGCGTTCCACGGGGGTCGAGAACACCGATCGCTGGCTGGATGCGGCGCTCGCCGATCGTTCGCTCGCGCCGGCGACGCCGGTCGAGCTCGACCCGGGGCTGAGCAACGGCAGCGAGTTCCGCATCGGCCTGCCGTCGCGCGGCGCGCACGTCAGCTTCGCCTGGGGCGATTCCGTCGCCGGGCGACTCGAGGTCTCGGCGCTCTCGCCGCTCTTCGACGTCGTGCTCGCGGCGGGCACCGCGCTCCGCCACGTGCCCACCGGCCAATCGGTCTTCCACTGCACCGACGACTTCGTCGCCCGCGGCGCGCTCGCCGGCCTCGATGCGTCGATCCCGCCGACCGCGCTGCGCACCGAGCTCGCGTACGCGCTCCGCGACGGGCGGGCGATCGAGGTCCTGCGCGGACACGACGGCAACCTCAGCGTGTCGGGGCAGGACGCCGTGCTGCGGCTGCCACCCTTGCTCACGTCCCCGGGCGACGGCCATTGGCTCGCCGTGATCGGCGGTCAGTCCGACGTCGGCGGCGTCCGCCGCACGCAGCGCGCGGTCTTCGCACTCGACGGGACCGATGGGCCGGCCAATCCCCAGCTCGCGTTGCCCGAGATCGTGACCCCGCTGCACGGGCAGCAGGTCGGTGTGGCGGGCTTCGAGGTCCGCTTCGTGGCGCCGCAAGGCACGCTCTACGTGCTCCTGCACCTGCGTGGCGAGAGCGCGGGTGAGCTGCGCGATTGGAAGGCCATCGTGCAGCCCGAGCTCGGCAGCTTCACGTTCCGTCGCCTGCCCTCGGGACCGGCGGTCCTCGCGCCTGGGGACTACACGCTCGAGGTGACCGCGGTCCGCATCGGGGATGGACCCGTGCATCAGCAGTACTTCCCCGCCTACCAGGCCGTGGCGTCGCGCCTCGTCGGGATCGGCGCATGGGAGCGTCGGCTCGACGCGCTCGCGAGCGTCCGCATCGCCGTCCAGATCGTGCCGTGAAGATCGTGTCGAGCCAGTCCCAGCGCATCGCCTATGTCGTCACCGGCCACGTCCAAGGCGTGGCCTTCCGTGCCCACACGCGTGAGTCGGCCCGAGCCCTCGGCATCACGGGCTACGTCGAGAATCGCGGCGACGGCGCCGTCGTCGGTGAGGCCCAGGGCGAGCCCGGCCGTCTCGCGGAGTTCGTCGCGTTCCTCCGCCGCGGCTCGCCGTGGTCGCGCGTCGAACGCGTCGTGACCGACGAGGTCGGTGTGCGGACCGACGAAGAGCGCTTCGAAGTGCGGCGCTGAGCGCCGGCCGCTGCCGATCAGGACTCGTCGACAGGTCGCGCGGCGTCCTCGAGCGCGCACCGTCGCGGAGTGTCGAGCGGGTGCCCGCCGAAGCGCACGTCGTGGAACGCCGTGACGGCGGCGCGCAGCGTCGCGTCCTCGCGACCGACCCGCTCGAGCCAGGATTCGAGGCCCTCGCGCGGGAAGCGCATGCGCTCCTGCTTCGACATCTCGGCGAGCACACGCGCCATCAGTCGCCGCGCTTCGCGCATGTCGGTCGTCGGCGGCTGGTCCAACGTGCGCTCGTGGACCGGTCGCGCGCCGCCGAAGGCGAACGAGACGAGTCCCAGTGCGGCGATCGCCGCACAGATCCAGAGCGGGTCGAACGAGAAGCCGAGTGGCGCCATCAGCCCGGGCTCGGCGAGTTCCTTCGCGGCACCGCCTTCCTCGCGTTCCGAGAGCGGATCCGGGCTGCGGTCGGGCCAGCGCAGGAAGGGCCGCACGCTCGGCGGCGTGGGATCGACGACGACCCAACCCGCACCTTCGAGGGGGATCTCGACCCAGGCGTGCGCGTGGTGCGAACCGAAGCTGCGCGAGGTCGGTTGTTCGGTGCTGTCTTCGCCGCCGTAGACGCCCACGCCCACGCGGGCGGGCACGCCCAGCATCCTGAGAGCGAGTGCGGCCGTCGATGCGAAGTGCATGCAGAAGCCGCGGCGATCCCCGTCGAGGAAGTTGAGGATCGCGTGACGGTGCGGGCCGGTGGGCTCGCGGAGCGCGTACTCGCAGCGGTCCTGCAGTGCGGCGGCGAGGGCCTCGGCGACGTCGATCGGCGTCACGGCGCGCGCGACGCGCGGGTCGCGCAGCAATGGCTCGAAGAGCCCGCGGTGCCGCTCGACCTCCGCGGGGACCTGCAGGAGTGCGTCGCCGCCCGGCGCCGGGAGCTGATCGAGCTCGGCGAGGTGCAGGTTCTGATATCGGGCCACGAGGCGTGCGCCGGCCCGCGGTGAACGGAACCGGAACGTGCCGCGGTCGAGCTCGACGAGCACCTGCTCGTCGCTCTCGACCTGAAACGTGCCGACCGGGACGAAGGCCAACTCGGTGGCGACGACCATTCCGATCTCGACCGAGCGCTCGGGAAGGCCTTCGAGCCTGGCACCGACCGCCCTGCCGCGGTTCAGTCCCGGCGGGCGCGCGGTGGGCCGGCGCTTCCATTCGTCGAGCCCGGCGATCTCGAAGGCCCCGCAGCGCAGGTACATGTCGGCGGGCAGGGGGCGACCGTCGAGGGAGTCCGCCTCGAACAGGACGTCGGCGCGCAACGCGATCGGCGAGCCTGCCGGCGAGTCGAACTCGAACTCGTTCGAGAGTCCGGCCTGTCGGCTCTCGGGGCGTGGCCGTTGCGTCGCGGGTGGGGGGGGCTCGTGCAACTCGGGCAGCGAGCCGAGGGCCCGGAAGGCGACCACGAAGATGACGATCCCCGCGCCGATCATCTGCGCCGCCAGCGCGATGCGCTGGAGCAGCGGTGCGCGGCGGCCTCGCCACGAGGCCAGCCGCTCCTGCTCGGTCGAACTCACGTCGATCGCGAGCGCGAGGATCGCGGTGCCGAGGAACGCGAGCACGTGCTGCCAGGACGGGCGGCCGAGGATCGCCGCGACGAGCAGGATGCAGAACGCGAGGAAGACGCCGCGCGGGGCATCGACCGCGCGCGCGCGTGCGGCGGCGTACGCGAGCGGCGGCACGAGCGTGCAGCCGAGCGCGGCGAGCGGCGTGATCGGCAGGTTCGGTGCCAGCGCGGCGATCGCGGCGATCTGCACGCCCGCGGCGATCGCCGCACACTGCCAGTCCCGCAGTCCCGTGCGTGCGCGAAGCGCGAGCAGCACGAGTGCCGGCGCGATGAACGCCGCGAGCCACTCGTAGGGGAACTGCCGCACCGGCAATGCGGTCATCGCGGCGATCGCACTCGCGACGAGCGCGAGCCGGCGGCGTGCGGACGCCGGTCCGGACCCGATCATGCGATCACCCCGCTCACGCGCGATCCGCGTGCATCGCCCTTCCCGCGGTGGCGATAGCCGCCGGCGGCGATCCAGTAGCGCGTGGGCGTGTCGGCGAGCTCGCGGCGCTCCTCGTCACTGAGCGCGCGGAACGGAGTCACCTGGGCGACGGCGAGCCACGCGAGCACCTCGCGCGCGTCGCGCGTGCCCGTCACCTGGGTCGAGGAGAGTTCGCGTTGGATCGCGACGACGCGGAAGCGAACGCCCTCGCGCTGCCAGCGGTCGACGAGCCAGGCCGCGTGACCGAGCGCACGCTCGAAGCGGCGCGCGGTGCGCGGGTCGGGCATCCCCGGCGCCCGTCGGGTGTCGATCACGATGCAACGCTCGCTCGCCTCGGTGCCGCGCCAGACCGTCACGACGAGTTCGCCCAGTGCGGCCGAGCGTCGCGCATGCACGCGGCGCGCGTCGTCGCCGTCGCGGTGCTCGCGCAGCGACCAGAACTCGAGCTCTTCGCCGAGCGCCGCCGGCTGTTCTTCACGTGTGCGTTCGGCGGACTGGAGCAGATTGAGCGCGATGGGGATGCGTGCGGGTTCGCTGAGCATCGTCGCCTGTACCGCGACCTCGCACTGCCAGCGGAAGAGCGCGAGCGGCCAGTCGGTCTCGGCCAGCAAGGTGCGCGACGTCGCGACGCCGCGCCGCGGATGCCGCGCGGCGAGCTCGATGCGCACCGTGGCTCCCGGGGGCAGCCATGGCAGGTGGGCGCCGCCGGTCGCACCGACCAGCGTCCGGGGCTCGCGCAGGCGCAGTTCACGGAGAGCGGCGCGCGCCGAGGTGTTGCGGAGCGTGATGTGCTCCCGGAACGCCGCGCGGGCGATGCCGCGCCGTGGCCCCACGCGGACCTCGAAGCGCGGCTTCGCCCAGAGCTTCCAGCCGAGATCGAGGAGGATCGGCGCCGCGAGCAGGCTCGCCGCGAGCCGCACGTTCGCATCGCCACTGAGCCACGCCGCGCCTGCCGCGAGGTGGAACAGCATGAGGACGAGCTTGCCGCGCGGTGTGATCTCGAAGCGCGCGCGGTTGCGTCCGGTCGGCGGGTCGATGTCCTGGGCGGTCACGGGACTTGGGGCCTGGCTCCGGTCGGTCCGTTCGCTCACTCGGGTGCCGGGACGCGGGCGACGAGCTCCGCGATCAACGCCTCGGACGACTCGGTGTCGCCGTCGGTCTGGATGCGGTGTGCAAGCACCGGGACGGCGAGTCGATGGATGTCGTCGGGCACCACGTAGTCGCGGTCGTGCAGCACGGCGCGCGCACGCACGGCGAGGTGCAGTGCCTGCGTGCCACGTGGGCTGACGCCGAGCGAGGCGTCGGGCAGCTCGCGGGTGCGGCGGCAGAGCTCGACGAGGTAGCGCAACACGTCGTCCTGCACGCGGACTTCATGCACCGCGCGCCGCGCCGCACTCACGCGCTCGACGTTGGCGATCGGTACGAGTTCGGCGAGCGCGCGATGACCGTCGCGCTGGACCGCCACCCGCAGCTCGTCCTCCGCGGTGGGATAGCCGATGCCGATGCGCATGAGGAAGCGGTCGAGCTGACTCTCGGGCAGCGGGTAGGTGCCGGCGCTCGTGTAGGGGTTCTGCGTCGCGACCACGAAGAACGGGTCGGGCAGCGGCAGGGGTTCACCGTCGACCGTCACCGAGCGCTCGGCCATGCACTCGAGCAGGGCGGACTGCGTGCGGGGCGGGGTGCGGTTGAGCTCGTCGGCGATGAGCACCGAGGTGAAGACGGGGCCGGGATGGAAGCGCAGCTCTCCGGTCTGCGGCGACCAGATCTGCGAGCCGAGGACGTCGGCCGGCAGCAGGTCGGCGGTGCACTGCAGGCGGCGCCAGGGCAACTCGAGCGAGCGGGCGATCGCGCGCGCGAGCAGTGTCTTGCCGACGCCCGGCCGATCCTCGATCAGGAGATGCCCACCGGCGATCAGGGTCGTGACCGCGAGCTCCACCGCCTGCGGCTTGCCGAGCATCACGCGCCCGACGTTCTCTGCGAGACTCCTCCCGAAGCTGTCGGTCATCGGCTCCCGTCCATCTGCTGCCGTCGTGGCGGTCCTGGATTTGCTCTCGTGAGGCGCGCCGGCAGGTCTGCCGGCTTTCGCCTCGCCTCGCTCGAAACCCGGTCGACCTTCGTTCCGGATCGTCCTGCAGCACGCTCGCGCACCCACGGTGGGTGCGTGGAGCCCGCCCGAAGCCTGCGGAGATCCCGGCGGCATGGCCGGCATCCGCTCGAGGGTCCGAACTCCGCGTTTGCGCGCGGCGCATCGGAGGCGGAAAACACGCTTCGCGACCGCTTTCTACCAGTCGACGCGCTCCGGCGGGAGACCCCGCGCGGGGCCTTGCACCGGCCGCGGCCCGACCGCGGCCCGACCGCGACCATCCGACGAACGCCTACCTGTCTCCCATGGACTACATCCGTGTCACCGCGGCAGCCTTCCTCCTCGCACTCCTTCCGGCGTGCGGCACCACCGACCAGCGCATCGACCCCGACGCGCCGGACCCCGTCGGCGGCGGCGCTCTCGAGAGCCAGGACATCCGGACGATGGCCGATCAGATGGCGCGCGACATCGTCGCCTACGGCGTGCTCGCCAGCCACGACCCGAAGGAGCCCATCACCTTCCACATCACCGAGCTCCGCAACGACTCGAGCGGTCCGATCGACAAGGAGATCGTCCTGACGAAGCTCCGCACCAACCTCTTCAAGGCGCTCGGCGGCCGCGTGCAGATCGCCGATCGCAGCAAGGAGGGCCTCGAGGCGGTGCGCGCCGAGCGCGCCGCGAAGCGCGCGGGTGCCGTGACCGCGAACCCGAACCAGGCCGGCTCCGTGCTCGGTTCCGACTACGTGCTCAAGGGCACGATCAAGGAGCGCGTGCAGCAGGCCCGCGACAAGAAGTCGATCTACTACCTCGTCACCTTCGAGCTCACGGATCTCGAGACCAGTCGCCTCGCGTGGACCGGCGACTACGAGACCAAGTTCGAGACCGAGAAGTCCGTCATCAGCCGCTGATCGAGCCGCATGCGCCACCGCGGTCTCGCCCCGGTCGTCCTGCTCTGCCTCTTCGTGACGGCGTGCGCCGCGTCGGTGCCGCCCGTCCCGATGGGGGCATTCGAGGCGGGTGAGTTCCAGCAGATCGAGGGCTTCTTCACGCATGAGCTGGAGGAGGGCGACACCAACTCGCGTGCGCTCTTCCTCTGCGGGCTCGGCCAGACGCAGATGCTCATGGGCGACCGCGATGGTGCGTTCCGCAGCCTGAGCGAGGCGAACCGCATCATGGGTTCCTGGGCGACGAGCGGGGGCGAGGCCGCCGGCGCCATCGTCGGCGAGGAGGGCAGCAAGACCTGGAAGGGCGACCCGCACGAGAAGGCGATGGCCGCCTTCTACCTCGGTCTCCTCTACTGGTGGCGAGGGGAGCCCGACAACGCCCGCGCGGCCTTCCGCGCCGGCATCCTCGCCGACGCCGAGAGCGATGAGGGCAGCGCGCAGGCCGACTTCACCCTGCTCTTCTGGCTCGCGGGACGCGCGAGCCTCGAGATGGGGCTCCGCGGCGACGCCGAGGGTTACTTCGACGAGGCGCGCAAGGCGCAGGACGCCGCGGTCGGCGCCGGCGCGCACGGCGTGAGCTCGGCGCCGCTCCTGACCGACCCCGCGGCCGGCAACCTCATCGTGCTCGCCGAACTCGGCCTCGGACCGCGCAAGGTGCAGTCCGGCGACTACGCCGAACTCGCCGTGATCCGTTCCCGACCCGTGCGCTACGACCGCGCGGAGGTCTTCGTCGACGGACAGAGCGTGGGCACGACCACGTCCCTCGTCGATCTCGACTTCCAGGCGCGCACGCGTGGCGGCAAGGAGATGGAGGGCATCCGCGAGGGCAAGGCGGTCTTCAAGGGAGTCACGGGTGTCGCCGGTGCGATCCTCCTCATGGAGGGAATCGAGGACCGCGGCCGCGGTGCGCGCGACAAGTTGATCGCCGGTGGCGCCCTCCTGTTGGCGTCCTTGCTGACGCGTCCCGAGGCCGACGTGCGCCATTGGGAGACGCTGCCGCAGAGCGTCCACGCCCTCACGGCCGACGTGTCGCCGGGACGGCACGAACTTCGCATCGTGTTCTCCGGGCCCGGCAATCGGGCCGGACTCGAGCAGACCTGGAACCTCGACGTGCCAGAAGGGCGCGACAGCGTCGTCCTCTTCCGCTCCATCCCGGGTGCGATGACCGCAACCCGCGCAAACCCATGACCACGCTCTTCCGACCGCTGCTCCCGCTCGCTGCGCTCCTCTCGGCACTCCTCGCGGCGTGTTCCTCGAGCACGCAGATCCCCGCCGACGAGGTCGCTCCCGACGACGAGAGTCTCCAGTACCGCATCGTGCTCGCGGACGACCTGCGAGGTGACGTCGCCTACGAGTCCCCGGTCGCGCGCCGCACGGAGCAGAACCTCCTCGAACTGCGGGTGCCGATCCGCAATCTCTCGCGGAAGGACCTGCGCCTGATGGTGCAGATGGTCTTCGCCGACGAGACCGGCGCACCGAGCGGGGACGAGACCAATCGGCAGTACCACATCGTCCCGCGCGGTGGCACCTGGACCTTCAGCGCCACCTCGCGCACCTCGAGTGCGCGCGACTACAAGCTCTACATCTGGAGGGCCGAGAAGTGATCCGCGCCAGAATCGTGCTGTTCCCATTCCTCCTGCTGGCGTCCTGCGCGACTCCGCAGCGCGCCGAACGGCGCCCGCTCCCGCCGCCGCGCCCCGAACCGATCGTGGTTCGCGCCGAGACGCCGCCGACGACCGACGAGGCGGCGACCGCGCGCTTCCTCGACGAGCAGATCCGCAGCCGCGAGCCGGTCGCGTCGCGCCCGACCCACGCCGACAGCTACCGCGACGGCCGGACCGCGCAGACGAAGACGGACGAGGCGGCGACGGAGCTCTTCCTCGACCACGAGATCGAGCGGCGTCGCTACGTCGCGCCCGCCCCCGAACCGGTCCGCATCGTCGAGCGCATCTACGAACCGGTGTACGTCGATCGCTACGACGAGTACCGCACGGTCTATCGCGTCGAGCACGACCGCTATCGCAGTCGCTTCCCCTGGAACACCGCCGTCGGTGCGGGGATCGGCGCCATCATCGGTCACCAGAGCGGACGGCGTGATCGCGGCGCGGCGATCGGTGCCGGGGTCGGCCTGCTCTTCGACATGTTCCGGTGGCATCACTGATGGCCGGAGTCGCGCGGACCATCGCCTCGCTGGTCGTCTGCCTGGGGCTCGTGTCCTGCGCCGTGGTCGGCGCCGACGCGATGCCGGCGGAGAAGGCCTACGGTCTCGTCGACCGCGCGGCGCCCGAGGCGAGCGATGCGGAGGGGGCACCCGCCGCGACCCCGGATACGACCTCCGCGCCGTCGCTCCGCGAGCGCCTGCTGGTCCGCAGCGCCGAACTCGGGCTCGAGGTCGCGCGACCCGAGGACGCGGTGGCGCGTTGCGAGACGTTGATCGAGGGCAAGGGTGGCTGGGTCGAGCGCCGCGACGGCGGGAAGCTCGTCGCACGCGTCCCGGTCGATGTCTTCGAGTCCGTGCTCGGCGAACTGCGGGGTTTCGGGCGCGTGCTGCGCGACGTCGTGCAGGCCGAGGACGTCACCGAGCAACACCGCGACCTCGTGATCCGGCTCGACAACGCGAAGCGCGCGCGCGAGCGCCTGCTCGCGTTGCTCGAGAAGGCGGAGAAGGTCGAAGACCTCCTGAAGATCGAGGGCGAGCTCCGGCGGCTCACCGAGGAGATCGAATCGATGACCGCCGTGCTGCAGAACCTCGACGGTCGCATCGCGCACGCGCGCATCGCGGTCGAGTTCCGCGCGCCGGCCGGCGCCGATCGACCGGCGCGGCGGCGACCCTCGCGCTTCGAGTGGATCAACCGTGTCGGAGCCGAGCATGTCCTTCGCAGCTTCTGAGCGCTTCCTCCGGAACGCGCTCCTCCTGGCACTCGCGTTCGGGCTCGCCGCCTGCGGCAGCCTGCGCATGGACCTGCCCCCGTCGTTCCTGAGGCTGACGGGCGGCGAGCGTGAGCTCAAGGCGACCACCGCCGACGAGGCCCGCCTCTGGGTGCGCGAGTTCGACGATCCCGAGCGCGGGGACCTCGCCTTCTGGGTGCAGGCGCTCCGCTACGACCTCGAAGCCCGGGGGTATCGCTCCGACGCGGAGGCCGCCTTCGTCCGCGACGCGGCGGGCAACGCGGGCGAGCTCCACCGCTTCTCCGCGCTGCTCGAGGGTCGCGAGTACGGCTACGCCATCGCGGTCTTCCTCCCGTCGCCCGGCCTCGTCCGCGTGGTGGAGTTCGTCGCGCCACGCGGACGCTTCGACGAGCTGGTCCCTGCCGTGCGCGATGCGCTCGCCTCGCTCGGCGGTTGAGGCTCTCCGTCGTTCCGCGCGTCAGCGATCGAAATCGACCGAGGCGATGACGGCCTCGACCAGCGCGCGCGCATCGCCCTCGACGTCGCTGAAGCGGAACTCGAAGACGTTGGGCCCGCTGCGCACGAGCCAGCGCAGGGTCGTCTCGTCACCGACCTTGCGCGCGAAGTGCAGCGCGGGGCGGCCGTCCACGCTGGTCTCCTCGCCTTCGTCGGCGGGCAGGAACTCGGGCCAATCGCCCTCGGCGTCGGCCTCGTAGCCGCGGAGCACGAGGCGCCAGCCCGCTCCCGCGTCCTGGCGGGAGTGCGCGCGCAGGAGGTCGAAGCCGATGCCGCCACTCGGGCGCAGCACTTCGGTCCGCGCGCCTTCCGGGAGACGGAAGCTCACGCCGAAGGCCTCGTCGACATAGCGATCGCCGTCGATCCGGCCGCGAGCGAGGCTCGGAGCCAGGCTGTGCGCGATGGAGAGCTCGAGCACCTCGACGTCGAGCTTGCCGAGCCCCGTGAGCAGCGCGCCGAACTCGGCGGCACCATTGCCGTCGGCGAGCGTCATCTTGCTGAAGGCGAGGTGCAGCGCGTCGGCGCGTCCGAGGCCGAGCGTGCCGTCGAGCGCGTACCACTCGCCGTCGATCCAGACCTCGTTCCACGCGTGGCCGCCCCAGATGCCGCCGATGTAGAGCAGGCCCATGACCACGCGACAGGGAATCCGCGCGGCTCGGCACAGCGCGGCGAGCAGCACGGCGTGCTCGCTGCAATCGCCCGCACGATCCTCGGCGACCTCGAGTGCGCTCGCGAAGCCGACGTCGAAGTTCTTGTCGGTGACGTTGCGCTCCACCCAGCGCTCGATGAGCTGCGCTCGGATCCAGGGATCCGTCTCGTCGCCGACGATCTTCTCCGCGATCTCGACGATGCGCGGCGCATCCGACTGGATCGCGGAGTTGGGGGCGAGGTTCGCGCGCAGGTCCGCGTCGAGCGACTCGTCGGCGGCCAGGGGCGTGCGCGCGAAGCCGGCCGTCGGCGCCGGGGTGACGGCGCGCAGCTCGAACAGCGCGCTGCCGTCCTCGAGCGTCCGCAGGCGGCGCTGGCGTGCATCCTCGAGCACCTCCACCGCGGCCCCGGTCTCACGCGAACGCACGCGCAGGACCGCGCGCTCGCTGCGGCGGGCCGCGGGGAGGAAGCTCGCCTCCTTCACCATCGACGGCGCGAAGACGTCGCCCGAGACGGCCTCCTTGCCGTCGCGCATCCTGCCCAGCTCGTCTGCGGTGACCGCCCGGGTCTCCATCACGATGCCGGCGACCGTCGCGTGCGAACGGGTCTCGCGACCTTCCGCGTCGTACCAGGTCGTCGACTTCATCCCGAGCTTCTCGATCTCGAACTCGACGCGGGTCAGGGTCGCGCTTCGTCCGGGCTCGAGCTCGAGTTCCTCCTTGCCGACCACCTTCGCCCAGACTTCGACGACGGAGCCGACGTCGGCCATCCAGAGCTGCCCCTCGAACTCGGCACCCGGCTGATCGAGCCTGGCGACCATCGCACGTTCGAGCCCGAACGGACCGATCACGGAATCGTCGATCCGCTGCGTGCTGTTCTGCGTGCGGCCCGCGGTCGTGGTCGCGATGTTCGCTCGCCCTTCGGCGAAGCTCACCGTGGTCTTGGTCTCGCGGGCCGACATCGAGCTCACGCTCTCGATGGACACCGGTCCGCCGCCGGGCAGCTCGAGTGAGGTCGTCTCGCCGCTGATCTCGACGGTGGAGCCGAGCCGCATCATCCGGATGCCGCCGACCTCGTGGCTGCGCACGAGGCGACGACCATCGAGCTCCACGATCTCACGGCGGCGTTGGGTCCACCCGGCGTCCTGTCCGCCCATCTTCACGATCAGGAACTCGTCTCGCGGCAGTCGATCGAGGAGTTCCTGGGACCTGCCGTGGAGCGCGAGCGCGAGGCCCGCGATGAGGCAGAGATGGAGCGGCTGGATGGCGGGTCGACGGGATCTCGATCCGCGCTGCGTGGCGATGGCGTCTTGCATGGCGCGCAGATGATGCCACGGCACGGGGCCTTCGCGCCGGGAGCTTCGCCCCAGCGGGGCTCAGCGTCCGATCCGACGCAGGAGTGCGGCCGCGAGACGCTCAGCGCTGGACGGCCCGTGGCGGAAGAACAACGACGGCTCGACGATCTCGAGTTCGTTGAGGTCGAGGCCACCGTCGGGTGCGCGGAGCACGTCGACGCGGGCGTACAGCAGCCCGCCGCGTGGGAGCCCGAGTTCGAGCTCGGCGGCCGTCGCGATCGCCCGCAGGGACTCGAGCTCGTCCGGCGCGAAGACGTAGGGCAGATCGGTCGCGTCGAAGTCGTCCTGCACGCGGTAGTCGCCGGGCACGGGCACCTTGCGCACGCCGTGCACCGGTTCGCCGTCGACCAGGATCAGCGAGAGTTCGCCTTCGGTCTCCACGGCGTCGCGGTACGGCTGGAGCATCAATCCCTCCTGCGGCAGGAGACGATCGGCGTGTGCCTGTGCCGCCGCGAGGCCCGCGTGGTCGGTGGCGAAGCGCAGCGTCTCGCGCGACGTGGCGCCGACGATCGGCTTGAGGAAGCCGCGGGTGATGCGATGCGTCTCGCAGAGCTCGGCGAGGTCGACGCGCCGCCCGCGTTCGAGCCAGACCGTGGGCGTCACGCGCACGCCGCGGCGCGCGAGGTCCCAGAGGTAGGTCTTCGCCGTGTTCCAGCGGACGACGCACGCAGGGTTGAAGAGCCGCGTGACGCGCTCGACGGCGTCGGCCCAGGCGACGAAGTCCGCGCGCTTCTCCTGGTAGTTCCAGGTCGTGCGGATCAGGACCGCGTCGAAGCCGGACCAGTCGGTGCCGGGCTCGTCCCAGATCGGTCGTTCGACGAGCGCGCCCCTCGCACGCAACGCGGCATGGAGCGGCAGGTCGTCGACTTCCCAGTCGGGGAGCTCGCGATGGGTCGGGAGGGCGAGGCGCATGCGGGCGGAGGAGGATCGAGAGCCGGTCCGATCGCCGCAAGTTCGGACTCCGGTCTGCGGCGCGAAACGGCCGATGAGAGCGGGCGTGTCGCTCCTCCTGGGATCGCTGATCCTCGCCCTCGCGCCGCAGTTGCCCGCGCCCGCGCCCGCGGGGGCGACGGCGCCGGCCGGGCCCGTCCTCGCGGTGTTCCGCGGCGTGCTCGGCGATCACGGGGTCGACGTCACGCGGCTGGGGCTCGGTTCCGGCGGGATCGGCCCGGCTCGTCGCGAGGCGCACGCGGATGCGCACGACGGCTACCTCACGCGAGCCGGTGTGCTCGTGCGCGCGCGACCCGAAGGCGTGAAGTTCGACTTCCCGAGCGGGACCGACTTCGTCGTCGACACGAAGGCGGCGATCCGACTGCGCAGCGGCGAGGCGACGCCACCGCACCACAACGGTGTGCTCATCGCGCTCGCGGATGGCACGGTCGTCGAGATCGTGCCTCATGGGCGCGACGGTGATCCGCTGCGTCACGTCGAGGTGCGTGACGGAGCGCGGCGGGTCGCGCTCTGGCGTCAGGGCGCGGTGCTCACCTGGTCGCAGGAGGCGCGCGCCGCGCGCGAGATCCCGCTCTTCGCGCTCGGTGACGGCCGCATGCTCTATCGCGGCGGCGCGCTCGGTCCGATCGTCGCGTTCGAGCGCCTGCTCGCACCGCGCGATGCCGCGTCGACGAGTCCCGAGCAGTGCGTCGCGATCGTGGGCGACGTGCTCGGGAGATCGCTCGTCGATCTCGCGATGGCGGCCTCGCGTCGCCTGGCGGGCGAGATCCCGCTCGTGCGCCGCGCGAACGGCCTCGCGATCGCCGCCCCGCGGCTCTTCCTCTTCGGCGAGCCGCTCCGGCGTCCGCCCGGCGCCACCGGCGAACTGCTCGTGCCGATCGACGCCGGCGCACACCTCGCGATCACCGCGCGGACCGGCGGCGAACTCGCGCTCGACCTCTGGGTCCGGGGTGCCGACACGCCCGAGTGCGAATGGATCGTCGGCACGCGGACCCTGCTCCACCTGCTCGTACGCGACGACTCCGGGAAGCTCCGCTTCGCGATGCAGGGCGTGGACCTGCGCGAGCACGTGGTCGATCTCCTGCCGATCGAGACGGGTTCCTCGGGTGCGGCACTCGTGCGCCGGCTGATCGCGGAGCGCGCGCGCGCCGATCGCACGGCGCCCCTCGCTCCGGCACGCTGAGCGACGCCCTCAGCTCGCCACGCCGAGCCGCGCCAGGGCGGCATCGAGGGCGGCGCGCCAGGTCCGTTCGTCGGACTCGACCTCGAGCAGCTCCGTGCAGAGTCCGAGCCCATTCGCGAGTCCGCGTTCGAACTCGAGCTGCGAACGGCCGCGCTGTCCTCGTGGGCGCGGTTCGACCACGACCTGGAGCAACGCGTGGTGCGCATCGAGCTCGGCGCGACGCGCGGCGTCGTCGGCCTCCGGGTGGGCGACGCCGATCTCCTGGCCACGCCCGCGCGCGAGCTCCTCGACGAGGGCGAGGACGCGGCGTGCCGCCCGCGGCTCGGCGAGCACCGACACGAGGACGCGGCGGACGGCGAGGCACAGCAACTCGGTCTCGTCGGAGCCGTCGACGTCCTCGCTCCGTCGTTCCGTGCGTTGCTCGCGTTCCGCATGTTCCGCGGGCGGCGCTGGCGCGGTCGTCGGCGCGAGCAGGCTGCCCTCGTCGGTCACGATCTCGTCGACGTCGTGCACCACGAGGCGATCGAGGTGATGCCGGAAGACCGGCTCCTCGTCGGAGAGACGTGCGATGCGCTTGTAGGTCTCCGCCAGGCCGATCACGCGGCATGCCGGGCAGGTCGCGCGGATCGTCTGCAGTGCCGCTTCGAAGCCGTCGCGGCCGAGCCGCGGATGCACGACGCGCGGCGGGGCATCGAGGTAGCACTCCGCGCCGATCAGGACGAAGACCATCTGCTCGGCCTGCAGGATGCCCTCGAGCACGCGGCGCGGTCCGCGGCCGACGGAGATGCGCGGCAGCCCTTCGCCGTGAGGCTCCGTGAGCTCGAAGACGAGCGCCCGGGCGTCGGCGTCGTCGGTCTCGTCGCCGCCCTCGTCCGCGTCGGCGACGAGCACGAAGACGCGCAGGCGCAGGCCGGACTTCGCGAGTTCACGCACCGCCTGACGCACGCTCTTGCTGTAGCCGCTCGTGACGACGAGCGTCTCGAGCGCATCGGCACCCTTCACCTGCTGGACGAGTTCCTGCGCGCGCGCGACGAACTGCGCGACGATCGCCGTGCGATGACCCGCGACCCGGCCCTCGACGAGCAGACCCAGATTGCCCAGCGTCTCGAGGAACTCCTCGGCGTGATGGGGTAGCCAGGCCGGCACCGCGTGGCCGATCGCGGCGAGCGCCTCGCGCGCGACCTGCCAGGTCCGCGCGCGAGAGGGGTCGCTCGCGCTCGCCTCGCCCGCGCGCGTGCAGAGGCGGAGCAGGGCGCCGTGGAGTTCGATGCCCGGGTAGGCGCGGTGCTTGCGGCGCAGGAAGCCCAGCACCTCGTGCGCGCGGCCCGCGAGCTCGAGCACGAGCGCATCGCGTCGCGTCTTGGCCGTCGGCTCGTCCGCACTCGCGTCGTCGCCGAAGCCCGTCTCGAAGGCGCGCCGCGCGGCGTTCGCGACGGCGGCGATCAGCCAGGCGTACTGCACGATCGAGCCCGAGGTCGAGTGCATCGACGCCATCCGCGCGAGCGGCGCGAGCAGGGGCTCGTTCACCGGTGCGAGGAACTGGTCCTGCACGCGGATGCGCGCGGCGAGCTCGCCGCCGATGCGCCGGTTCTGACGGATGAGCTTGCCCAGCCGCACGCGAAGTTCCGGATCGAGTGCGGCGGGGGTCGGCGCCGCGGCCTGCAGGAGCGTCTGCCAGTTGTCGACGTACTTCGCGATCCGCGACGCGAAGAGCGGGACGCTGAACTGCAGCAGGTGATCGCGCAGCCGATTCGGCGGCACGCGCAGGCGCTCGGCGAGCGCGTCCTTCAGCGCCCGCACGCGACGCACCTGTTCCGCGTCGCGGACGAGTCCGCGGCGGCACGCCCGCAGCAGATTGCGCAGGCGCGGGGCCTCGCTCTCGAGGGAGCGCAGCATCGAGTCGGTTGCCGCGGAGTCGTCCTGGTTCTCGTGGGCGGCCGGCGCGAGCCGGAGGCGCAGGAACGCGTCGAGTGCCGCGATGTGGTGCTCCGCGTGTCGGCAGAGCGCCCGCACGTGATAGGCCGTGACCTTGATCGACTCGGGCGTCGAGCGACCGTTCAGCAGCGTGTTCGCGAATTGCTGCGGCGCCTGCGCGCGCAGGGCGAGATACGCGGAGTACACGATGGTCAGCCCGAGCGCCGGCACGAGCAGGATCGCGAGGACGAGCCGTAGCCAGGTCCACGGGCACGCGAGCGCGACCGACAGGAGCAGCGACGCGACGCCGAAGACCCAGGTGCTGATCGAGCCCGTGCCGCTGTCGACGACGCGCCGCGTCGCCCGGTAGAGCGTGAGCCACCACCACTCGTGATCGGGATCATCGCGCCGTGGCGGCTGCAGCCCGCCTTCGCCTTGCCGCCAACGGATCAGCCACGACAGCAGGGGACGGAGCGCACGCCAGCAGGTGTAGACGCAGCCGCGCGTGCCGAGCGTGTCGGGCTCCACGGGCAGCGTCTCGCGCAGTGCCGGGGCCAGTCCGGCGGCGTCCGGCTCGGCCGTGCGGACCATCGCGCGCAGCGTGTGGATCACGCGGGCTCCTCGCCCTGGATCGAGCGCGCGAAGTCGTTGGCGAGCTCGAGCGCCGCCTTGGCCTCGAGCCCGGAGCGCAGCGCGGCGGCATAGACCGCGAGGAGATCGTTCTCACGCCGGCAACGCCGTGACCAGCGGAGCGGGACCAACGCCACGCCGACGACGAGCGCACCGGCGAGACCGACGAGCGGTGCCCCGGTGCTGATCGCGGCGACGTCGATCGCCAGGCCTGCCGCCGCCAACGCGATGGCGAAGAGGAGGAGCCGGTCCGCGTGCCGACGGTTGGCGCGGATCGCGTCGTTCAGCTGCTCGGTGGCGGGGCCTGCCATGGCGGACGCGGGATCGTCCACGCCAGCGGAGCGCCGCGCCGGACTCTCGTGCGCGCGGGATGATAGCCAGCGATCGCAGCGTCTCTCCGCCGCGTCCGCTCGTTGCGGCCGGGGCTCTTCGACCTACGCGCTCAACGCGGTCCGCCGTCTTTGCGCTTCGGTTCGACGATCTCGAGGGCGCGTTGACTGCCGTGCGCGCGCAGCGCGGCATCGATCGCGGGCTGGGCGCCCTGTCGCTCACGCAGTTGGATGAGCTGTGCCAGCGCGGAGTCCGTCGCGGTGGCGCCGAGCGCGAGCAGGAGCGCATCACGGGTCGCGCCGCGCGCCTGCTGCAGGAACGGATTGAGCACGGCCGTCGCGCGCTCGCCGTGCGCGTGCGCGGCGATGCGACCGAGGGCCTTCGCGAAGCGTTCGTCCTGACAGTGGGTGAGGGCCGAGCAGAGCGCTTCGACCGTGTTCCGCATGCCCGCCTCGGCGCAGAGCGAGCCGAGCGCGATCTTCAGCTCGACGTCGCCCGTCTCCGCCACGGCGCGCGCGAGCAGCGCGTCGAGTTCGATGCGCGGGATGCGGCGGCGCAGGGCCTCGCGCTCGCGCAGGCTCTCGATCGCCTCCCGTTGCGCGGGAGCGCGGCCGCTCAGCGCGAGGGTGACGAGCCGGTCCGCGAGTTCCGCCTGGTCGAGACCGCGCTCCGCGTCGACGAGCGTGCGCGCGAGGCGCAGCACGTCGTCGGACGCGGGGCTCGTGTCGATCGGCGGGTTGTCGCCGGCGTAGCCGGTCATGCGCCAGAAGGGCCCGCCCGACTTCGGGGTCGCGGCACGGCGATCCGGGACGAGGCAGAGCAGGCGACGGCCGTCGCGCTGCGGAGCCGGCGCATCGGCGACATGCGCGTGCTCGATCACGGTCAGCGTCTCCTCGGCCGCGCCCTTGAGCGTCTCGATCACGCGGAACTCGTGCAGCACGAGGTGTTCGTCGAGTGCCTTGCTGCCCGAGGACTCCGCGATCACGACGAGACTCGCGTCCGCGACGCCGAAGCGCAGCTTCTGCGCCGCGATCGGTGTGCACGGGGCGAGCGCCGCGGCGAGGAGGGCGAGCATGCGGGCGAGCTGGCGATCGGACATGGGGTCCTCTGCGGTACGCGGTCGGAACGGGAGGCGGCGGGTCGTCACTGGCGGTCGTAGAGCGCGCGCTCGCGAAGGTACGCGAGCACGAGCGAGTTGAAGCCGGTGCTCGGGTGGAGCGCGGCATCCCAGTCGATCGCGGCGCTCATCACGTCCTGCGCGCCGGCGGGGAAGAGGAACGAGGCTTCGATGTGGAGACTCGCTGCGGCGCTGTTGCCGGGGAAGTGGACCGGGTCGTTGCCGTAGAGCCCGACGGGCATCGCGGAGTTCGCGACCAGCCCCATCGAGTGCCCGCACTCGTGCGCGCACACGACCGCGGTCGCGCGCGCGAGGTTGCGGATCGCGGCGTCGATGCGGGTGGTCCGCACGTCGGAGCGCGTGCCGAGCAGCCGCTCCCCGTCCTGCGGGTCTTCACCGATGCGCGTGCCACCCAGTTCGGGGATGAAGGTCGCATAGGTCGAGCGGAAGCTCGAGGTCGCGCCGGCGCGGATCCCCACGTGCGCGAAGGTGTGGAGGAAGACGCCCAGCCGCTGACCGTTCAGGTCGTCCTCGCAGTCGTCGTTCTGCGTCTGGTTGTTCGCGTCGAAGAGCGCGGCGCCCAGCGTGCCCGTGGGCGTGCTCGCCGCGGCACCCGCGATGCAGATGCGCGAGAAGGAGTGGCTCGCATAGGGCACCGAGAGCGAGCCGGACGGGAAGTTCCCCGGCGAGGCGAGCGTGAAGCTCACGTCGATGCCGGGGAAGAGGGTCGCGAGCTCGTCGAGCAGGATCTGCCCGAAGCGTTGCTGCACGAACTCGTTGCTGTCGACGCCCGGGCTCAGGTTCGAGAGCGGCGTCGGACTCTGCAGGCCGAGGACCCGCAGGATGTCCCAGGCATCGGGCACCGAGTTCGCGCCCGCGAGGATCGTCACGCTCGCCGCGATCCCGCCGACATCGAGGCGGTAGTCCTCGAGATCGCGGTCGAAGGCGAGATGCCAGAGCTGGCCGCGTTCCAGGGGACGTTGATCGTCGCCGCCGCTCGTGACGCGACAGCCGAAGCTGCGCGCGACCGCGGGCATGCCCGAGCCATCGACGGCGTGCAGGGTCAGCGTGAGCGCACCGGTCGGGAACGTCACGCCGTCGCGCACCGGCCAGCTCGCGCGGTTGCCGTCGTCGCTGCGGATCAGGGCCGTCAGCAGGTTCGACCCCGCGGGGAGGTTCGCGCCGTCGACGCTGACGGGGACGCTCGCCGAGAGCACGGCGAGCTCGGCATCGATGCCGTTCGCGAGGTCCGTCCAGACCACGTCGATCGTGAAGCCGCTGCGCGGCACCTGGAGCACGCCGCCCGCGGCGCCCGTGCCGTTGAGCGCGGCATCGATGGCGTTCAGCGTGAGCAAGGAGACCGTCGGTGCGCTGCCGTCGCCCGTGCGCATCGTGCGGGCCGCACCGTCGGTGGCGAACGCGCCGCCGAGGTCCTTCACCGCGTCGTTGGTGGCCGCGAATGCGATCGTCGTCGCGCCGGGCACGATCGCGGCGCCGGCGCCGAGCGTGATCTGCACGGTGCGGGCGTCGAGCAGCGCCGGCGCCGACCCGACGTCGCCGAGCGTGCCGTTGCCCAGCGCGAAGTCCGCGTCGGAGAGGAGGGCGTTCGGCACCAGCGTCACCGCCTCGGACATGAGCAGCAGCAGGCGGTCTCCCGCGGCCGGATTCGCACCGGACTGCAGCAACGTCGCGCCGAGCACGGTGGGCGGCACATCGTTCGTCGCAGCGCCGCCGCCTCCGCCGCAGCCCCAGAGCCAGCAGAGGAGGGGCAGCGCGAGGAGCAGGCGATGGTGTCGGGTCATGCGCGAGCGACTCAGGTTGGCGTGCGATACGCGCGCGGCAGGCGCGACGGTCGAGCGGGTTGCGGACCATGCCATGGCATGGGGTTCCGCGTCCATCGGCGGGCCTCGAGGGGGGGCCTCGACGCGCGATCGGATGTCGATGGCGCCGCGTCGCTCGGGAACTCCCAACGGCATCGGAGGTCCGAACGCAACTCTCGCAGCTTCTAAGGTTTGCGACGACGGAGACCGAAAGCTCCGCCGACAACTCCTGACGCTCACCACATGATGAAGCTTGCGGAAGGCGAGGTGATCCGGGGCTACCGGGTCGACCGATTCCTGGGTCGAGGCGGATTCGCGTCCGTCTACCTCGCCGTGGATGCGCGCACCGACGAAAAGGTCGCGCTCAAGATCGGTCATCCTCAAGGGGGCGGCCGCCAGGTCACCCGACTGCTGGAGGTCACGCCGCGGCGGACTCCCGAGGGCATCAGCCCCGACGAGCTGCCGGCGGAGGCGGTCTTCTTCGGCGGCGAGAAGGTCCGCATCGACCACTTCGACGGCACGGAAGTGCGCGCGATGTTGGTCTCCGAGGCCGAGCTGCTCCGCGCCGTCGACGCGCCGCACCTCCCTCGGCTGCGCGATGCGTTCCTCGACGACGAGCGTCCTTGTCTCGTGCTCGACTCCGTCCGCGGCAAGACCCTGCGCGAGAAGATCCGCAGCCTCGAGGGGATCCACCTCAACTGGGTCCTCGCCGTCGTGCGTGCGCTCCTCGAGCTGAAGGAGAAGGGACAGCTCGAGTACCACGGCGACCTCAAGCCCGAGAACGTCATCGTGAAGCCGAGCGGCAAGGTCGTGATGCTCGACCCGGCGATGCGCCGCTCGAGCAGCGGCGCGATCACGACGACCCCTCACTACAACCCGCTCGTGCTGACCGACAGCAAGGCGGACGTCATGGCGATCGGGATCATGATCTACGAGATCCTGACCGGAACGCTGCCCTTCGACGACGTCCCCTGGGAATACGCGGGCAACCACACCGGCGGCGAGACCGTGCGCCTCTCGCTCTCGTTCTTCTACAGCTACTGCCCGCCGCAGATGCTCAACCCGCGCACGCCGCCGGACCTCGAGCGCATCATCTACCGCTGCATCACGGTGCCCACGTATGGGCTCGTGGAGCTGAAGACGGACCTCGAGGAGTTCATCGGGAGGGCGTGAGGGCTCAGCTCGGCGGCTCGGCCTCGGACCGCGCACGGCGTTCGAGGGCTCGGATGTGCTGGTCGACCGTCTCGAGCTCGCTCGGCGAACCGGTCGCCGCGATCGTCGGACGGACCTCGCTGCGCCAGATGCGGAGGGCTTCGGCGACCTGTCCTTGCTGCTCGAGGGTGCTGGCGATCCTGCCGAGCGTGACCGCTCGTTCACGGACTTCGCCTAGCCGATCGAAGGCGGGCAGCTGCTCTTCTCGCCGGATGCGGAGCGCCTCGTAGATCTGCCCGCGCTGTTGAAGGATGTCGGCGATCTTGCCGAGGGTGACGGCGCGCGCGTGGATGTCGCCGAGCCGATCGAACACGGGCAGTTCTTCCTCGCGCCGGATGCGCAGGGCTTCGTCGAGCTGACCTTGCCGCTGGAGGACGTCCGCGATCTTCCCGAGAGTGATCGCGCGCGCGCGGGCCTCGCCGAGTCGCTCGTAGACGGGCAGTTGCTCCTCGCGCCGGATGCGGAGTGCCTCGTCGAGCTGGCCGCGCTGCTGGAGGACGTCGGCGATCCTGCCGAGGGTGATGGCGCGCGCGCGGACATCGCCGAGTCGATCGTAGACGGGCAGTTCTTCCTCGCGCCGGATGCGGAGGGCCTCGTCGAGCTGGCCGCGCCGCTGGAGGACGTCGGCGATCGTGCCGAGCGCAATGGCACGCGAGCGGAGGTCCCCGATCGACTCGAAGATGGGCAGCACTTCCTCGCGCCGCATGCGGAGCGCCGCGTCGACCTGTCCGCGACGCTG
>JADLHO010000275.1 GCA_020848735.1 Planctomycetota bacterium | reverse complement strand
GGGCCTCGGAGAAGGGGTTGTCGTTGCTGACGCTGGGCCGGCTGGACGAAGGGGCGATGCCGAGCTGCTGCAGGGTGGCGAGCATGGTGGCGCCCTTCATGGGCGCAATCTTGTCGGCATGCAGGACCAGGGGCTGACGCGCGACGCCCTCGGCGAGGCAGAGCTCGCGGACGAGCTCTGCGGCGACGGTTGCGGACTCGTGGTCGTGGACGGCGCTGCCGACGATCTTGCGGCTGAAGACGTCGACGAAGAGGTGGAGGTTGAAGAACTCGCCGCGGACGGAACCCGGGATGACGTATACTCCGCCGCATGGAGACCGCCGCGCTCGCCCAGCTCGTCCTCTCGGTGATCGTGCCGCAGTACGATCCGCGGGAGCTCCTCGCGGGTCGCGTGCTCGACGCCGCGGGTGCCCCGGTCGCGGGTGCTCGCGTGACGCTCGTCCATCGGCCGGTCGTCTTGGCTCGCGAGTACGGGCAGCTCGACCACCGTGAGTCGACGACCGACGAGCGGGGTCGCTTCCGAGTCGAGGTCCTGCGGGGTCGACCCTACTCGGCGTTCGCGAGCTGGGGTGGCCCGGAAGCTCCGGTCGTGAGCGCGTGCGTGGAGAACGCCGTCGGCGGCTCCTCGCCGACGCTCCGCGAGCAAGCTGCTGCGATCGTCCCGCTGCGCGTCGCGATCCACGGCCTCGACGCATGGGAGGAGCTCGGGCCCTTTGGATTCCGTGCCGTGCCCTACACCGTGCAGCCGTGGACGGTGCCGCTGTTCCGTGCGGAGGACGGCTCCCTGCTGCTGCCGCCGCTGCCCGGCACGGGCTGCACGCTCGAGGTCCTGACGCGCGAGGGTGAGGTGCTCTTCGGAGCCTGGCTCACGCATGGCCGCCAGGCCCGGGTCGGAATCGAGAACCGTGAGCCCGGATCCTCGGCGGGTCTGCAGCTCCTGCACGTGCCCCCGCCGTTGGCGATCCCGCTCGAGGTCGTCGCCGCCGGCTCCGGGACTCCGATCGCGGGCGCCGAGATCCGCGTGCGCTCGAACTGGTATGCGCATCCCTTGCCGACCTGGGCCTCGATGCGAGCCCTCACGACGAGCGATGCGTGGCGACGCGTGGGCATCAGCGATGCCGAGGGGCGAGCCACCGCGCGCGTTCCAGTCGAGGGTCGGCTCCAAGAGCGCGGGTCGAGAGCGCATTGCTGCTTCTGGATCTCGTCCCCGGGTCGGGCGAACGCCTTCGCCGGATGGACGAACGGTCACGCGTATCGCGATTCCGAGTTCCTCGAGCACGACGCGTGGCCCGTTCGCGTCGGCCTGCACGACGCCGAGCCGGTGCGAGGCCGTGTGACGCTCGACGGACAGACGCCGCTCGCGTTCGCACCCGTGCTGCTGTTCGGCGACGTGCGGGTCTACGACCGAGAAGGCCACCGCCAATGGAACGCCCCGCTCGCCATCGCGCGGACCGATGAGCAGGGCCGCTTCCGCTTCGAGGACTTCGGCCTCGGTCGATCGCCGCTGCGGATCGTAATCCCCACCGACGAGGACGGCGTCCGCCGACAGCTCGCCCCGCCCGGCGCTGCGCTGCCGACGTTCCTCACGCCGTTCCTGCAGGCTGGAGTGCTTTCAGTCGATGGCCAAGAGCCGATCCCACGCGATCTCGGCGAGGCGGTGCTCGGTGCGAAAGAGCCGCTGCGCATCGAGGTCACCGATCAGCGCGGTTCGCCCGTGAGAGGAGCGACCGTGCATCTCGTCCCCGCGCGGTTTGCCGACTCGGGAACGGCGGCCCAATCCGCCATGACCGGCGGCGACGGCCGCTGCACACAGTTCGCGATCGACGGGGAGGCGACGCTGGTGGCGATCCACCCGGAGATCGGCTTCGCCCTCCTGTCCGTGGGCGAGCGGCGCGAGCTCTCGATGCCGCTCGAGCCGTTCGCGGTGCTCGAAGGTCAGGTTCTCGACGCGGAGCGGCAGCCGGTCGCCGGCGCCCTCGTCTACGACGCCGGCACGATCCGCTCGCGAGGTGGCGGCACCCATTCCCTGCGCAGCCTGCTCGGGGAGAGCCTGATGAGGACGCGCACCGATGCCGAAGGGCGCTTCCGACTCCGCTACGTCCCGGACCCCGAACGGATCTGCGCGCTGGTGGTGATCGGCGTCGCGCGCGCGGGGATGACTCCGCGTGCACGCCTCGAGTTCGATTGTTCGCCGGGGGCTTCGCGAGAGCCGCTCGAGGTGGTTCTGGGGCAATGATGACGAGGGCGGCAAGCGCCTTGGATCGCAAGGCGCGAAGGGTTGGCGTCGGACCGCCTTCCAATCGCGGGTCGGGCCGGGGACTCAGCGCTTCGCGATCGGCACCCAGAGATCGTCGGCGCTGTGGAGCACGCCGTCCTCGCCGGCGGAGCCGATCGCGTCACCGGCGGCGCGCAGTTCGATGACGTAGGCGTGTCCCCAGGGATCGGTGCCCGAGGCCGCCGCCTGGATCTCGAGTTCGCGCCACGCACGTCCGCGCGCTCGCGCGAGGTTCAGGATCCGATCGAGGCGCCGGGCATCCGAGGTCCAAGGCGCGAGGGCGCGTCGGATTCGCGGCAGGAGATCCTCACAATGCTCGACTCCGCCGCGCGTGCGGGCCGCGCGCGGCCAATGAAGCTCGAGGGCCACGGCGAGGCAGGCCGCGTCCATGCCGAGGAGCTCCGCGACCGGGGAGTGATCGAGCAGCCGTCGGGTCTCGTCCTCGAAGCTCGAAGCGCCCTCAAGCGGCTCCAGCCTGGCGATGAGGGCGAGGCGGGCAAAGGGTTCGCCGAGCATCGAGTCCCGCTGCTTCGCGAGGGCGGCTGCCACCTCGTCGTGGGTTCCGTGCTGCGCGATGAGCAGCAGCTCGTACCAGGTGGGGTCGGGTGTGCCCGCCACGAGCGATCGGATCCTGGCACGGGTCGCCTCGTCGTCGATGCGAAGCGCGGCCAAGGCCAGCGCGGCTTGCCATGCGAATCGTCGATCGTCGCGGACCTCGGCGCGGGACCATGCTTCGAGGACCTCGGCGACGATCGCCGGATCCCCGGAGTCCGCGAGAGTGATCGCGAACATGCCCCATGCGAACTCGGGCCGGGTCTCGCCGTTGCGCAGCATCGCGAGGAGACGGGCCTTGCGTTCACCGAGCCGGCCGAGATTGCGGCTGAGCACCAGAGCACCGCGCCGACCTCGCGCAGGTCGCTCGAGTCCAGCCGCCCGAACAAGGCTGCGACCGTCTCGGCCGCGAGGCTGTCCGTCGGCGCGGCTGCGAGCGCGCGGCACGCATCGCGGAAGAGCGCGATCTCACGGGTCTGCAAGGCCGCGGCGGCGATGCGCTCGAGGCTCGCCGCGGGCGGTTTGCCGTCCGGGGTGGGTTCGAGCAGGCGTCGGAGCTCGGCGTCCGTCTTCGCCTGGTCCTGCGCGATGCCCGCGCCGGCCCGGACGCTCGCCAGCACGGCGCAAAGGACTCGCATGGCGCGGCGGTGCATGGTCGCAAGAGCCGTTCGGACCGGGTTCCGGATCATCGACCCGAGAGGGTCATGGACCAAGGACCCAGGACGATCGGAGCCCAGGGTCGTCGCCGCGTGCCGCGGACCAGAAGACCTTGCTCGCATCGGGGACTTCTCGGCGGAACCGTGTTCTCGGAGTGGCGGAGCGACTCCTCCGCGCCGCGACCCGGATGGCGGGGCGCGCGACCCCCTAGGATCCCAGGCCACCTTGAGCGCCAACCGCGAGAGACTCCCGAACCTCTTCGCCGCGGCCTGTCGACTGGACGGTGCGGCGCGGGCCGCCTTCCTGGCGGCGGAGTGCGGGGCGGATGCGGCGTTGCGCGGCGAGCTCGAGGAGCTGCTGCGGCTCGACGTGAACTCGCGGTTCCTGGGCGAGGCGGAGCTGTCGGCGATGCGGGTGGACCTGG
>JADLHO010000274.1 GCA_020848735.1 Planctomycetota bacterium | reverse complement strand
GAACTGCTCGATCCCACCCGGCTGAAGGACTTGCGCCGTGTCGCGGTCGACGAGATCAGCTTCCGCAAGCACCATCGCTACCTGACGGTCGTCACCGATCACGACCGGCGACGGGTGGTTTGGGTCGCCGAAGGCAAGAGCAGTGACGTGCTCGAGAGCTTCTTCTCGACGCTCGGCGCCGAAGCTTGCGCCCGCATCGCGATCGTGACGATGGACATGTCCGCGGCGTACGCCAAGGCGGTGACCGAGACGCTGCCCAACGCGCAGATCGCCTACGACCACTTCCACATCGCCAAGCTCGCCAACGAAGCCCTCGACGAAGTCCGACGCAAGCTCGTCCGAGAACTGCGCCCGGATGACTCCGCGGCCGCGAAGGCGGTCAAGAACCTCCGCTGGCCGACCTTGCATCGTCACGAGAACCTCCCCGAGCAGCACGTCGAAGCCCTGGCCGCCCTACACCCCACCAAGCCCCTGGGGCGGGCCTACCTCCTCAAGGAAGACCTGCTCGACGCTCTCGGCCGTCGCCATCACACCGCCGGGAGCACCGATCACATCTCGAGGTGGATCAAGTGGGCCTCGCGCTCGCGCCTGGAACCCTTCGTCCGCTTGGGCCGCACCCTTCGAGATCACCTCGCAGGCATTCGTGCCTTCCTCGAGCACCGCATCACCAATGGGCTCGCAGAGGGCGTCAACAACAAGATCCGGCTCCTCAGTCATCGTGCGTTCGGCTTCCACTCCGCGGCGCCGATGATCGCAACCATCTACATCTGCTGTGGTGGCATTACCCTGCCGCCGCTACAGCTCCTTTAGGAGAGCCAGAATTGGTACTTACCACATCGCCCGCGCCGATCGACCCCGCACCCAATCGGTCAATGGCGCTCGAATTCGATGCGGGACCCCTCAAGAGGACGTCCGCGAATCCGCCAACCCTTCATGTTGGGTCAGTCGAACCCGCAAGGAGCCCCGCGCGGTCCGCAGGCCCGAACCGAGAGGAAAGGGCTCCGCCCGAGGCCTGAGTCAGCCTCCGATTTCGATCAGGATGCCGTCAGAGAGCGTGATACCGACCGAATTCGCATTGGCGTCGAGGCATGCCCACTGGGCGGAGAGAGTGGCCCCAACGAGGCTCGGGTCACCTGGTATCATGATGGGACCCGGAAGCGTCATGCCGAAAGCGTCCGTGAAGAAGGGGAAGTTGAACCAACCGGTGCCGGCGAGCAGAGTACAGCCGCTCATTCCGACGGATCCCAACGGGACATTCACGGGCCCCCCGAGATTCAGGACCGCGCCGCGCAATGGCTGGGCACCGCGCAATGTGAGGCGAATCGCATGCCCAACGAGCGGCGAGCCTTGGTATCGTGCTCGGGGCAAGTGCGCGTTGGAACCAATGCAGCCGACTCCTGCTCTGCGGATCCTGCCCGGATGTCCGGGGACGCCAAGGTCGTAGGCGAAGCAGCCATTCGGGCCTCCCGAGACAAGGTCCGTATGACCGTCTCCGTTGATGTCACCTGCTGCGATCCACGTCGCAGGATCGGGGATGATCGTGAGATCACTACGTGTCGAACCACTCAGGACCCTCACGGCTCCATCGGCGACGGCCACATCGGCGTGTCCGTCCCCGTCGATATCGCCCACTCCAACAGCAGAACGTATCGACCCGGCGAAGTACCATCCCAATTGGAAGGTGCCGCCTCGGACGGTCTCGGCGTACGAACTCGCGCCGATGATGAAATCGGGCACCAAGTCAGCGTCGATGTCGCCGATACCCTGGACAGTGCTGCCGAAGTAGTCGTCGCTGGAGTGGCCGATGAGCAGGTGCATGACGCGCCCGTCTCGACCCGATAGCACTTCGGCGCCACCGACGTGGCTTCCGATGGAGTTGCTGCCGAGCGTGGGGAATCCCACGATCACGTCATCGAAGCCGTCTCCGTTCACGTCCCCGATCCCCGCAACGGATGCGCCGTAGTCGTCGTGGCCGTGGGGTGAGGACCTGGCCCAGAGGACGTGTCCATCGCGACCGGAGCAGACGATCGCATCGCCGGAGTTCGAGTCGTCCCGGTTCCCGACGACGACGTCATCGAAGCCGTCTGCGTTCACATCTCCGGCGCCATGCACGCTACGCGCGAATGACAGCCAACTCCTCCCGACACGGTGCCACAGCAACGTGCCGGTTCGCCCGGACCAGACGTACAAGTGGCCCGAGTCAGGCGACACGTAGGCATCACGCGGAATGCCGACTGCGACGTCGTCGAATCCATCGCCATCCGCATCGCCGACACCCGCGATACAGGTTGCATAGCGATTCGGCTGCGGTCCTGGCTGAAGAACGTGGAGTACGGCACCCGTTCGACCAGAGTGCACGCGAACCGTCCCGGCGGTCGCAGAGCCAACCGGGTCAGCGAGGACGACTTCATCAGATCCGTCACCGTCAACATCCCGGATGCATGCAACGGCTCCAGAAGGACCGAACTGCCGGACGACGGTCTGGGCGGCTGCTGGAATCGCGAGCCATAGAGCGAGTACGCAGCAGAGTTGGGAACTAAGCATCTCGTGCTCCTGTGTTGGAATCGGTGCTCGCGACCTGGCCGACCGAGAGTGTCACCCATGTGCCCGGTTGCACAGGCGAGCAAGTTGGCTTCTCGATTTTTCGCGGATCGGAAGGAGAGCTTGCTGATCCGTCAAGGCCCGGTGAGCGAGGAGCGGGGCGCAGGACCCCAAGTGCCATCCTCGCGCCTCGGATGTCCGGCGAGAATCCCGCCAGCACAGCGAGATTCCTGATCCGCGATCTGCGGCGTTGCCGCGGGTCGGCGGGCGGTTCGGGTCCACGTGAGACTGTGCAGCGCCGCCATGCTCACTTCGGGAACGCAGCGAGGGCGAGCCGGCGCCTGCCGCCCTTCTCGAGCGCGACGCGGAGCGACCGATCGCGCCAGCGAAGAGTCGCGTCGAATGCGGCGGTCGCCCGGAGTTCTGCTTCGACTAGGTTGCCCTGCTGCCAGCTCAGATCGATCTCCGCACCACCGCGCACGCGCAATCCCCGCACCATCCCCGTGGGCCAGGCCTTCGGCAATGCGGGGAGCAGGACGATCTCGCCGTCGTGCGATTGGACGAGCATCTCTGCGATGGCGGCGCAGCCGCCGAAGTTGCCGTCGATCTGGAAGGGGGGGTGGTCGTCGAAGAGGTTGGGGAGGGTCGATTTGCGGAGGAGGGCGAGGAGGTTGGCGTGGGCGGCCTCGGCGTCGCGGAAGCGGGCGAAGAAGTTGATCATCCAGGCGCGGCTCCAGCCGGTGTGGCCGCCGCCGTGGGCGAGGCGGTGGTCGAGGGAGCGGCGCGCGGCGGCGAACCAGTCGGGGGTCTGCGTGGTGATCTGGCGGCCGGGGTGGAGGCCATAGAGGTGCGACATGTGGCGGTGGCCCGGCTCGGGCTCCGCGTATTCGCGCGACCACTCGAGGAGGCGACCGTCCTTGCCGATCTGCGGGCCGAGGAGGCGCGCGCGCGCGGCCTCGACCTTCGCGAGGAGGGGATCGCTCTCGCGCAGGTCCAGCGCGTCGGCGGCGGCGAGCACGTTGGTGAAGAGGTCCCAGATGATCATCTGGTCCATGGTCGCGCCCATGCTGCTGTCGGCGACCTGGCCGTCTGCGGTGCGGAAGCTGTTCTCCGGTGACGAGGAGGGTCCGCTCACGAGCAGGCCGCTCGCCGGATCCTCGACGAGATAGGCGAGGAAGAACTCGGCCGCGCCGCGCAGGCGCGGCCAGGCGCGCTCGCGGAGGAAGGCGAGGTCGCGGCCGTATTCGTAATGCTCCCAGAGATGACGGGTGCACCAGGCGCCACCCGTGGGCCAGAGGCCCCAGACCGTATTGCCGATCGGCGTGGTGAAGTGCCAGGCATTGGTCGTGTGGTGCGCGACCCAGCCGGGGCAGTCGTACATCACGCGCGCGGTCTCCGCGCCGCGGCGCGCGAGGCCATCGATCAGGTCGAAGAGGGGCAGGTGGCACTCGGCGAGGTTCGTCACCTCGGCGGGCCAGTAGTTCATCTGGAGGTTGATGTTGATGTGGTAGTCGGCTCCCCAGGGCGCCTCGAAGTGGCGGTTCCAGAGGCCCTGCAGGTTCGCCGGCAAGGCACCGGGTCGCGACGACGAGATCAGCAGGTAGCGGCCGTATTGGAAGTAGGTCGCGCAGAGCTCCGGGTCGTCGGCGGTATCGCTCGCGCGCAGCGCGGCGAGGCGCGCGTCGGTCGGCAGCTCACGGCGCTGTGCGCCGCCGAGATCGAGGCTCACGCGGCGGAAGAGGCGGCGGTGCTCGGCGAGGTGCGCGTCGCGCAATGCCGCGAGACCGCGCGCGGCGACGCGCTCGAGATCGGCCCGCGCGCGTCCCTCTGGGTCCGCCGCCGCATAGTCGGTGCGTGCGGCCAGCAGGAGCACGAGCTCGCTCGCGCCGCGGATCGCGAGCCGGTCGGCGTGGGTCGTCACCTCGCCGTCGCATTGGGCGAGCAGCTGGGCCGCGAAGCGCACGCCCGCGTCGTCGTCGGGCACGAGGGCCGCCGCGTCGTGCTTCCAACGCCAATCCCCCGCGAGCGGCAGGGTCGCGCCGTCCGCGCCGCGCGCGACGAAGTCCGCCGCCGTCGCCGCGAAGCCGCCCTCGCCGCCGCTGTCGTGGACGAGCACGCAGAGCACGTGCTTCCCCGCGCCCGTCGCGCGCGCGGGAACCACGTGACGGCGTGCGCTCTGCCAGCTCTGCACCGTCCCGCCGATCGGCTCGCCGTCCCAGAAGCAGAGCTCGCTGTCGTCGATCGCGCCGAGTTCGAGCGTGAGCTCGCGTCCGGCGAGGGACTCGGGGACCTCGACGGTCCGACGGAACCACACGAGTCCGTCGACCTGCGCCAGCGCGGTGCCGGACCAGCGCGAGGGCATGGCGAGCTCCGACCAATCCGCGTCGTCGAGGCCGGGCTTCTGCCATTGCTCCTGCCAGCCGCGGTCGTCGCGCGCGAGGCGCGCCCAATAGCCTTCGGGCTCGCCGCGCGCCGCCTCGCGGTGGCGCTGGTTCTCGTCGCGCGCGTGCGCGGTCCAGGCGCGGCCCGTCATCGCAACGCGGCGATCGCCATAGACGGTGCTCGCCCCGCGGGCGCGGCTCAGCTCCAGATCGAGCTCGATCGGCGCCTGGCCCTCGCGCGTGAGGTGCACCACGAGCACCTGGTCGGGTGCGCTCGCGAAGACCTCCTCGACGAAGCGCGTGCCATTGACCGCGAAGCTCGTCGTCGCGATCGCGCGGTCGAGATCGAGTTCGCGGCGGTAATCCGTCGCGGTGCCCGTGTGGCGCCAGGTCAGCGTGAGATCGCCGAGCGTCTGATGGCTCGGCCGCTGCTCGACGTTCATGAACTCGAGCTGCATCAGCCGCTGCCCCTCGACGACCTTGCCGGCGAAGAACAACGCGCGCGCCTCGGCGAGGAAGCGCGCGGCACCCGCGCGGTCCATCGCCGTCGGCCCGCCGGACCAGACCGAGTCCTCGTTGAGCTGCAGCACCTCGCGCCGCGGATCGCCGAAGACCATCGCCCCGAGCCGACCGTTGCCCACGGGCAGCGCCGCCTCCCAGCGGGCGGCGGGTTCGCGGTACCAGAGGACGGGGCCCTGGCTGCTCGCGTCGTCGCCCGCTCGCGGGTCCTGCGGCGGCGATGCGGTCAGTGCCAGGGAGACCACGGCGAGGGCGAGGAGCGTCATCGTCGCCGCAGCGGAACCCGCGCCGCGCGCGCGATCAATCGCGATCCGCGGCCATCGCCTCGACGGAGCACCGTACGCGCGCGCCGCGCTCGCGCCGCGAGTTCACGCACGCGCACCCGAATGCAGAATCGGTTCAGGACAGCGCCCGACGCGCGTCGGCGGTGAACCTAGAATCCCGCGCGCTCGCTCCCTCCCTGCTGCATGTCCTCCACCTCGCCGCTTCGCCGCGCCGGCCTCGCCGTCGCCGCGGTCACCTCCCTCGTTCCCGGTCTCGTCGCGCAGGTGCGCGTCGCCGACCTGGCGACCACCAGCTCGGTGGGCTCCTCGTCGCCGCGCGACTTCGTCGGCCTCTCGAGCAACACCCTGTTCCTCACGACGGGCACCGGCCCCGGTCGGCTCTGGTCGAGCGACGGCACGAGTGCCGGCACGCGCGCCCTGTTCCGCACGAACGAGTCGCCGGTGAGCGTGCTCGGCCCGGCCTTCGTCGCCGGTGCCAACGTGGGCCTCTTCCTCTTCGGACGACGCGACACGAACGGCTTCGGTCTCTTCCGCACGGACGGCTCGACGGGCGGCACCTACGAGCTGAGTGCGGGCGACGGCGTGCGACCCTCGTCGGCGACCCTGCCGGTCCTGCACCAAAGCGTCTTCTACTTCGCGGCGCGGCGCGCCGATTCGGGTGAGGAGCTCTGGCGGAGCGACGGCACACCGTCGGGGACCGCGCTGGTCGCCGACCTCAATCCGGGTACCGCGAGCTCGTCGCCGCGCATGCTGAGTCCGACACCGCTCGGCCTCTTCTTCGTGGCGCGCGACGCGGGCAACGTCGATCGCCTCTGGCTCAGCGACGGCACGGGCGCGGGAACCGCGATCGTGCCGGGGATCAGCTATCCGCAGGCCCTGGCCGGCACGACGAGCGGCGCGGTCTTCACGATGTATGCGGCGGCCACGGGCCGCGAGCTCCATTTCAGCGACGGCACCGCGAATGGCCCCGTGCTCCTCGCCGATGCGACACCGGGCACGGTGGGTTCGATCGTCTACGACCGCGGCATCTCGCTCGGTGCGCGGGCGGTCTTCTACCTCAGCACGCCGAGCGACGGCTTCGAGCCCTGGGTCTCCGATGGCAGCCCCGCGGGGACCTTCCGCCTGCGCGACATCGCGCCGGGCGCTGCCTCGAGCCTGCCTTCGAGTTCGCTGCCCTATCTCACGCGCAGCGGCAATCGCGTGTGGTTCGTCGCCGACGACGGCTCGCATGGCGCCGAACCCTGGGTGAGCGACGGCACGAGCAACGGCACGCAGCTCGTCGCCGACATCGTGCCGGGCAGCGCCGGCTCGGATCCGCAGGCCTTCGGGCCCACGCCGAGCGGCGCGGTGTTCCGCGCGACGACGGTCGCCGCCGGCACCGAGCCCTGGATCAGCGACGGCAGCGCGGGGGGCACGCGTCTGCTCGCCGACGTCGTGCCCGGGCCGAACGGCTCCTCGCCCGATCAGCTCTTCGGCGTCGGGACGCGTTACTGGTTCTCGGCGACGACGAGCGCGGCCGGTGCCGAACCCTGGGTGAGCGACGGCACGGCGCCCGGCACGCGTCTGCTCGCGGATCTCGGCGTCGCGATCGCCGACTCGAACCCCGCGGAGTTCGTCGCCGCCGGTGCGCGCACCGTCTTCGTCGCGAACGACGGCACGGGCCTCGAGGCCTTCGGCTCGGATGGCACCGCGGCCGGCACGCAGAAGCTCGACCTCGGCACCGGCTCGGCCTCGCCCGCCGAGCTCACGTCCTTTCAGAACTTCGCGTGGTTCATCGGGACGAGTCCCACGCACGGCCGCGAGATCTTCCGCACGGACGGCACGCCGGCCGGCACGTCGGTCTTCATCGACTTCGTGCCGGGGCCCGCGGGGTCGTCGCCGCGCAACCTCTCCGTCGTCGGCTCCCGGCTCTTCTTCGGCGCGGGAGTCACCGGCTTCGGCGTGGAGCCACACATCAGCGACGGCACCGTCGCGGGGACTCTTCGGCTCGCGGACCTCGCGGTGGGCTTCCTCAACTCGAACCCGGGGCCCTTCGTCGCGGCTGGTCCGTCGGTCCTGTTCTTCGCCGACGATGGCTCACCCGGCCTCGAGATCTTCAAGACCGACGGCACCGTGAACGGCACCGGCCTCGCGGTCGACATCGATTCGCTGAACGGTGGCATCAGCGGCGCCGAGCTCCGTTCGTTCGGCACCGCGGCAGCCTTCATCGCGCGCAACCACTCGGTGTGGGGCACCGAGGTCTGGCGCACCGACGGCACCTTCCCCGGCACCTGGGTGCTCGCCGATCTGAACCCGGGCGTCGGCGGCAGCGATCCGAGCGACCTCGTCGTCACCGGCGACAACCGCCTCTTCTTCATCGCGGATTCGGGCTTCGGCCGCGAGCTGCACGTCTCCGACGGCACGACGGCGGGCACGCGCATGGTCGTCGATCTCGTCGCGAACGGCAGCGCGCCGATCACGCGGTTGACCGCCGGCCCGAACCGGGTCTGGTTCGCGATGACGGACGCACGTGGCACGGAGCTCTGGACCTCCGACGGCACGGCGGTCGGAACGCGCGTCCTGCGCGAGATCGCGGTCGGCGAGGGCTCGGGACTCGGCAGCGCCGGCTTCGCATCGCTGCCCGGCAACAGCGGGATCGCGTTCGCGGGCTCGCATCCGGTCGATCTGCTGCAGATCTGGGTCTCCGATGGCAGCTTCTTCGGCACGCATCCCGTCGGACGCTTCCTCACGCCGCTCGGACCCGGTGCCGCGCGCATCGCGAACCTGCGCGTCGTCAACGGTGCCGTGTGGTTCGCCGGCGACGACACCGTCACGGGTCTCGAGCCGTGGAGCGCGAGCCTCGACGTGCGGCGCGCCTACAGCTCGACCTTCGGGGTCGGCTGTGCCGGTTCGAGCGGTGTGGCGCCGACCGTCGATGCACCGCTCCAACCGCGCCTCGGCGAGGCTGGGTTCCGCATCGACCTCGTCGGCGCGCTGCCCTTCGCGGGCTGCGTCACGCTCGTCGGCTTCGCGGGCCTCCCGCCGGCGGTGGGCTGCGGTCTGCTCGTGGCACCGCCCGCGATCGCGGGCCCGACGCTCCTGAGCTCCGGTGCCGGGATCGCGTCGCTGCCGCTCGGCATCCCGAACCTGCCGTCGATCGCGGGAGCCGAGCTCTTCGCGCAGTGGGCCGTGATCGACCCCGCGGGCAGCTTCCTGCCGGGCATCGTGCTCAGCGACGGCCTGCAGTTCCGCATCGGCCTGCCCTGAGCCGTGCGCGCGCGCGTCAGTGCGTGCGCACGCGTCGCGGCGGATAGAGCCAGCGGAACCAATGCCGCAGGTCCTCGAGCACGAGGTAGCACGCGGGCACGAGGACCAGCGTGATGAAGGTCGCGAACATCACGCCGAACGCGAGCGAGACGGCCATCGGCACGAGGAAGAGCGCCTGCACGCTCTTCTCCAGGACGAGGGGCATGAGGCCGCCGAAGGTGGTCAGCGAGGTGAGCATGATCGGCCGGAAGCGCCGCACGCCGGCCTCGCGCACCGCCTCGAGCAGGCCGCCACCCTCGTTGCGGTGCCGGTTGATGAAGTCGACGAGCACGATGGCGTCGTTCACCACCACTCCGGCGAGGGCGACGACGCCGCAGAGCGAGAGCACGCTGATGGGAAGACCGAGCAGCGCGTGGCCGAGGATGGCGCCGATGAGGCCGAAGGGGATCGCCGTCATCACGATCAGCGGTTGGAGGTAGCTGCGGAAGGGGATCGCCATCAGCGCGTAGATCGCGAGCAGCGCCATCACGAAGCCGCTGCCGAGCCCGGCGAAGGTCTTCTTCTGCTCCTCGCGTTCGCCCTCGAAGGTCCAGCGCAGTCCCTCGAACTCGCGCCCGAGTGCCGGCAGGACCTCGGTGTCGAGCGCGGCGATCACGAGATTGGGGTCGTGGTCGTCCTTCTGCACCCTCGCGGTCACGTTGATCGAACGCGCGCGGTCGGTGCGCTGGATGGCCGCATAGCCGCGACCCAGCTCCGCGTCGGCGACGGTCGCGATCGGGACCTCGTCGCCACCCGGCGTGCGGATGCGCATCGCCTCGAGGTCCGCCAACGAGCGACGCTCGTCGGACGGGTAGCGGACCATCACGCGCACGTCGTCGCGGCCGCGCTGCACGCGCTGCACCTCCTCGCCGTAGAAGCCCTGACGGACCTGCCGCGCGAGATCGGCGGTGCCGAGACCGTAGGCCTCCGCCTCCTTGCGGATGCGCAGCGCGAGCTCCGTCTTACCCTCGTCGAAGCTGTCGCCGATCTCGAAGACGCCCTCCCGCGTCGCGAGCCAGGCCTGCACCCGCGCCGACGCGAGCTGGAGATCCTCGAGGTCCTGCGCGCGGAGGCTCACGTCGACGTCGGCACCGGTCGCGATCAACGAGGTCGAGATCTGGAAGCGCACCGCGCCCGGCACCTCGGGCACGAGTTCGCGCCAGCGTGCCGCGACGCGCTCGCTGGTGACCGTGCGGAGCTCCGACGGCGCGAGCTGGATGTTGATCTCGCCGTAGCGCGCCCCCGAGTAGTCCGAGGTCTTCACGCGACCGCCCATCTCCTCCGAGACGCGGCGGAACGGCTGCTCGCCGATCGCGGTGAGCACGTGCTCGATCGCGCCCGCCTCGCCGGGCCCGGCCTCCGCCGCGAGCTCGTCGCGGATGCGGAACGCGGCGGACTCGAGGCGGTCGAGCGCGCGGGCCGTCACCTCGACGGGCGTGCCCTGCGGCATCGTGAGCGTCGCGAGCACGTTGTCGCCTTCGACCTCGGGGAAGAAGACGAAGCGGACGTGACCGCCGGCGACGAGCCCGATGCTCAGCGCGAGGACGGCGAACGAGCTGGCGAGCGTCATCGCGCGATGGCGCAGGCACAGATCGACGATCGGTCGGTAGACCCGCGTCGCGAAGCCCTCCATGCCGCGCATGAACGCGTCCTGGAACGCGTACCAGGGGCGTGCCAGGCCGCGGGGCTCGGCGTTCGCGTGGAAGTGGCGCAGGTGGGCCGGCAGCAGGAACGTCGACTCGAAGAGCGAGATCAACAGCACCGGCACGACGACCATCGGGATCAGCGAGAAGAAGCGCCCGAAGAGTCCCGGGATGTTGAACATCGGCAGGAAGGCCGCGACGGTCGTCAGCACCGAGGCCGCGACCGGCAACGCGACCTCGCGCGCGCCTTCCTCCGCCGCGAGTCGCGGGTGCAGGCCCGCGCGCGACCTCGCGAAGATGTTCTCGCCGACCACGATCGCGTCGTCGACCACGATGCCGAGCACCAGGACGAACGCGAAGAGCGAGAGCATGTTGATCGACGCGCCGATCCACGGCATCACCGCGAACGCGCCGAGGAAGGCGAGCGGGATGCCGGCCGCGACCCAGAACGCCAGCTTGAAGCGCAGGAAGAGCGCGAGGATCACGAAGACGAGCACGAAGCCCTGCAGACCGTTCTTGACCAGCAGCTCCTCGCGGCTCTTCAGGATCTTCGACTGGTCGAACCACGGTGTGAGCGCGACGTTCTCGGGCAGCCACGCCGGACGCTGCGCGCAGTACGCGGCGACGGCATCGGCGACGTGGACGGCGTCCTCGTTCTCGACGCGGAAGACGTTGACGAGCGCGGCCGGGGCGCCGTCGAAGCGCGCCGCCTGATCCGTCTCGGCGAAGCCGTCGACGACCGTCGCGAGGTCGCGCACGAGCACGCGCGTGCCGTCGCTGCGGGTGAGGACGACGAGCTCCTCGAACTCCCGTCCGGTGTAGGCCTGGCCCCTCGTGCGCAGCAGGATCTCGCCGTCGCGCGTGCGCACGGAGCCGCCGGGCAGATCGAGTGACGAACGGCGCACGGCGCGCGCGACGTCGTCGAAGCTCAACGCGTGGCGTTGCAGCGCCTCCTCGCTGACCTCGATGGCGATCTCGTACGGACGGACGTTGACGAGCTCCGCGAGGGTCACCTCGGGGAGCGCCATCAGCTCGTCACGGACGCGCTCCGCGACGGTGCGCAGCCCCAGCTCGTCGAGCGGGCCGGAGATCGCGACGCTCAGCACCTGCCGGCGCAACACGACCTCCTTCACGACGGGTTCCTCGGCCTCGAGCGGGAACGTGTCGATCGCATCGACGCGCGCCTTCACGTCGTCGAGCGCGCGCGCGACGTCGGCACCCTCGCGCAGCTTGATCACGATGGAGCCGCCGTTCTCCGTCGCGGTCGAGCTGAGCTTCTCGATGTCCTCGAGTCCCGCGACCTCCTCCTCGACCTTCACGCAGATCGACTCCTCGACCTCGTTCGGCGTGGCCCCCGGATAGGGCACGGTCACGACGATCATGTCCGCGGAGAACTCGGGGAAGATCTCCCGCTCGATCCGCGGCAGGGAGAGCAGCCCTGCCGCGATCACGGTGAACATCACGAGGTTCGTCGCGACGGGGTTGCGGATGAACCACGCGACCGCGCCGCCGCCGGGAGACGGACCGCTCATCGGGCGCCGCTCCGTTCCGCATCGCCCTGCACGCGCACGCTCATGCCGTCGGTGACGAGGTCGAGCGGCGTCGTGCACACGCGGTCGCCCGGCGTGAGTCCCGCCCGCAGGACGACGGTGTCGCGCTCCTTGCGGAGCACGAGGACGTCGCGCGGCCGCAGGCGATCCTCGGCGTCGACGACCCACACGCGGTCGTCGTTGCGCAGCGCGGCGCGTGGCAGCACGACGACGTCGGTGAGCTCCTTCCCGCGGAGTTCGGCGGTGACGAAGAGATTGACGAACATCGGCGCGCGCCCGTCGCTCGTGTCGTACGGGTCCGCGACCCGCACGACGAGGGCGATGGTGCGCGTCCGCGGATCGAGCCAATCCTCGCGGCGCACGATCCGTCCGGTCCATTCACGCACCCGATCGCCGCTGCCGGCGCGCAGCACGACGGGGCGATCGAGCGTGACGTCGACGTCGCCGTCGAGTCCGAGCAACGCGAGTTCCTCGGACTGCAGGGGGATGCGCACCTCGACCGCCGCGCGGCCGAGCAGATGCGCGAGGCGCGCACCGCGCGCGACGTACTGCCCGAGGTCGACCGACTTCTCGAAGGTGATGCCGTCGTAGGGCGCCGTGAGCGTCGTGCGTTCGAGATCGCGCCGCGCGCCCTCGAGGCGAGCCCTGGTCGCGGCGACGCGCGCGCGTGCCTCCGCGAGCTGCGGCTCACGCAGCACGAGCGGCGAAGGCGGCTTGGCCTCGCCGAGCGAGTCCCACGCGCCGCGCGCGGCTTCGGCCTCGGCCTTCTCGAGCTCGAGCGCGAGCTCGGCCTGCGTCACCGCGGCCTCGGCCTCGACGACCGCGAGCTCGTAGTCGCGCGCGTCGATGCGCACGAGGAGATCGCCCTTGCCGAAGCGGGCGCCGGCGCGCAGTCCCGGTCCGAGTTCGATCACGCGTCCGGCGACCTCGCTGACGAGCTCGCTCTCGACGGCCGGTCGCACGCTGCCCTGGACCTCGAGCGTCGGTGACCAGGTGCTGCTCGCCACCGCGACGACTTCGACGAGCGGCCGTGCGGTGGGCGCTGGCGCGACCGGGGGCTTCTCGCGCGCCATGGCGAGCGCCCAGGCACCGGCGGCGCCGAGCGCGACGACGAGCAGCGGCAGGAGCACGCGGAGGACGGATCTTGCGACGTTCATGGCCGATCGTCGCTCGCGGCGGCGGGCGGGATGCCGCCGCCGAGCGCGAGCAGGAGCTCGATGTGGTTCTCGAGGCGTGCGCGGCGCACGCCGAGCAACGCGGTGTCGGCGGCGAGCGCACGCCGCTCGGCGTCGAGGAGGGTCGTGATGTCGCTGAGGCCGCGCGCGTAGCGATCCGCGGACAGGGTCGCCGCGGCGCGCGCCTGCGCGGCGGCGCCGGCGAGGCTGGTCTCTTCCGCGGCGAGCGTGCTCGCGTTCGCGAGTGCGCCCTCGACCTCGGCGAGCGCGGCGAGCAGGAGGACCGCGAAGCGCGCCTCGGACTCACGGCGCTCGGCGTCGCGCAGCTCGATCGTCGTGGAGCGACGGCCGCCGTCGAAGATGGGCGCGAGCAGGTTCGCGCCGAGCGACCACTGGCGGAAGTCGAGGTCGACGAGGTCCGTGAGGTCGTTGCTCGAGGTGCCGCCGCTCGCGGTCAGGGCGACGCGCGGCCAACGGTCGGCCTTGGCCTCGCCGACGCGTTGATCGGCGGCGGCGAGACGGCGCTCGGCGGCCGCGAGGTCGGGGCGTCGCCTCAGGAGCGTCGCCGGCAGTCCCGCGGGAACGGGCGGAGGTGCGCTGGGCAGCGACGTGCCCGGATCGAGCGCGAGACCGGGATAGCGGCCGAGCAGGACCTGCAACGCGCGCACGGCGGCGTCGCGCGCGCGCTGGCGCACGAGCACGAGGGCCTCGGCCGCCTCGCGATCCGCGCGGGCGAGATGCAGATCGAGCGCGGGCCGCACGCCGCCGGTGAAACGGCGCCGCACCATCTCCTCGGTGCGCGTGCGCGACGCGGCGGTCGCCTCCGCGAGGCGGAGTTGCTGCGCGGCTTCGACGCAGGCGATCCACGCCTTGCTCGTGCGTCCGGCGATCGCATGGGCCGCGCCGCGCAGGTCGGCGCTCGCGGCTTCCACGTCATGCTCGGCAGCGGTCTCGCCGGCGCGCACGCGGCCCCAGAGATCGAGCTCCCAGCTCAGATCGAGCGCGAGCGTGTGCTGGTTCGTCGTCACGCTGAAGACGTCGCTGCCGCCGATGGGCAGGCCGATGAAGTTGAAGCGGCGGCGTTGGGCGTCGAGGCGCGCGGTCAGACTGGGGGAGAGACTCGCACCGGCGAGTTCCGCGCGTGCGCGGGCGACGTCGACGCGCGCCGCGGCGGCCAAGAGCTCGCGGTTGAAGCGCAGCGCCTCCTCGACCGCTTCGCCGAGGCGATCGTCGCCGAGGCGGCGCCACCAGAGATCGAGATCGGCGCGCGTGTCGGCGTCCGTGGCACCCGCCGCGCCCGAGGCGTCCGCGAGGAAGCGCTCGGGCAGGACGAGACCCCCCGTGGTCGACGAGGGTTCGACGGGAGCGGAACACGCGGTCGCGATCAGCAGGCTCGCGACGGCGACGGCGGTGCGGCGCGGCGTGCGCATCAGGTCCCTTCCGGCGGACGGCTCGGGGCGCCCGCGCGCATGCCCGCGGCGCAGAACTCGATGAGGCGGCGCAGCGTCGTCTCGCGATCCGTCTCGATCGCCCGGCCGCGCGCGAGCCACTTCAGACGGATCGTGCTCTGCATCGTGTGCGCGAGCGCGCCGATCGCGAAGTGCAGGCGCCAGAGCAACTCGTCCTCGTCGAGCTCCGGCAGCGTCTGTTTCAGCGCGGGCAGCATGCGATCGCGCACCGCGCAGAACTGCGTGAGGAACATCGATTCGAGCGCCTCCGCTTCGGTCTCCAGGTGCACGCGGGCGAAGAGGCGCGCGCAGGCTTCGCCACCCGGTTCGGCGGTCATCTCGAGCACCGGCCGGAACAGGGTGTCGAGCAGTCCCTCGAGTGAGGGCGCCAGGCCCGTGGCGGCCGCCTGGCGGACCAGCGCGTCGATGCTCGCGATCCGCCGCTCGTTCAGCGGACGCAGACGACGGTCGAAGACCGCGAGCAGCAGCGCCTCCTTGCTCCCGAAGTGGTAGTTCACCGCGGCGAGGTTCACCCCGGCCGCTGCGGTCAGCGCGCGCAACGAGGTCGCCGCGAAACCCTGCTCGGCGAAGAGGCGCTCGGCGACGTCGAGGATCTGGGTCTTGGTGCTCGGGTCGAGGGGAGTCACGGGCGCGGAGAGCTCGGGAGCTGAAGAGCTCAAACGAACGTTTGAACCAGGGCGCGGCATGGTCCCGCCGTGCCGGACGGGGTGCAAGGGTGCGGAGGGGCGTTGCGGGGCGGTGGCGCTGCGGCGGCCGCCTCGGGGTCTTCGCTCCGGACCCGCCGCAGCCGGAGGAGTCGGCGAGGAGGCCGAGCACGCCGAAGCCGAGGCTTGCGGCGAGGGGCAGGGCGGCGTCGGCGAGCGAGCAATTCCAGGCGGGCATGACGAACTCCGGGACCGTGCCGCCGCCGATCATGGCGAGCATGCAGAGCAGGCCCCAGGCGATGCCGGCATTGGTCTGCTCGGTGCGGCCGATGGTGCGTCTCTTGGCGGTCGAGGCGCCCACGTTCGTCGAGCACGCCGAGCAGGGCCGTCCATGCTGCACGGCAGACGCCCCTCTTCTGCCAATCGCGCAGACGGCGCCAGCGCGACCCTCCGCTCGGAGACAGCGCTGGCAACTCTTTGCACCACGCACCAGACGAAAGCACCCCGATGACTCCTTCGAGGCACTCTTGGGGATCACGACGCGGTCGCCCTCACCCGTTCGTGCCGGCGTTCGGAGCGAGGAAACGCGGATCGAGCAACGCCCACCGCTCGTCGGTTCCGGACGCGTGAGGGGCGCTTTGCCATCCTGGAGGAGAAGCCACACGTCGAGAGACGGTGCCGGTGGCTCGTGGCGGGTCGTGAAGTCGGTCCCAAGGCAAGCCGACGCGTAGCCGCGACGGTCGCTGCATGCTCAGAGGGCCGGCGCAGGCGCGGGCAGTCGTGGTCGAACGCGGGTTCCGCGACTTCGCAGCTCAATTCGGCGGCAGTGTGCACGCCGTGCAGTCGAATCCCCCATAGAGGTCGGCTACCAAGGCCTGGTTGCCGGACCCATCGAACTCGGTGGTCAACTGCGCATGCACTCCCGCCCCGTTTCCGCAGCCGGTGTCGATGTACCATTCCAACCCGACGGTGGTGTAGTCGTCAGCGGCGGTCCTGCAGCACTGGTAGCCACCGGCGCCGTTGTTGGCGTCCGTGCAGACTGGGTAGAAGGCCGGAGACGCGAGCGGAACGCAGAGCTTGTGACCGGGAAGCCCATGGAATTGGGAGATCCTGAAGGTGATGGAGCCAGCGCAGCCAGTCCCGGTCGGTTGACACTGCGCGTTGCACGCATTGCCTTCGTAGGAGACTCCTATGCTGCCATCGACCACAAGTCCGATCGAGTCGGAGAGATCAGTGCCGGTCCACTTGATGCCATCCGTGAATCCGGTGGTCTGCCACCTTACCAGGTTGCATGTGCAATCGTCCAATTGACCGTGCGACCGATCATGGGTCGATCTTGGATCGGAGTGCATCCCGATGGCGAGAGCCAGGGAAGAAGCCAGGACAGACGCAAGGCGTGACGCGCTGGTCATGGGTACCGGGGAGAGGGGCGTCTTCGGAACGGCCGAGGCAACCGATTCGACTCTGAGTTCCCGTGAGAGCGATCATCGGCGCCGGCCGGAGTGCGGGAAAAGGGCTTCGCGATGTTGGGACGGCAGGAATGACGAAGGGACGCGGAGGCTTACACGCCAACAACCGGCCTGGAGAACGTAGCCAACCGTGAGCTTCTTGCGATCGACTGCGATGCTCGAGAAGCTGCCGCCGGTCGTCGACGAGTAGCGTCCGGATGCCAAGGGCACGCGGTCCAATTTGATGCGAACAGCTCCCGCCTCGATGCCGGCCTGCAGATCCGGCAAGACCGCAAAGAGTGCGACATAGGCGGTCCTGCGAGCGCGCAATTCGGAGAGCTGCAGTTCCTTCACATGAGGAGGGAAGGTCTTGCCAGCCAGGATCTCTCGCTCTCCGTCGCGGAGGTAACGATCGCCGTTCAGATGGAGGGCGTAGCGAATTGCCAGGACGTAGGTGACACATTCGTGGGCGAAGCGGGCATCGCCTTCCGTCATCGCGTAGTCAGATGGGCTGTCGGCGACCGGGTGCTTGGTTTCGACCCAGCGGCAGAAGGCGTCGACATCCCAGACCTCTCGGATCCAGGCCAGCGCATCCGGCTGCCCTGCATCGTCGTTGCTTGCGGGTTCCTCGGGCGTTTCGCTGGCTGCGACATCGGCGGTGAGGGTCGTGGGCTGCTGCGGCGGATCCTGTGCCCCCGGATTGGCACGCGCCGGAACTGTCGGTGCCGTCAAAGAGGTGGGGGAAACCTGGGGCGCAGTCGATGCCTGCGAATCTATGCCCGAGGTCGATCCCGAATGGACGTGGGTCGGGGGCGTCTCATCGGCCGAGCCACCCTGCAGCCAGAGGCAGACCGCCAGGACGATCAAGCCCGCGAGCACGGTGTAGCCGATGCGATTGTCGATGGGGGTCATGGCCTCACGACTCGCCGCTCGAGGACCGCACCTCCGAGCTTGCAGGTCTCGTGCGAGCAAGAGGATTGGGAGAGAGGGAGCTCGGATTCTCGTGAGGACTGGCGCGCGCCACCCTGCTCACGCCCGGCGCCCCAGTTCCACGTCGACCGGGCGCTGGGCCGCCAGGGATCGCTGGTGCTTCGAGGCAGCTCCGAGGATCGCCAGGCCAGGGCATCGGGGATCGAACGTTCGAGCCGGTCGGTCGCGAAGCCGAGGCGCTGGCGGATTCCGGGCGCGGGGCTCCTGAACCCGTCGCGAAGCGCAAGCCAGGGAATCTGATGGTCGGATGGCGACGCCATGGCGTCCGTCGTGCGGATCGGATCGAGCGGGTCGATTGGTTCCGGTGAAGACTCGCTCGGCTCTGCCCCCGCATTCAACCCGATCGGCGTGGCGACTGCGGG
>JADLHO010000273.1 GCA_020848735.1 Planctomycetota bacterium | reverse complement strand
CTACCGCGCGATGGTGCGGGCCAAGGTCGATGCGCTCGGCGCACGGGACCAGGCCATCGAATCGGGCGAGCGTGCCCGCCTGCTCGAGGCGGCGCGCCGCCACCTGCGCCTGCTCGCTTGGACCGCGGTCGAGGACGAGGGCCCGCTCGCGGTGATCGCCTGCGGCCTGCCCGGCAGCGGCAAGTCCCACCTGCTGGGTGCGCTCGCGCGCGAGACCGGCTGGCCGCTCCTCTCGACCGACCTCGTGCGCAAGGAGCTCGCCGGCGTGTCCAGCACCGCGCGTCTGCCGGCCTCCGCCTACGACGCGGCGAGTCGGGAGCGCGTGTACGCGGCGCTGATCGAGCGCGCGGCAGCCGCTCCCGGGCCAGTGCTGCTCGACGGCAACTTCGCGCGCCGCGCGCTCCGCGACGCCGCGCGCCGCGGCTCGTCGCGCCGCAGTCTCCTGGTGCACCTCGTGGTCGACGACGCCGTCGCGGCCGAGCGGCTGCGCGCGCGCGCCCAGCGCGGCGACGACGCGAGCGACGCCGACGCCGCGGTGCGCGCACTCCGCGCGGCGGAGTTCGAGGCCGTCGACGCCGAACACGAGGCGCCGCTCCTGCAGCTCGACGGCGCGCTCGCGCTCTCGCCGGCACTCGATCGCCTCGCCGTCGCCCTGCTGCGCCTGCGCGGCGATCGCGCGGCCGTCAGCGCACGATGAGCTCCGCACGCTCGATGCGCAGCGGCGAGCGCGGCGTGCCCGGGCGCGTGCCGTTCGCCTCGAGCGCCTGCAGCGCGGGCTCGCCTTCCATCACCTCGCCGACGATCGTGTGCTTCCCGTCCAGCCACGGCGTCGCCTGGAAGGTGATGAAGAACTGGCTGCCGTCGGTGCCCGGTCCGGCGTTCGCCGTGCTGACCACCCCGCGGCGGTCGTGGCGCGGGGCCGTGCTCGGAAACTCGCCGTCGAGCCGATAGCCGGGACCGCCGGCCCCGGTGCCGAGCGGACAGCCGCCCTGCGCCATGAAGCCCGGGATCACGCGGTGGAACGCGAGGCCGTCGTAGAAGCCCAGACGCGTGAGCCAGGCGAGGTTGAGGACGTGCAGCGGTGCGGACTGCGGTCGCAGGCGCACGCGCAGCACGCCGACGTTCGTGTGCAGCACCCAGACGTAGCTCGCGCGCGTCTCGACCGGCACGTTGGGCGGGGACGGCAGATGGAGGCGCCAGTCGGCCTGCGTCTTGTCGATGGGCTTCGCCGCGAGCTGCGCGTCGATCAACTCGAGCAGGCCGGGCGCGGGCGCGTCCGGATGGAGGCTGACTCCGCTCGCCGGTTCGCGGGGCGCCGCCGGCGGCTGGCCGCCCGAGGGCGGCGTCGTCGGCCGCGACGGTTCCGGCGGCGTGCTCGTTACCTCTGGTTCCACGCGCGGCGTGATCGGCGGCGCGACGACGCGCAGCGCCGGGGGGCGCGGACCCGTCGTCGCCGCGCGCTCCTCGCCGCGCGGCGGGGCGTCCCAATCGCCGCGGGAGGTCGACGAGGAACACGAGAGCGTGCAGACGAGCAGGGCGAGCGCGGCGTTGGGCAGGTTCATGCGCGGAGTCGTCGTCCACGTGGAGCGCAGACCGTCGGCCGCGGCCCGAAGGGCGAGGCTCGTCGCTGCGCGGATCGCGAGTGCGGGGAGGGGGACTCGAACCCCCACGGCCGTGAGGCCAGCGAAGTTTAAGTCGGCCCAAGCATACAACCGCCGACGTTTCTAAGTGCCACTCATGGAATGGTTTAGATGCCGACTCGCGCCGTCGTCCGGACCCGCCGAAAACGCCGAGTTCGGGGGCAATTCGTGCCGGTTTCCCCCACGTTTTCCCCCACGAATCGGCCAGCGGAGTCGTGCTCGCTGGCCTCCGGTTCGGGTCGCGAGCCGCGGTGCGCGAGCTCGACGCGACCTCGAGGCCGCGGTCGCAGGTGCGCCTGGCGATCGGCACCGGCGATGCGCCGCCGCGCCCGCGAGCGCACCGCGCGCGAGCTCGACGCGACCTCGAGGCTGCCGTCGCGGGTGCGCCTGCCGATCGGCGCCAGCGACGCGCCGCCGCGCCCGCGAGCGCACCGCGCGCCAGCTCGACGCGACCTCGAGGCTGCCGTCGCAGGTGCGCCTGGCGATCGGCGCCGGCGACGCGCAGCCGTGCGCGCGAGCTCGCCGTGCCCAAGCTCGACGCGAGTTGGCAACGTCACGGCGCCGGCTTCTGGCGCTCCTCGCGAGTCACTCGGAACTGCGCCGGGTCTCCCCTCCCCAGCGCCACCGCGCGCCGCCGCGCCGCCGCGGCCTGCTGCTCGGCGAGCCACGCCTCGACCTCGGCGCGGACCCAGCGGAAGCGCCGCGCGCTGAGGCGCAGCGGCGGCGGGAAGGTCCCCTGCCTGGCCATCGTGAGGATCGAGTGCGGCTTCACGCGGATCAGGGCCGCGCACTCAGCCGACGTCATGAGCTCGGGGAGCGGCGCCGTCACGGCTGCACCTCGAGCTGCGCCGGCGGCACCTGCGGCGTCGGCGAGGCCGGCGCGAGCGCGGCGTCGATCGCGTCGAGCACGGCGGGCCGGCTCGTGAGTTCGCCCACGTAGCGATCGGTCGTCGACAGGTTGCGATGCCCGGCGAGGATGCGCGCGTCGTAGGGCGACCCGCCGGCGCGCAGGACGGCAGTCACGAACGAATGCCGCAGCACGCGGTTGTTGAGTCGCGGCTCGCCGAGGCGTTCGCCCCAGCGCCGGAAGAGGTTGAGCGCCCGCGAGCGCAGGTTCGGGAGCAGCAGGCCGGCCTGGTTGTCGCCGACGTTCCGCTCCGCTTCGGCGCGCGCGACCAAGCGCTCGACGACGTCCCTCCAGCTCTCGCCCACGAAGAGCCGGCGGGGGTTGCCGGGGTCCTTCGGTCGGCGGACGTGGATCGCGTGGTTCGCCAGGTCGACGTCCTGGAGCCGGATCCGCGAGGCCTCGAGCAGACGGACACCCGTCGCGGCGAAGAACGCCACGACGTCGGCGTGATGCTCGCGTGCGGGCAGCGAGAGCCTGCGGCCGTTCGCGTCGTGGAACTCCTCGCCGCGGATGCGCTCGATGATCCGACGGACCTCGTCGATCGTGAAGAACTCGAGGCGCGGGGGCACATACTTCAAGGTGCCTTTGAGCTCGGCGAGGGTCGCGGGGACTGGATCGGGCAGCTCCGCGGCGCGGAAGCAGCGCCCGAGGATCGGCAAGAGCTTGCCGCGGATGGTGTTCGGCGAGGCGCCGTCGGCCTTCGCCTCGTTCACGAACCAACGGATCTCGTCGGCCGTGATCCATTGCAGATGAGTGTCCGCCTTCCAGTAGCGCAGCAAGCAGCGCCCCGCACTGTCGTAGGCCTCAGCCGTGTCGGCCGCGACGCCGCGCTCCTTCGCGGCCACGAGCGCCGCGGCGAGGCCTTCGCCGAGCGTCAAGGGGATCCTGGCGCGCAGCGCCGGAGTGTCGTCCAGCCGTGCGAAGTCCTCGGCGGCCAACTCCTGCGTGCGGCGCTGCGGGCCGACGCGCACGATGCGCTTCCCGTCGATTCGCCACTCGCGCCGCGCACGCCAGACCCACGCCTGCAGCCGCCTCGACCACTGCGCCTCGATGCCGCGCTCCACGCGCCGCGGCCGCGGGGGCAGGTTCTGCTCCTTGGGGTTGCTCATTCGCGGCTCCTCCGCGCCTCGCGGCGCACCGGCGCGACCGTCGCGAGCAGCAGGCCGAGCGTGATGCTCCCGCGCGACGGCCGCTCGCTGCCGCGATCCGCGGCGGCGCGTGCCCCGAGGTAGGTCTCGAGCTCGGCGGGGTCAGCGTTGCGCAGCTCGGCGAGCGCACGATCCGCGAGCGGTCCCCGCGCGACGTCGAGGACGCGCTCGAGGGCCCGCAGTCCATCGGGGCCCGCGATGGCCAGGCCGGCGAGGATCGCATCCGTCGCGCGGTGTCGGTTCAGAACGGCGTCGACGAGCTCGTCGCCGCGCGCGGCACCGAAGGCCGCGATCGCGAGCTCGAGCTCGCCGCTCGCGCTCTCGCGTGCACGTGCCGGCAGGTCGTCGCGGGCCAGCATGGCGAGCAGCCAGTCGATCGCGCCCTCGCGCTGCGCGAGCGTCCGCGCGAGTCGACGCCGCTCGACGAGCGGCAGGCTGCGCACGCTCAGCTCGTCGAGCGGCGGCTCGCCCGCCGCAGTTCGGCGCCGGCGGCGGCTATCGACGGCCTCCGGCTCGGCACGACGGGCTCCGCGGCGAACGTCGCACGCGGCTGGATTCCGACCCGGCTTGCGGGTCACGATGGGGGCCATGGTCTTCTCCTGTTGACGCGGGAGGGGGCCTAGAGCCTCGTCGGCGTTGACGCGCCGGCGGGGCTCGCTTGTTCGCGCGGAGCATGCCGGGGGGTGACATCCAGCGCAAGAAGTCGCCGTCGCGAGGACCACGCCGAGCAGCAGAACCGCCGGGCCTGCTGGATCAGAGTTCGCCTGGTGTTCCGTCGGTGTTCTCGGCG
>JADLHO010000272.1 GCA_020848735.1 Planctomycetota bacterium | reverse complement strand
TGCAGCGCGCCCGCGTCCTCGTAGCGGTAGACGGTGCCGAGCTCCGCCCAGCGGAAGGGCAGGTCGCGGTACGAGCGCCGCTTGCTCTTGAAGATCTGCACGTGGAACGGGCAGTTCATCGGCTTGAGCAGGTACTCGGCCCCGTCGACGTCCATGCCCTTGAACATCGAGTCCTTGTAGAACTCGAGGTGCCCCGAGCAGCGCCAGAGGTCGGACCGCGCGATGTGCGGCGAGTACACGATGTCGTAGCCGCCCGCGAGGTGCTCCTGGCGCCAGAACTCCTCGATCTTGTGCCGCACGAAGCCGCCCTTCGGGTGCCAGAGCACGAGGCCGGCGCCGAGCTCGCCCATCGTCGAGAAGAGGTCGAGGTCGACGCCCAGCCGGCGATGGTCGCGCTTCTTCGCCTCCTCGAGCTGGTGCCGGTGCGCCGCCATCGACTTCTCGTCGGCGAAGGCGTGCCCGTAGATGCGCGTCAGCATCTGCTGGCTCGCGTCGTTGCCGAAGTAGGCGCCCGCGAGGCTCAGCACCGCGATGCCCTTCCCGATCCGGCCGGTGCTCGGCACGTGCGGTCCGCGGCAGAGGTCGACGAAGTCCCCGCTGCGGAAGAAGCTGATCGTGTCGTCTTCCGGGATCTTCGCGATGGTCGCGAGCTTGTACTCCTCGCCGTGCCTGGTCATCAGCGCGATCGCCGCGTCGCGCTCCAGCTCCTCGCGCACGAAGGGCACGTCGCGCTCGATGATCTCCCCCATCAGGCGCTCGAGCTCGGGCAGGTCCTCGGGCGAGAGCGGCGCGTCGCCGAGGTCGATGTCGTAGTAGAAGCCGTAGCGCGGGTCCTTGATCGCGGGCCCCTTCCAGAGCTTCGCCTTCGGCCGCAGCCGCTTCACCGCATCGGCCAGCACGTGCGCCGCCGAGTGCCGGAGGATCTCCAGGCCCTCCTCGCTGTCGCGCTTCACGATCTCGACCCGGCAGTCCCGCTCCAGCGGGAGCTGCAGGCTCGTGATCACGCCGTCGACCTTGATGCCCACCGCCGCCCGGGCGAGCCCGCGCCCGATCGACTCCGCGAGCTGCAGGCCCGTCGTCCCGGCGGGCATCTCGCGGAGGCTGCCGTCGGGAAGGGTGATCTTGATCAGCTCGTTCATCGTGGGATCCTCGTGGCGGAGCGGGCCGCCTGGAACTTGGGGGCGAGGATTGCAGCAGAGCCGCCGCCGTGCGGCAAGCGCGCTTGAGCCCGGCGCGGCCGGCCCCTAAGGCAGCCTCGCCATGCGCAGCCCGAAGCCCGGATGCTCCCGTCGCGTCGCCCCGGCCCTCGCCCTCGCCGCCGGCGCCCTGCTCCTGTCCTCCTGCACCTTCTACTCCACGGCCGTCGACTGGAACGGCCGCCTCGGCCCCAGCGGCCGACCGGTCCACTATCGAACGGCCACCAAGGTCGGCCTGAACCTCTTCGTCTTCCTGCCCTTCCTCGGCCGCACCGACATCAACGAGATGGTCGACGGCATGACCGCCAACGTGAAGGAGGAGGACGGGGATCTGGTGCGCGTGGTGCAGGCCGGCAGCGAGAACTACTGGTACGGCTTCTCGCCCCTGACCTGGATCATCACGCCCGTGGTCAGCTCCATCGACGTCGAGTTCGAGCCCTCGGCCGAGAGGCTCGCGGAGATCGAGCGGGAGCGCGCGGAGGAGGAGGCGCGGCCGGTGAAGCAGGCGGAGCCGATCGATTCGCGGCCGGTGCTGCCGCCGGAGCGGCGCGGGGGGTGATGGTGCGCGATGCTGCGTCAGCGCGGCGCGTGGGACCGGGGCCTCTTGGCTGAGGGGTCGCGGAGCCGGAGCTCACGGGTGTGGCAGAGAGAGATCGGGGTGGGCTTCGGAGGAGGCGGAGCTGGGAGACGAGCCCGAGTACGACAGTGTCCTGGTCGCTGCTCACTCCACGGTCTGGCAGCGCTCGCGCCTGCGCAATCCGCAATCCAGTTCCGCCGGGGCGGGTTCGGCACGGTCTCGCACCCGTTGAGGCAGCCGCAGGCGGACCCGGCAGGCCGAGGCACGTCGTCTGCGCCATTGCGCACCCCACCGCGATTGTCGATGCTCCCGCCCGTCCGGAGGAACATGAGCACAACCTGCCAGGTGCGCGGATGCGGTCGCCCAGTCAGCCGCGAAGGATTCGAACTCTGCTACACCTGCTGGAAGGACCGAGAGCGCCTTCGCAGGGTCGACGGCGCGTGGGTTCGCGTCTCGGATGAGAGCGACGCGAGCGACGAAGAGGCTGACCAGGTCGAATCCCCGGGCGAAGCGCTCTCGTCGACCAAGATCGGGAAGGCGATCGGCCTTCCGAACCAACGCGTGAATCTCGTCCTGGCCGAACTCGGCTGGATCGAGAAGTTCGTCAAGGGCTGGAAGGTCACGCCTCAAGGCGAGCGCATCGGCGGCGTCACGCGGACGAGCCAGAAGGGCGTTCCCTATGTGGTCTGGCCGGCGTCCATCCTGAAGAACCGCGTCTTCCGCGCGAGCGCGACTGATGTCGCCGGCGAGCTCGCCGAGGAACCGCCTGTCCCCGCACCGGAGCCGAAAGAGTCAGCCGCTGTCGAGGACGGTCGTCTCCGATTCCCCGCGAAGTACCGCACGGCCGACGGCCACTACGTCCGTTCGCGCGCTGAACTGTCGATCGACAACTGGTTGTACATGCAGGGGATCGTCCACGCCTACGAGCGCGAACTCCCGATTGAGGAGGACGCCTACTGCGACTTCTATCTGCCGGAGAGGAAGGTTTTCATCGAGTACTGGGGCATGGAGAAGGACCCGAAGTACGCGGCCAGGAAGGAGGAGAAGCGCGCGCTCTACGCGCGCTATGGCCTCAACCTCGTCGAGCTCGCCGATCCCGAGCTCGAGAACCTCGATGACAACCTCGCGAGGCTGCTGATTCGTTTCGGCGTGAGCTGCACCTGACCGTCAAGCGCTTCCGGTTCCGCGCTCGACCAAAGCAACGGTGCGGGGTCGCGCTTCGGGACTCGATCGGCGTCTCCCTGGCCCATACGAACCATCGCAGGCACTCATGGTCCGCAGTCTCGGAGAGAGTGGCGCCTGGAAGTCGGTGCGAAAAGCGCCGCGCGAAATCGACTCCTCTCTCCGCGCGGACTCTCCCGCCGCTCTGAGTTCTCTGATCGAGCAACGAGCCACCGAGTTCGAGAGTCGACGAGTCAGCCTGACCGGATCGCTGCAACGAGAGGCAATCGCAGAGCTCGCTCAACTCGAAGTCGAGACCCAGCAAGCTCATACCGTCTTGCCATTGCGTTCGCCGACTCGGCGGTAGAGGCTGCGCCGCAGTTCCAACGGACCGGTC
>JADLHO010000271.1 GCA_020848735.1 Planctomycetota bacterium | reverse complement strand
GAGCGATCCGGAGGACGGGAATGAGCCAGATCGAGGGAAGAGCGACCGTGCAGCAGTTGGATCGCCGGCGGTTCGCGGTGCTGGTCGGGGTGATCCTCGTCCTTGGCGCGTTGCTCGTCGCGTTTCTCTCCTCGGGCCCGGCTCCGCGTTCCGAGCCCGCCACCTTTGCGGGTTCGCGGAAGGACGACTCGTTCGATCCGGAGTCTGTCGAGGTTCGCAATGGCGAGGATGGCCTTGCCTCGGGCACAGCCGTCGACGTGGATCCGACACTTCCTCTGGAGTCGAGCCGATCGCCGATGCCGGGAGGTGGGCTGGTCGACAATCTCCGGGACGTGGCAGCTCGCTGGCTGCCGGAGTCGATGCACCGAGACATCGGTCTCGTGGGTGTCGCCAGTGTCCTGGAGGACCTCGCCGACGACGAACTGGCCGCGAGATGGCTCGGAGCGAGCGACTCGACGTTCGAGAAGCTGATGGTGGACCTCAACGTCGGCGCGCTCGAGCCGGCTCGGCTCGAAGCGCTCCGCGTGCAGGACAAGCCCATGGAGGCGGCTCTCCGCGCGACGCAACGCCGGATCCTGCAGACCGCGATGAGCCTAGCCATCGAAGTGGTCGCCGCCGGCAAGGACATCCAGATCCGCCCCGAGGACTTCGATCTGCGTCCGGGAACCGCCGCGCGGTTCATGGAGGTCGTTCGCACGCGGCAACGGCTGCTCGACGAGGCGTATCCGGAGTTCGCCGGGGACGAGGATCGACTGACCTACATCTCGATCGGCGGCTCGACGCCTGGGATCGGACGGATCATCCCCCTCAATCGAAGGGATCATCACAGCTACTTCGCTGCGCTCGACGAGCTGGTGGCCGGACGCGCCCGGCGCCGAGCCGAGTGGCGGGCATTCCTGGCGCGTTGACGGCGCTGCCCTGTGCAGATCGCGTCGATCGAGGTCTCCAGGGCGCGATGCCCAAAGCTGCTCGGCCCGGCTAAGGTCACCGCCATGATCCGGCCATCGCTCGGGATCGCACTCACCCTTTTCCATCCGCTGCCCGCCCAGGATGACCGGCCACGCCCACCGGACCGCGTCGGGATCGTCGTCTTCGAAGAGGCCGCGCGCTCGCTCGCCCCGAAGGAGCTCGCCGCGCGGCTGACGCGAGAGTTCGGCCGTCCCTTCGTCGTGCTGACGGAGGAGGACGCGAAGGCGAGGGAGGACACGGCGGACCACGTGGTGCAGGCCGCGGCGGACTCGTGCGTCGTCACGAGCGCGGGCGAACCGGTGCTCGTCGAGTTCGGGCGCAAGACGCGGGTCGATCCCGAAGGACTGGCCGATCGGCTGGGCGAGGGCCGACTGCGCCATGCGGTGCGCATCCACCGCACGATGCTCGACGTGCGGGCGGCGCGTCGGCCTGCCGATGATGCCGCATTCGCCGCACAGTTGCGGCTCGTGGCCAGGGTCACCGCGGCCCTGCTCGACGATCGCCACTCGCTCGCGATCAGCTTCTCGTCGGAACCGCGCCTCTTCGTGGTCGACCGCCTCACGCGCGATGCGCTGCGCGCGGAGGATCCCGTGCGCGGGATGATCGAGGGCGGCGAGCACCCGCCCGTCGTGCCCATCGAACACGACGACCCGCTGATGCTCGCCGCGATCGGCGAAGCACGTCGGCGCTGGCCGGAGTTCGCGAGCGCGTTCGCCACGGCTGGCAAGGGGGCTGCCGATCCGGGCTCGTTCAGCGTCAAGTTCGCCGCGCGGGAAGGCGAAGTCGTCGAGCATCTCTGGGTGAGCGTGACGGCCATCGACGGCGAGACGGTGCGCGGCACGGTCGGCAACGAGCCGGTCCAGTTGAAGCGGCTCGAACTCGGCAAGCCGGTCGAACTGCCGGTGGCCGAACTCGAGGACTGGCTCTTCTTCCGCGACCGGAAGCTGATCGGCGGCTTCACCGTGAAGGTCGTCACGACGCGCATGGAAGAGGCGGCGGCGAAGGCCCGTGCCGAGAGACTCGCGGAAGCCGAGCGCGAGCGCGCCGGGGGAGCTCCGGCCGGATCCGGGGACCCAGCCGGAGCCACGGAGACGGTGCCGAGGCGGCGTTGATCGAGGGCGGCGGGTCCGCGGGGATTTCCGAAGCACCTGCATACCCTCGCGCCCGCTCGGGAGACTGTGCGGCGTGGTGCTCTCGCCATCGACAAGACCCGGCACGGCCGACGAAGTGCTGATCGAGGACTTCGTGCGGCGGCACCAGCGCGGGCTCTGGCGCGCGCTGCGCGCGATGGGCTGCCCGGCGGCCGATGCCGAGGACTGCGCCCAGGACGCGTTCGTCCTGGGACTCGAACGCGGCTGGCATCTCGACACGGACGCGGCCGCCGCGGGTCGCTCGCTCCGCACCGCGGCGCGCTTCCTGTGGTTGCGCCGGCGGCGCGATGCGTCGCGGCGCGAGCGGCGTCTCATCGAGCGGGCGGCGGCGGACTGGGAGCGCGACAGCGCGCACGACGACGGCGACGGCTGGCTCGCGGCGCTCGAGCGCTGTCTCGCGGGATTGCCCGAGCGCAGCCGGCGTGCCCTCGAACTGCGTTACCGCGACGACGCCGGCCGCGAGCTGATCGCGCGTGAACTCGGGATCGGCGAACACGGCGTCCGCTCCCTGCTCCAACGTCTGCGCGCGGCATTGCGGAGCTGTATCGAGAGGAGGCGAGTGCGATGACACCGATCCCGTCGAGCGAACCAAAGGACGTGATGGCGCTGCGCCTGGCCGCGGCCTTCGCCGAGCTCGAGGGCCGTGAAGCGGCCAGCGATCTCGTGCAGCGTGTGCTGGAGCGACCTCGCGAGGCGCGTGAACTGGACCCGACGCTGCACGCGCAGGAGCGGTTCGACCCGCGAGGCTCGCGCGGTCGGCGCTGGACCTTCGCCGCGGCGCTGCTCGGCATCGCGGTGGTCGTTGCACTCTGGTGGCTGCAGGAGCGCGCCGACGAGGACGAGCTCGCGCCGCGCGACGAGGACTGGGTGCGCGTGTACTCCGTCGAGGATCTCGCGGCGTTGCCCGCATCGACGCGCGCGATCGAGGCGAGCGGCTTCGACGACGCGGACGTGCCCGCGCTCCTGCGCTTCCAAGGCCTACGGGCCCTGAAGCTGCGCACGCCCGAGGCCTGCGTGTCGGGGCTCGGACTGAAGACCGCGCACCCGCCGCGGCCCAAGAGCGTCGGCGATGCGTCGTTCGCGACGCTCGTCGCGCTGCGCGAGCTCCGCGTCCTGCGCTTCGAGGGCACGTACCGCGTCACCGGAAGGGAACTCGCGCGGCTCGCGGAGCTGCCGCGGCTGGTCGAGCTCGCGCTCTCCTTCCTGGACGTCGAGGATGCGGAGCTCCTGCCGCTCGCGAGCCTGCCCTCGTTGCGGCGTCTCGATCTCTCGTTCAACCACGGCTTCGCGGGCGAAGGTCTCGCGGCGATCGTCGCGTGCCGTCGCCTGCGGGAGCTGAACCTGCGCGGCTGCCAGCAGCTCCACGCCCGGGATCTCGCGGCGCTCGCGGGGCTCACGTTGCTCGAGGAGCTCGATCTCGGCGCGATCGATGGCACGAGCTGGCGCAGCGACCTGATCGAGAAGGACGAGCGCGCGCAGCGCATCTTCGCGCATGCGCAGCGGCTCGCCGACCGCCTCGGCATGGGGCCCACCGATCAGGCGTTGGAGGCGATCGGAACCCTGACCCGCCTGCGCGCGCTGAATCTCGACGGCGCGCATTGCACGACGGCGGGCATCGCCGCGCTCGCGACGTGCGACGAGCTGCGCGAACTCTCCCTCTTCGGCTGCTCACAGCTCGACGACGGACTCGCGGCGTTGCTGCCGGCCCGGCTCGAGTCGCTCACCGTCTGCGGCGAGTTCACGGACCGGTTCTGCGAAGTCGTGGCGGAGCGACTGCGCGAGCTGTCGACGCTCGGCATCCCCGCGTGCTACCGCATCACCGATGACGGGGTGATGGCCCTCTCCGGACTGCCGCGACTCGCGGCGCTCGAACTGCGGCAATGCCGCGGACTGAGCTCGGCCTGCCTCGAGGGACTCGCCCGCGCGAAGGCGCTCCGCAACGTCGACTTACGGCACTGCGACTTCGTCGACGCGGGCTTCGTCGCAGCGCTCCGGGCGCGATGCCCGG
>JADLHO010000270.1 GCA_020848735.1 Planctomycetota bacterium | reverse complement strand
CGACGGCGCCAGGTCCGGCAGCCAGACGTCGTAGAAGTCGCGCGAGGCGTGCTCGGACTTGGGCACGCCGCGCGGCGGGCGCCGCACCGTCCCCAGGCGCAGCCCCTCGCCGGGGCTTCTCGGGCTTCCCAGGCGCACCACTCGAAGAGCCACGCGAGCACCTCCACGCCGCGGCGCGTGCGTGAACTGCCGCCGCCAAGCGCCACCAGGTCGACGACCGGCGTGAGGAGCGTCGGCGCCGTGAAGGCCGCCGCGCCGTCCTCCTCGAGGTGAGGATACCGGACTACGCGCGGCCAGCGCGACCGCCCCAGGAGCGCCAGCACCGGCGCCTCCGGGACCCTCGGGAGAGGCCACCGGGAGCGCGCCAAGTGACCCCGCCTGTTCCGGGGCCACACTCGGCGTCGGCCGCCGGGCCACGAGCCCGGTCCGACCGGCTCTACTGCTCGAGGTCCAGGAACTCCTGGGATTCCTCGTCGAACCGGTAAACGCGCCCGCAGCGCGCTGCAGCCTCCCCGGCGAGGAGGGCGTCGGGGAGGTGATTGAAGTCCGGGTCCTCGTCGCCCACGAGCTCGAAACGAACGCGGCACTCCGCGATCCGCTCGCGCTCGGGATGCCCCTCCCCACACGACTCGGCGATCTCGGCCGACTCCTCCAGCACGTTGGGCCCGGCCGAGCGATTCAGGCGCAGTGCGTAGGCGCCCCACTGGAGAGTGATCTGCGAGCCCTGCATCGTGATTTGCGATGGCGCGCCAGGCTTGCCGAGAAAGGTGCGCTCCAGCTCCGCCTGGAATGCCTCCACCGAGAACTCGGAATCCCGGTCCAGCATGATGAGGCCTTCGTACACTTCGTTCCTCCTGACTGCTCGCGACCACGCCCCTGGCCAAGACGACACGGGCTGCAGCTGCCGAGGAGCGCGGCCTTCGCCAGCGCCCCGATCCGGCGACCCGACGAGGAAGTATGCCCCACGAACGGGCCTGCGCTCCCAGACGGCCGCGGTCGCCGACGGATCCTCGCCATGGAACTGCTCACTGGCGCCCCGCCGGTGCCGTCACCATTATTCTGTTAGTACGGCAGTCGTGGGGCGCGTCAGGCCGTCGAGGCGCACGCGCTCGCTGCCTCGAGAATGGGTCTAGCGTCTGGCCGCATAGCGTGCCCTCCGAACCGGGATCAGCTGCGAGGGGCCGACCTTCACGAGCGCCTCCCGCGCAACCCAGCCGACAAGAGAGTATGCCAGGGCTCACCCGAAGAGGTCCTGCCAGAGCGCCACGAGGCCCCGGAACACGACCATGAGGACGAGGAACAGGCCCGTCCCGCAACCGAGAAGGGCGACCGCTTCCTTGAAGCGTTGCCGGATGCCTGTCTTCTCAGCCGAGCGCTGCTCGAGGAACACGGCGCCGAACTTCAGCGGGCTGTCCGGTGCGAGACCAGTGTTGAGGGCTCAAGCTGCAGGGCGCGACTCCAACGATGGCCCGCGAAGCGGGCCCACCTTCGCGCCCTGTCAGCTTCAAGCCGTTGTTGGACGGCGCCGCGGCTTCACGCGGCTTGTAGTGCTTCCCTTCGCCTTGCTGGACTGAACCGCCTGTTCTAGCTTGCGCTTCTCGGCCCTGGACATGGGGTAGGTCCCGTGAAGGCGCAAGGCCTCCGCCGCGAACTTCTTCCCGCGTCTGCGGTGGCCCGCGCGTAGCTCGCAGATGGCGACGGCAGCGGCAGACGCGGCGATGCCCTGTGCGGCCTCGGCCAGAGCTTCACGACGCAACTGGAGGATGCGTGCGTACGGCTCCGCAGCCTCTCGATACTCGCCCGCGTCCTCAAGGAGGACGCCCAACAGCCACAAAGCCTGGATCTCGTGCCACTGGGAGATGTTCTCACGCCATGCCTCGTGGCAATGATCAGCGAGATCGCGAAGTAGCTCTACCGCGGCATCCCGCTGACCGACTCGCGCGTGCTCCTCGACCTCGCGCAACTGCTGACGAAACCAGAGCGCTTCTCTCGCTGCCACGAGCCTCCCTTCGTCCGTCCAACACTGGCTTAAGCTGGAGGGCGCGCCTCCAACGACGGCCCGCGCAGCGGGCCCACCTTCGCGCCCTGTCAGCTTCAAGCCATTGTTGGGCAGCGCCTCGGCCTACGAAGCTTTGAGGAGGGAGACCCGGACGGCCGCCGGAACATCGATAGCAACGAACCGATCCGCCGAGAAGAGGTAGTCTTCGCCACTCTCGTCGATGACACGGACTTGGCCATGACCCTCAGCGATCGGATCGGATAGGACCACGTAGAGCTTGTTCCGCTCAAGGGAGGCCTCGTAGCCGACGTTTCGCACGCAGACGGCGAACCGCCGCGCCGCAGCCCCGCGCGACCTACCCGAGGTAACGCTTGGCCTTGATCTCTTTCCTGCCGATGCCATGCGCTTCATACCAGTGCAATTCAGCTAGAACGACCCAGCCGTCCGGCAGCCGGATCCTGCCGACGCCCTTCATCTTCCGCCAGCGACCCTTCCCGTACAACCGATCGAGACGCCGCTTGTCGCGGACTCCTCGACCCGCCGCGATGGCCTCGATCTCCGCGATTTCACCGACGAGCTCGAAGTCCACGCGCGGCTCATTCTACCGGCTCGCGCTCCTCGCACGTCTGCCCAACACCGGGCTCAGCTGCTAGGGCCCGACCTTCACAAGCGCATCCCGCGCAGCCCAGCCGACGAGAGAGTATGCCCCAGCTCCAAGCGCCCTCGACAGCTGCAAGCCCTTGTTGGG
>JADLHO010000269.1 GCA_020848735.1 Planctomycetota bacterium | reverse complement strand
GGCGTCGCACTGGACGCGCTCTTCGACCAGCTCGCGATGCGCGGCCGCCGCGCCGTGCTGGACGCTCAGGTCGTCGCGCTGATCTCCTCGGCCGAGCTGCACGCCGACGGTTCGCTGACGGCGAACAGCTTCCGCGAGGCGCGTCTCGGCACGCCGGGTTCGGGCCTCTATGCGGAGATCCGCGACTCGAACGGCACGGTCAGCTGGCGTTCGCCGTCGTCGATCGGTGTCGTCTTCGGACTCGGTGCGCGGCCTTCGGTGGGTGAGCGGAGGTACGAGATCGTGCCGCTCGCCAACGGCGGCGGCCCGGCGCTCGCGCTGACGCTCGGCGTCTCCTGGGAGACCGCGCCGGATACGCCGCGCCGCTTCGCCGTCTCCGCACTGGAGAGCCTGGAGCCCTATCTCGCCGAGCGCGCGCGTGTACGCGCGGCGCTCGCCGCCGGCGCGCTGCTGCTGGCGGGGGTGCTCTTCGGCGGCCTTGCGATCGCCCTGCGTCTCGGGCTCAGGCCGGTGGCGCGCATCGAGCGCGAGATCGCGGAGATCGAGGCGGGCCGCCGCGAACTCCTCGGTGGCGGCTTCCCGCGCGAGCTCGCGGGTGTCGCCACGAACCTCAATGCACTGCTCGGCACCGAGCGCCAGCGGCTCGAGCGCTACCGCACGACGTTCGGCAATCTCGCGCACAGCCTGAAGACACCCTTGTCGGCGCTCTCGAGCCTGCTGCAGGGGGCGGCGCCCGAGCGACGCGAGCTGCAGGCGCAGGTCGCGCGCATGCAGGACATCGTCGAACACCAGCTGCGCCGGGCCGTCTCGGGCGGCGCGGCGACCACTCTCGCGAGCACACCCGTCGAACCCGTGATCCGCGAACTCGTCGCAGCGCTCGCCAAGGTCTACCGCGATCGTTCACTCGCGATCGAGGTCGTGGCGGGCGAGGGCGTCGCCTATCCGATCGACCGCGGCGACCTCATGGAGCTCGCGGGCAACCTGCTCGACAACGCCTGCAAGTTCGGCCGGCGCCGGGTGCGTGTCACGGCCATGGCGATCGAGGATCCGCGGTGGCGCCGCCCGGGACTCGAAGTCGTGGTCGAGGACGACGGGCCGGGCGTGCCCGTTGCGGACCGCGCGCGTGTCATGGAGCGCGGCACCCGCGCCGACGAGCGCACGCCGGGCCAGGGCATCGGCCTCGCGGTCGTCCACGAGATCGTGGCCGCGCTCGGCGGATCGATGGATCTCGCGGTCTCGCCGCTGGGTGGCGCGCGCATGATCGTGCACCTGCCGGGACGCTGAGCGGCGCGATGTCAGCGACGACCCGGGCCGAAGGGGAAGCAGCGTCGGTCGGCGACGATCTCATGCTGCAGGATGCCGCGGCCGTCCGGCGGCTCGACGAGCGCATCGACGCGCGGGAACGTGCGGGGAAGCCGGCTGCCCGGGAGCGCCGGCAGCGCGACGAGCTCCTGGTCCGCGCGCGCGAGCGCATCGCGGTGCGCCGCGCCGCGCTCCCGCGCATCACCTACCCCGAGGACCTGCCGATCACCTCGCGTCTGGAGGTCATCGGCGAGGCGCTCGCCGGCCACCCGGTCGTCGTCGTGTGCGGTGACACGGGTTCGGGCAAGACCACGCAGCTGCCGAAGCTGTGCCTCGCACTCGGTCGCGGCATGCGCGGTCTCGTCGGCCACACCCAGCCCCGGCGCATCGCTGCGCGCAGCGTCGCGAGCCGCATCGCCCAGGAACTCGGCACGGAACCCGGCGGCGTCGTGTCCTACAAGGTGCGCTTCGCGGAACAGGAGTCGGCGCAGAGCCTCGTGCGGGTGATGACCGACGGCATCCTGCTCGCCGAGGTCCGTCACGACCCCGACCTGCTGCGCTACGACACACTGATCATCGACGAGGCCCACGAGCGCAGCCTGAACATCGACTTCCTCCTCGGCTATCTGCACCGGCTGCTGCCGCGGCGTCCGGATCTCAGGATCATCATCACCTCCGCGACGATCGATCCCGCGCGGTTCGCGCGGTTCTTCAACGACGCGCCCGTCATCGAGGTGGCCGGTCGTTCCCACCCGATCGAGCTGCGTTACCGGCCGCTCGCCTCCGACGAGGACGACGACCTCGATCCCGGGCTCCTGCCGGGGGTCGTGGCGGCCCTCGACGAACTGGCGGCCGACCGGGTCACGGCGCGCCACGACGTGCTCGTGTTCCTGCCCGGCGAGCGCGAGATCCGCGAGCTCGGCGAGCTCCTCGCGAAGCGCCTCGGCGATGCGGCGGAGATCACGCCGCTGTTCTCCCGGCTGTCCTGGCAGGAGCAGCAGCGGATCTTCCAGCCTGCACGGCGGCGGCGCATCGTGCTCGCGACCAATGTCGCGGAGACGTCGCTGACCGTGCCGGGAATCCGTGCGGTGGTCGATTCCGGGATCGCGCGCATCGCGCACTACAGCCCGCGCAGCAAGATCCTGCGCCTGCCCGTAGAGCCCGTCTCGCAGGCGAGTGCCGCGCAGCGGGCCGGCCGCTGCGGACGCGTCGGGCCCGGCGTCTGCATCCGCCTCTATTCGGAGGAGGATTTCGCGGGACGTCCCGCGTTCACGCCCCCGGAGATCCTGCGCACGAATCTCGCCAGCGTGATCCTGCAGATGGCGGCCCTCGGGCTCGGCGAAGTCGACGCGTTCCCCTTCGTGGATGCCCCCGACACGAGGCTCGTGAGCGACGGCTACCGGCTGCTCGCCGAACTCGAGGCTGTCGACGGTTCCCGCCACATCACTCCGCTCGGTCGCCGCCTCGCCGGGCTGCCGGTGGATCCGCGCCTCGCGCGCATGCTCGTCGAGGCGCATCGCTTCGGCGCACTCGCCGAGATCCTCACGCTGGTGTCGGTACTCTCGATCCAGGATCCACGCGAGCGTCCGCTCGCGGCGCAGGCACAGGCCGACGCGGCGCATGCGCGCTTCGCCGATGCGCGCTCCGATTTCACGGCGCTGCTCAATCTCTGGAATGCCTGGCAGGAGGTGCGGCGTACGCGCTCCTCGAGCCAGTCGCGGCGCTGGGCCCGCGAGGGGTACCTGTCGGCGGCGCGCATGCGCGAGTGGGAGGAACTGCGCGGCCAGCTCGCCGGGATCGTCGCAGAGTTCGACTGGACCCCGAACGAGTCGCCGGCCACGGCCGAGGCCGTGCACCGCTCGCTGCTGCCCGGACTGCTGGGCGGGATCGGCCAGCTGGACGAGCGCGGCGAGTACCTCGGCACGCGCGGGCTCCGGTTCCGTCTCGCGCCCGGCACGAAGCTCCGCGAGCGTACGCCGCGCTGGCTCATGGCCGCGACGATCACCGAGACGGGGCGGGTGCTGGCACGCACCGTCGCGGCGATCGAGCCCCAGTGGATCGAGACGGCCGCACACCATCTCGTCCGCCGCAGCTACGGCGAACCGGTCTGGGAGCCGGAGCGCGGCTCGGTCTCGGCGCGCGAGACCGTCACGCTCCACGGACTCACCATCGCCTCGGGCCGGCACGTGAACTACGGGGCCGTCGAGCCGGCGGCCGCGAGGGAGATCTTCGTGCGCGAGGCGCTCGTCCACGGACGGTCGCGGCTGCGCGCCGGCTTCCTCGTGCACAATGCCGGCGTCCGGCGATCGCTCGAGGAGGAGGAGGCGAAGCTGCGTCGCCGCGGTGTCCTGTTCGAGGAGGAGCGCCTCGTGCAGGCCTGTCTCGAGCGCGTCCCGGTCGCGGTGCACGACCTTGCCGGCTTCGAGCGCTGGCGCCGTGGCGCGGGTCGCGAGGCGGAGCGCCTCCTGCATTTCCGTGCCGAAGACCTTCGTCCCGCGGGCGCGCCGCGACCGGACCCCGACCTGTATCCGGATCGCTGGTCCGTCGCGGGCCACGAACTGCCGCTGCGGTATCGTTTCGATCCCGCGCTCGCGGACGATGGTGCGACGCTGGAACTGCCGCTCGTGCTGCTCGGTGCCCTCGCGCAGGGGGACCTCGACTGGGGCATTCCGGGATGGCGGCTCGAGAAGGTCACCGGGCTGATCCGCGGCCTGCCGAAGTCGCTGCGCCGCTCGCTGGTGCCGGCGCCCGACGTGGCCGCGCGGGCCCTGGCGTGCATCACCCCGGCGGACGGCCACTTCCACGACGTGCTGGCGCGTCAGCTCTCGGTCATCGCGGGTACGCCGATCGCTCCCGGAGAGTTGCGTACCGTCGTGCTGCCCGCGCATCTGCGCCTCCATGTGCGCGTCGTCGATGCCGATGGCCGCGTGGTCGGGGAGGGGCGCGACCTCGACGAGCTGGCCCGGGATCTCGCGGCGGCGCGGCGGCAGTCGCTCGCGCGCGCGGCGACGGACTTCGCGCGCACGGGACTGACACGCTGGGACTTCGGCCGCCTGCCGGACAGCGTGGTCGTGCGCCGTGGCGACCTGCTGCTGGACCTGTATCCCGCCCTCGTCGACGAAGGCACGAGCGTCGCGCTGGAACTCCGCGAGACCGCGGCGGCGGCGGCGCTCGCGACGCGCCTGGGCGTGCGCCGGCTCGCGGTGCTCGCCCTCGAGCGCGAGCTCAGGCCCGTGCGCAAGGCAGTCGGCGCCGACACGACCATCAACCTGCTGCATCAGCCGCTCGGTGCCCTGAAGCGCAGCGTGGACGAACTCTGCGATCGGGTCGTCGAGCGCTGCTGCCTCGCGGAGGCAGCGACCCTTCCGGTCGACGAGGCGGGGTTCGCCGAGCTCGTCGACGGCGGCCGCGCGGATGTGTACGCGACCGGCGTCCGTCTGCAGGGACTGCTGCGTGCGACGCTGGAGGCGCGGCGTGCTGCGGGTGCGGCCATCGCGGCCGTGCCGCAGGGTCTCGAGCCCGATCTGGTCGCCGATGCGCGCGCGCAGCTCGAGGCGCTGGTCCGTTCCGGCTTCGTCGCGGCCACGCCCGATCCCTGGCTCGACCGGCTGCCGCTCCATCTCCGCGCGCTCGCGCGGCGCGTCGAGCGTCTTCGTGGTGCGGGCCGTGAACAGCTCCGGCTGCAGTGGGAATACAGGCAGTGGCGCTCGGACGCGGCAGCGCTCGTCGCGCTCTGCCCGGAAGGCGACGCGCCACCCGAGCCCGTGCAGACGCTGCGCTGGCTGATCGAGGAATTCGGGATCTCGCTGTTCGCTCAGGAACTCGGCACGCTGCAGGCCGTGTCGACGAAGCGCCTCGTGAGGCAGCGCGAGGCTGCGCTCGCCGCGATCGCGGGCCGCGCGCCGGCGCCAGAGGCCTGAGCGCCGTCAGCCGGGATCGAACCGGATGCCCTGCGCGAGCGGCAGTTCGCCGGACCAGTTGATCGTCGTCGTCTGGCGCCGCATGTAGGCCTTCCAGGCGTCGGAACCCGCCTCGCGGCCGCCGCCCGTGTCCTTCTCGCCGCCGAACGCGCCGCCGATCTCGGCCCCCGAGGTGCCGACGTTCACATTGGCGATGCCGCAGTCCGAGCCGGTGGCGGAGAGGAAGCGCTCGGCGTGCTGCAGCCGGTCCGTGAAGATCGCGGACGACAGGCCGTAGCGCGAGTCGTTCTGCAGCCGGATGGCCTCGTCGAGATCGCGCACCGGGATC
>JADLHO010000268.1 GCA_020848735.1 Planctomycetota bacterium | reverse complement strand
TCGGATCGACGAAGGTGATGAGGTGCAGGTCGGTGCGGAAGTACGGATCGACCGCGCCCTGCAGCGAGAGCTCCGCGTTCTGCAGCGTGAAGCCGCGCTTGCGCGGGTCGTGTCCGCCCGCCTGCAGATCGCCGAGCGCCGAGTCGCGCTCGGTCGAGGCGCCACCGGCGATGAGGAGGTCGAAGGAGAGATCGAGCAGCTTGAAGGGACCGAGATTGCCGAGATCGCGCGAAGCGCTCGGCGTCGCGACCGTGGGCGAACCCTGGGCCGGTGGGAGTTCGGCGAGGGCGCGGTCGAGAGCGGCGGCACGGGACGGGTCCTGTGCCGCGAGCGTGCCGGCGCAGGCCGCGGCGAACGCGAGCGAGGTGACGATGCGGTTGCGGAGCATGACGGACCCGGTCAATGCCGGCCGCCCGCCGCGAGTTCGACGGATTCCGGGTCCGCCACGGGCGCGAAGTCCGCGAGTGCCCGCGCGACGAGGCGCCGCGCGTGGTGCAGGCGCGAGCGCACGGTCCCGAGCGGGATGCCGAGCCGCTGCGCGATCTCCTCGTATTCGAGCCCGGCCTGCACGCGCAGACGCAGGGCGGCGCCGACGCGCGGCGGCAGCGCCTCGAGCGCGCGCGACAGCGCGGCCGCGAGCTCGTGCTGTTCCAGCGAGCAGTGCGGATCCTCGCAGCGCGCCGCCGCACAGGCCTCGTCACCGAGCCGCGCCGCCGCGAGCTCATGGTGCTCGCGCCGGCGGCGGCGGCGGCGTTCGTGGAGTGCGGCGCGGAACACGAGGCCGAGGAGGACGCGCCGCGCATCGGGCGGGAGCCAGCCGCGGCGCCAGAGGCGCGTGAGCGTCTCCTGCACCGCGTCGTGGGCGAGGTCCTCGGCTCCGAGGACGCGGCGCGCGCAGCGCAGGAGGCAGTCGAGGTGCGGCGTGACGCGCGCGTCGAATTCCTCGCGCGTGAGGCCGTCAGGGACGGAGAGCATGATCGGACGGGGGACGGGCTTCGCTCGGCGCGGCTGCGCTTCGCGGGAGACGGGGACGACGCCCCGTCGCGACCACGCCGTGCGTCGCAGCGCGACGCCGACCGATCCAGGACGAGGCGGACTCAGCAGCTCCGCGGCAGCGGAGGCGAGTGCTTCGGCGCGAACGCGAGCACGTCGCGCGCGCGGGCGACCTGCCGCGTGGCCAGGACGGTGTCGCTGGCGCGCGGCGGCCAGGCGCGCACGATCGGCGCCGCGCCCGGGCCTTCGCGCACGCGATCGTGCGGCGGCACGCCGCATTCGTCGTGCTCGTGCGAGGCCGCGAGTCGCTCGCCCGGCGGCGTGCCTTCGTCGGGTGCCGTGTGCGCGCAGCCGCAGGCCGGGCCTGCGTGCACGAGCTTGCCGTCGACGACGGCGTGCGCGTGCTGCAGGAAGTGGAACCCCTGCGCGAAGTGGCCGAGCAGCGCGAGCGCGCAGAGCATTGCGGCCAGCCAGCGCGGCCCTCGCCGGACTCCGCGCCGATCCGCCGATGCCCGGTGACCGCGCGCAGCGCTGCGCTTGGTTCGCCGGCCTGCGGCGCGGGCACGGTCGACGGCACGCATGGGCGGCGGAGGCTAAGGCCGGTCCCGGTGCCCCACAAGTTCGCTTACGGCCGCCGCTGCAGGACCGCGGTCGTCGCGGAGTCGATCCCGGGCTCGCCGAGCAATGCGTGCACCGCGCCGTCCTCGGCGATCCAGGCATAGCCGAGGCGCGCGCGTGGATGCCCGTCGAGTTCGTACACGGTGACCTCGCCGTCCCAGGCGATCGCGCCATCCTCGAGCAGCACGACGGTCTCGATGCGGAGGAGACGGATGCGCGTGCCGGCGCCGGCCAGCGTCGTGATCGCGGTGAGGAGGCGCTTCGCGTCGGAGGCGGTCATCGCGGCTGCTTCGGGCGATCCGACCCGAAGATCAAGCTCGTCGTCGCGGCAAGGTTCCCCGGCTGCGTCGACTCGCCGCGATTGACGGTGGTGGGCGGCCCACGAGAATCCGCCCGCATGCGCGCCCTGCTCCCGCTCCTCGGTGTGTCCGTGGTCGCGTGTTCGGGCGACGAGTCGTCGCTGCGCCGGAGCTCGGGCCCGGTGCGCGTGGCAGACGGCCTCCATGCCGAACCGCTGCCAGAACGCGGTGCGGCGGAGGGGCCGCGCTTCGTGCGCGTGCCCGAGACCGCGAGTGGATTGCAGTTCGTCAACGAGCTGCGTCCGCCGCACGTCGTGCCCTACCTCTATGCGGGGGCCGGACTCGCGGTCGGCGATTACGACGGCGACGGCTGGCTCGACGTGTATTGCGTCGGGCAGGACGGCCCCAATCGGCTCTTCCGCCAGGTCGCCCCGCTGCGCTTCGAGGACGTCACCGCAGCCGCCGGCGGCGTCGACGGCGGTGACGCGTGGGGCACGGCCGCCGCCTTCGCCGACGTCGACGGCGACCGCGACCTCGACCTCTTCGTGTGCAACACCGAGTCGCCGAACCTGCTCTACGTCAATGCCGGCGACGGCACGTTCCGTGAACGGGCGGCGGCCTTCGGTCTCGCGACGGTGGCCGCGAGCACCGGCGCGGCCTTCGCCGACTACGACAACGATGGCGATCTCGATCTCCATCTGCTGACCAACCGCGTCTTCGGCGCGCTGCTCCTGCCCGAGATCGTCGCAGGCGTCGAGCTGCCCGGCGCCGTGCGCAAGACGCGGAGCGAACTCCATCCGCCGTATCCGCGCTTCGCGGTCACCGACGATGTCGCCACCATCCAGCCGGGCTACGAGGACTTCTTCTTCGCGATGGGCGCGAAGACCTTCGTCGCGGGGCAACGCGACCGGCTGTTCCGCAACGATGGGCCGGGTCTCTTCACCGACGTCACCGAGGCCGCCGGCATCGCGGGCCACGACAACGGCCTCTCGGCGACGTTCTGGGACAAGGACGACGACGGCGACCTCGACCTCTACGTCGCCAACGATCTCGAGTCGCCGGACCGGCTCTACGAGAACCGCGGCGAGGGCCGCTTCGTCGAGGTCACGCGCGCGGCGCTGCCCCATACGGCGTACTTCGGGATGGGCAGCGACTTCGGCGATCTCGACAACGACGGACGCCTCGACTTCGTGGTCGCCGACATGTCGGCGACCACGCACGCGATGGGCAAGCTGCTCATGGGCAACATGGACGAGAACCGCTGGTTCCTCATGAACGCCCGCCCGCAGCAGAACATGCGCAACGCGGTGTTCCTCAACACGGGGACGCCGCGCTTCATGGAGGTCGCGCAGCTCACGAACCTCGCGAGTTCGGATTGGACCTGGAGCGTGCGCCTCGCCGACCTCGACGAGGATGGCCGTCTCGACTTCTTCGCGACCAACGGCATCCCGCTCTTCGAGGACCATCCCGACCACGTCGCCGAGTTCCGCGCGCTGTGGCGCAGCGGTCGGCGCGATGCGGCGCTGGCGCTCGCGCGCCAGGCGCGGCGCGTCGACGAGCGCAACGTCGTGCGCCGCAACCTCGGCGATCTCGCGTTCGAGGACGCGGGTGCGGAGTTCGGTCTGGACGAGGCCGGGGTCGGTCAGGGTGCCGTCGTCGTCGACCTCGATCGCGACGGCGACGTGGACGTGCTGGTCAACAACCAGAACCGGCCGCTGAGCCTCTTCGAGAACCGCACGCACGGCACGCACCGCATCGCGGTGCAGCTCGTCGGCACCGCGAGCAACACGCATGGCGTCGGGGCGCGTCTGACCTTGCAGGCCGCCGGGCTCCTGCAGACACGTCTCGTCGCGCTCGCGCGCGGCTACATGAGCTCCTCGGATGCCGGCGAGGTCTTCGGCCTCGGCGCGGCGATGCAGATCGACGAGCTGATCGTGCGCTGGCCCAGCGGTCGCGAGCAGCGCTTCGCGGGCCTCGCGGTGGATCGGCGCTACGTGATCCACGAGCCGGCGGCGCCGACGGCCAGCCCGGTCGCGCCCGCGGCAGCGCCGCTGTTCGTCGAGCGCGTGATGCCGCCGCATGCGCACGTCGAGCGGCCCTTCGACGACTTCGCGGTGCAGGCCCTGCTGCCGCAGCGGCTCTCGCAGCTCGGTCCCGGGCTCGCCTTCGGCGACGTCGACGGCGACGGGCGCGACGAACTCTGGCGCGGCGGCGCGGCGGGCCAATCGGGAGTGCTGCTGAAGCTCGAGGACGCCGGCGGTGCCACGCCGATCGCCGGCCCCTGGCACGAGGACGCGGCGTGTGAGGACCTGGGCGCCGTCTTCCTCGACTTCGACGACGACGGCGATCTCGACCTCTACGTCGCGAGCGGCGGCGTCGAGGCGATGGACGAACCGCGTCTGCTTCGCGATCGGCTCTACGTGAACGAGGGGCCCCGCGGCTTCGCGCGCGCGCCGGCCGATGCCCTGCCGCCGCTCGAGATCGCGGACGGGCACGTGGCGGCCGCGGACTTCGATCGCGACGGCGACCTCGACCTCTTCGTCGGTGGCCGCTGCGTGCCGGGGCGTTGGCCGGAGTCGCCGCGCAGCGTGCTGCTGATCGACGAGGGCGAGCGCTTCCGTGACGCGACGGCGGAGCTCGCGCCGGAGCTCGCCGACGTGGGCATGGTGGGCGCTGCGAGCTGGTGCGACGTCGATGCCGACGGCTTCGTCGATCTGGTCGTCGCCGCGCAGTGGCAGCCCGTGCGCGTGTTCCGCAACCGCGCGGGCAAGTCCCTGCGGCGTGACGACGACACGGGCGCGCTCGCGACGGCATCCGGTCTCTGGAACGGACTCGCGGCGGCCGACCTCGATGGCGACGGCGATCAGGACCTCGTCGCGACGAACCTCGGCCTCAACACGAAGTACCGCGCCGATGCCACGCACACGCTGCACGTCTTCGCCGACGACTTCGACGGCGATGGCGAGTTCGACATCGTGGAATCGAAGGAGCACAAGGAGCGGCTCTTCCCCGTGCGCGGGCTGAGCTGCAGCAGCCAGGCGATGCCGTTCATCGGCGAGCGCTTCCCGACCTTCGAGGGCTTCGCGCACGCGACCCTGCCGGAGATCTACGGCGTCGACGCCCTCGCCTCGGCGTTGAAGCTCAGCGCGAACGAGCTGCGCTCCGTGGTGTTCGAGAACGACGGCGCCCGCTTCCGGCTGCACCCCCTGCCGCGCTTCGCGCAGGCGAGCCCCGGCTTCGGCATCGGCATCGCCGACTTCGATCTCGACGGCACGCTCGACCTCGTGCTCGCGCAGAACAGCTTCGCACCCGAACCGGAGACCGGTGGCTTCGGCGGCGGGGTGGGCGCGGTGCTGCGCGGTCGCGGTGGACTGCGCTTCGACGCGCTCCCGCCCGACCGCGCGGGCGTCGTGATCGAACAGGCGGGCACCGCGCTCGTGGTCGGCGAACTCGATGGCGATGGCGTGCCCGACTTCGTCTGCGCGACGAACGATGGCCCGCTGCGGCGCTTCGACACCTGGGCGCATGCGCCGGGGCTCGCCGTGCGCCTCGCGGGACCGCCGGGCAACCCCGCGGCGATCGGGGCGCGGCTCACGCTCCACGACGCGACGGGGAGCGCTCAGACGCGCGGCCTCGTCGCCGGTGCCGGCCACCTCTCGCAGGCCGCACCGCTCGCGTTCTTCCGAGCGGCCGGCGAGGGGGCGCGGCTCGTCGTCGAGTGGCCCGACGGCGTGCGGACCGAGGTCACGCTCCCGCGGACGCACGGCCTCGTCCACGTCTCGCGATGAGGCGGTGCTTGCCGTTCGTCCGGCTCGTCGGCGTCGGTCTCGCGCTCCTGCTCGCCGCGTGCGCGGAGGATTCCCACGCGCGCATGCAGCGCACGCTGGCGGAGATCGCCGCGCGTGCGGCCGACGATCATCCCTACTTCGGCACGCGGCGCGTGACGGAGCTGACCGCGCAGCTCGCCGCGCAGGGGGATGCCGCGCCCTGGCAGCTCGCGCGCGATCTCGCGGTCGCGGAGCTCCGCGCCGGCGACGTGCGCGCGGCGATCGAGCGCCTGACCGCGCTGCAGGCGCGGCTCGCCGCGCGCGGCGGACCGCGCGAGGCGCTCACGCTCCTGAGCTTCCACGCCGGAGTCGCGTGGCTGAGGCTCGCCGAGGACGAGAACTGCTGCGCGCAGGTGTCGCCCGAGAGCTGCATCCTGCCGCTCGTGGGTGCCGGGCGGCACACGCGCACGGAGGGGGCGACGCGCGCGCTCGCGGCGTTCCGCGACGTGCTCGAGCACACGACGCGCGACGAGTACTGGCACCTCGCCGCGCTCTGGCTCTTCAACGTGACGCAGATGGCGCTCGGCCAGCACCCCGACGGCGTGCCCGAGCGTTGGCGGATCCCGGCGGCGGCTTTCGCGCCCGAGCGCGCGTTCCCGCGCTTCCGCAACGTCGCCGGCGCGCTCGGTCTCGACACGCAGAACCTCTCGGGCGGCGTGATCGCCGACGACTTCGACGGCGATGGTCACCTCGATCTCTGCGTCTCGACCTGGCACGTGCGCGGTGGTCTGCGGCTCTGGCGCAACCGCGGCGACGGCCGCTTCGAGGACGCGAGTCGTGCCGCCGGCTTCGACGGGATCTACGGCGGACTCAACCTCGTGCAGGCCGACTACGACGACGACGGCCTGCTCGACATCCTGGTGCTCCGCGGCGCCTGGCTGCACGAACACGGTGCGCACCCGAACTCCCTGCTGCGCAACCTGGGCGGCGGCCGCTTCCGCGACGTGACCTTCGAGGTCGGACTGGGGGAGCGGCACGCCCCGACGCAGACCGCGGCCTTCGCCGACTTCGACCTCGACGGCGATCTCGATCTCTACGTCGGCAACGAGAGCTCGGCGCGCGCGCGGCATGCGAGCCAGCTCTTCCGCAACGAGGGCGGGCGCTTCGTCGACGTCGCAGCGCTCGCGGGCGTCACCAACGATCGCTTCGCCAAGGCGGTGAGCTTCGGCGACTTCGACGGCGACGGCTGGCCGGACCTCTACGTGTCCAATCTCGGCGACGCCAACCGGCTCTATCGCAACCTGGGCGATGGGCGCTTCGAGGACGTGGCGGAGCGGCTCGGGGTCACGGGTCCGACGGCGAGCTTCCCCGCGTGGTTCTTCGACTTCGACGACGACGGCGCGCTCGATCTCTTCGTGTCGAGCTACGAGACCGGGATCGGGCACCTCGCCGCGGCCGAGCTCGGCCTCGCCGTGCCGCAGTCGCTGGCCAGGCTCTACCGCAACGACGGTCACGGGCGCTTCGTCGACGTGGCGCGCGAGCGCGGCCTCGAGCGGCCGACGATGCCGATGGGCAGCAACTTCGGCGACCTCGACAACGACGGCTGGCTCGACGTCTATCTCGGCACGGGCGATCAGGAGTACTACAGCCTCATGCCGAACGTGATGCTGCGCAACGCGGGAGGCCGGCGCTTCGAACCCGTCACCATGGCGGGCGGCTTCGGGCACGTGCAGAAGGGTCACGGCATCGCCTTCGCCGATCTCGATCACGACGGCGACCTCGACGTCTTCCTGCAGGCCGGCGGTGCCTACCCCGGCGACCTCGCGCGCAACGTGCTCTTCGAGAACCCGGGCTTCGAGCGTCGCTGGCTCAGCCTGCAGCTCGTCGGGACGCGCGCGAACCGCTGCGCGATCGGAGCGCGCATCACGGTCGAGTTCCGCGAGGACGGGGTCACGCGCCGCGTGTTCCGCCACGTGAACAGCGGCGGCAGCTTCGGCGCCAACCCGCTGCGCGTGCACCTCGGCCTCGGCCGCGCCGAGCGC
>JADLHO010000267.1 GCA_020848735.1 Planctomycetota bacterium | reverse complement strand
CGATGGTCGAGAGCAGGAGCGTCCGGTCGATGGGCTTGGCGAGGAAGGCATTGCAGCCCGCGCTGGCGCAGGCGTGTTCGTCCTCGAGCATCGCGCCCGCCGAGAGCGCGACGATCGGGAGATCGTGCCCCGCGGCCCGCAGCCGCGCGGTCGCCTGCAGGCCGTCCATCTCCGGCATCTGGATGTCCATGAGGACGAGCTCGAAGCGGTGCTCGGACGGCGCACCGATGAGCTCGAGACAACGCGTGCCGGTGCCCGCGACCGTGACCGCGAGGCCGGCGCGCTCGAGGATCCGGGCGAAGAGGCGCTGATTGTCCAATCCGTCCTCGACCAAGAGCACGCGCGAGCCCGGCGGCGGCACGATCGGCGACGGCGGCGCCCCGGCGTCGGTCGGACCCCGACCGCTCGGGGACACCACTCCCGTGGGGACCGCGAGGGTGAAGGTGCTCCCGACGCCGGGCTCGCTGCGCACGCGCAGATCTCCGCCGAGCAGACGCGCGAGCTGCCGCGAGATGGCGAGGCCCAGTCCCGTGCCACCGAAGCGCCGCGAGGTGCTCACGTCGGCCTGCTCGAAGGGCCGGAACAGCCGTGCCACGACCTCCGGCGTCATGCCGCAGCCCTGGTCGCTGACCGCAATGACCAGCTCCCTGCCCTCACCCGCGGTCTTGGCCGTGACCAAGACCTTGCCCTGCCCGGTGAACTTGATCGCGTTGTCGACCAGGTTCAGCACGATCTGCCGCAGCCGCAGGGGATCGCTCGCGATGGACCGCGGCAGGTCCTCCGCGCACTCGAGCGCGAGCTCGAGTCCTTTGGCGCGCGCCTTCTGGGCCAGGAGACCGAGCACCTCGCGGAGGACCTCGAGCGGCGAGCACGGGATCGACTCGACCCGCAGCCGCCCGGCCTCCAGCTTCGAGATGTCGAGGAGGTCGCCGATGATGAGCACGAGGTGCTGCGCATTGCGCTGGATCGTGATCAGCGACTCGTGCTCGAAGCGCAGGTCGTCGCGCCCTTCCAGCCGGTCCTTGAGCTCCTCCGCATAGCCGAGGATCGCGGTCATCGGCGTGCGCAGCTCGTGGCTGACATTGGCCAGGAACAACGACTTCGAGCGGTTGGCGGTCTCCGCGGCGTCCTTCGCCCGACCCAGCTCGCGGTTCAGCGCCAGCAGATCGTCGCGGACGCGTTCGAGCTCCTTGGTGCGCGTGCGCACCAGGGCGTCGAGTTCGCCGAGCGTCCGCCGCGCCTGCTGCTGCAGATTCCATTTGTGCGTGAGCGCGCTCGCGACCTGCAGGACCTCCACGGCGTCGAACGGCTTCTTGACGATCAGGAGGCGGTCCGTCCGGCCGAGGCGGCGGACCGTCTCCTCCCAGGAGTAATCCGAGAACGCCGTGCAGATCACGACCTCGAGCTCGGCATCGACCGCCCAGAGCCGTTCGATCGTCTCGATGCCATCCCAGCCGGGCGGCATGCGCATGTCGACGAAGGCGCACGCGAAGGGTCGCCCCTCGTTCCTCGCCGCGAGGACGAGCTCGAGTCCCGCCTTGCCCTGGCTCGCGGTGGCGAGCTCGAAGCGCACGGATTCGAGCTCGGGAGCGGTGTCGCCGAAGAGCGCGGCCTCCGTGCGACGGAACTCCTCGTCGGCCGGCTGGACGGGCGTGAGGATCTTCCGGAAGTCGGCCTGGATCGTCTCGTTGTCGTCGATGACGAGAACGCGGCGGTTCATCGCCGATCCCGCGGCCGTCGCTCCGCTCATGGCGTCGCCTCGCAGAGGCTGCGTGACGGCAGCTCCAGGGTGAACGTCGCCCCCTGCCCCGGCCCGGCGCTCTCCGCCCAGAGCCTGCCCCCCATCTGCGCGGCCGCGATCGCGCTGTGGTGCAGGCCGAAGCCATGGCCGTCCCGACGCGTCGTGAAGCCGTGGCTGAAGATGCGCTCGAGATCCGCGGTGCGGATCCCGACGCCGTCGTCGGTCACCGCGATCCGGACCGAGTCCGCGAGGCGCGTGATCCGGATCGCGATCCGGCCCTCGGCCCGCCCCGTGTCCACGATCGAGTGCCGCGCATTGGCGACGAGGTTCATCAGGACCTGCATCACCCGCGAGTGATCGACCTCGCAGTGCTCGTCGCCGTCGACCGCGATCTCGGTCGAGACATGGGCGTCGTGCAGCGCCTCCTTCTGCATGTCGAGGGCCTCGGCGACGAGCTTCGACACGTCGACCTGCACCGTCACGGCGGCGCTGCGCGCGTAGTTCTGCTGGCGATCGACGATCTCCTTGAGGTGGTCGATCCTCGCGGACAGGTTGCCGACCTCCTCGACCGCACGCTGCTTCTCCTGCGCGAGCTGCGCGGCGAGCTGCTCGATGTAGCCCGGCAGCAGGAGCCCCTGTTGCGAGCTCGAGAGGAACTCGCCGAGCTCCCCCGCATGGTCCTGCAGGAGTGCCGCGACACGACCGAGCCGGTTTGCATGCGAGTCGGCGAGCTGCTGCCGCAGGAGGTTCGCCGACACGTTCACGCTGTTGAGGACGTTGCCGACGTTGTGCAGCACGCCGGTCGCCAGGTCGGCCATGCCGGCCCGCCGCGACGCGTCGACGAGCTTCAGGTGGAGCTCGTCCTTCTGGATCTCGGCCCGTCGGCGCTCCTGGATCTGTCGTTCGAGCTCCTCCACGGTGTGGCCCAGCTCCTGCGTGCGGGTCGCGACTCGCTCCTCGAGCTCTGCCCAGGCGCGTTCGATGGGAATGACGAGCTGCCGCGAGAACCAGGCCACGAAGGCCGCCATGACGAGGATCCCCGCACCGGCGATCAGGAGGCTCGCCTTCAGCGGCAGGTCCCGCACGGCCCGCTCACGCCGCACGCCCGCCTCACCGGCAGCGCGCAGCGCGATCTGCGCCTGGCGCAGCTCCTGTTCGAGCTGCTGCGCGGAATCATCGAGGAACGCCAGCAGATCGACGAGCGGTTCCATCCCAGCGCCTTCGGACTCCCGCTCGACGTGCTCGAGCTGCTTCACGAGACCGGCCTGCTTCTCGTCCAGGGCCCGCAGATCGAGTCCCTGGATCGGCGGATGGGCCTCGGCCAGGCCGCGGAGCTGCGCTCCGGCCTCCTCGACGAAGACGCGCAGGACCGGGACCTTGACCGGCTGGGACCGACGCGCGTCCAGCTCGATCCGGCTCCGCAATCCGGCAATGGCCTCGAGCCCGCCTTGCAGGGCGATGCTCGCGGACAGCGCCTGCGCGACCTGCGTGGCGGCCTCCTGCAAACGCGCGGTGAAGGAACTGGTGACCACGATCTGGGTGATCTGCAGGAGCAGAGCGAACAGGAACCCGAGGATGAGCTTGCCGGTCAGCGACAATGCGACTCCGGTGGACACGCGAGCATCCGCGGGCAGATCGACCGGCGCCGCACGATGCTTGATCGGGTGGATACCCCATATGCCGCCTATTGCACGACGCACCGCGGCCCGGCTCAAGTCGTCGCGACGCAGGGTCGATGCCAACGGCGCCCGACGAGTCCTCGCAAAGGAAAGCCGTGACCGCCCTCATCTCCGGCGTCTTGCCCATCGTCCTGCTGATCTCCACCCTGAACGCGCACGCCTCGGCGCAGGAGCCCGGCGCCGCGGCAGAGGACCAGGACCTGCGACAGGCCCTGGGCGAGATGCGCGCCCGCGTCGACGAACTCGAGGAACAGCAGGCGAAGCTGACGGAGCGGCTCGGTAGCCGGGCCGTGCTCCAGGCCTATACCGCGCGCGATCTCGACCTCGGCGGACACGTCACGTCCCTGTTCTCCGCCATGCACGGCGACGACCGCAGCCGCGCCGGCCACGTGGTCTCGGTCGTCGAGCTCTATCTGAAGGCACAGCTCGACGAGGACTGGTCCCTCTTCGCGACACCCGGCTTCTACCTCTTCAACGGCGGTCTGCTGGACGACCCGGCGACGCCGACACGACGCGATCCGAGCTTCATCGCGGACGAGTCGAGCGAGGCGAGCGTCTTCCTCGCCCGGATGGAAGCGCAATGGCACCACAGCGATGCGCTCTCCCTCAGCGGTGGAGTGATCGGCACCCCGCACGGGACGACGAACCGCGAGTACTTCATCCCGGCGCGCACCATCGCCCTGGGGAGCCTGCATACGCGGGCCCTCCTCGAGAACGCGCTCTATCCCCAGCAGATCGTCGGCCTGCGCGCGGCCGGCAAACACGTGCTGTCCGAGACGGGCCGAATGGAGTACGACGCCTACCTCGGGGTCCAGGACAGCGCCCCGGATCGAGCGCTCTTCGGACTCCGTCTCGCCTACGAGTTCACCGAGCTCGGCCTGAACGTCGCGGCGAACTACGGCAGCGGCCGGCGATCCGGGCGCTCCGGCTTCGACCTCCTCACGAACGTCCCGGCCTTCCAGTCGCCGTTCCCGCCGCAATTCAATGGCGCACGGGACTACGGGTTCGTCGGGGTGGACGTCCAATGGCGTCTCGGCGACTTCGTGTCCAAGGCGGAGTTCTACCAGAGCGCGGAGGATGGCTACCACGACCAGCGGGCCGCATCCACCGAGCTGACCTGGTTCGCGCTCGCCCATCTGGGCATCTCGTATCGCTTCGACTACTACGACCGCGGCAGCGATCAGGTGGTCGTCGCCACCAGCCCGTCGATCGTCACCATGCCCCTCGACGTCGGTCATGCGACCGAGCACCTGGTGGGACTGTGCTACGACCCGTGCCCCTCCGTCCGCCTGCGCCTCGACTTCCATCATCTGCTCATGCCTCGGAGCGACGCCGTCGTGGACTCCGTGAACCTGAGCTGGTCCCTGAGCTTCTGAGGAGCCGGCACCGTGCTGCGCAATCTCGCCCTGTTCGTGCTCACGGCCGCGCTCGCCGTCCTCCAGGATCCCACGGACTCCGCGCTCCCTTCGGCCTCATCGCAGGGTTCGGGCTTCGCGTTGGTCGTCCATGCGAAGAACCCGCTGGTCGCCGGGAGCGAATCGGCCAAAGCGACGGTCCGGACGCTCTTCCTCAAGGAGCTCAGCGAATGGCCGGACGGCACGGAGGCCCGACCCTATGGCCGCGAAGACGGCTCCGAGGCCCATCAGGCCTTCGTCGCGAATGTCCTGAACATGACGGATGCCGCTCTCGCTCGCCATTGGCTGCGGGTCAAGAACAGCAACGGCACGACACCGCCGAAGCAGGTCGACAGCGACCGCCTGGTGCTCAAGTTCGTCGCGCGCCACGCGGGTGCCTTCGGCGTCGTGTCCGCGCGCTCCGCGGCCGGAGCCGAAGGCGTCCGGGTCCTCTTCGAGTTCTGAGCGGCACGTCGGAACGGGCTCACCGAATGCCGAGCTCGGTGACGAACTCGTCGTCCTCGTCGAAGTACCGGGCGCCCACGACCTCGTCGACCGCGCGCCTCACCGCGAGCGAGACCTGCTCGCGCGTCCAGCCCATGCCCGGCGCCGGCTCCGCGCGAGGATCGCAGCGGGCGAGTTCCTGAACGAGGTCGCCGAGGGTCCGGATCCGGAACTCGATCGGACCCCGGAACGGCGCCCGCTCGGGCCAGCTCTCGCCGAGCGCGGCCTGCCGCACGCGGGCCCAGACCTGCGGCCACTCGCGACGCGCCACGCAGGAGCGCAGCTTCGCCTGGGGTTCGAAGCGGGTCACGGTCTGGCCGAGCGCGAGCCGGAAGCCCCGCCGCAGGCGGAAGAAGATCCGTTGGCGGATGCACTCCGTCGCGCTCCGTCGCTCGAGACGCGACAGGAGGTACTCCGTGGCGAGCCGCGGCGTCGTCAATCGGGACGCCGCCTCATCGGGAATGGCGATGCCGAAGGCCTCCTCCCACTCCATGACGAGCTCGACGCTCTCGAGGCCCATCGCTCAGTCCTTCCTGGCTGCGGCTTCGACCGCAAAGACCAGAACATGGGCGTCGGGATCGAGCGAATACGCCGCGGCATGCCCCCACGAACGGCGGCTCAGCGGACTGAGCTCCGCGGCACCGACCGCGAGCGCGCGCGCGTGGAACGCCGCCGGATCGTCGACCAGGAGGCACAGCTCCGCGCGCGGCACTCCCCGCGCGGTCGACGGTTTCGGGAGCACCGGCCCGAGCAGGCGCTCGATCGCGCAATCGGGCATGAGCCCGAGCACCGCGCCGCCGGGCAGCTCGAACTCGGTCATTCCCGGGACGTCGAGCCGCGGCGGCGAGCCGAGCACCGCGGAGTAGAAGGCGCGGCTCCGCGCCTGGTCGGCGACGTAGAGGATCAGGTGGGAATGGCCGTTCATCGCCAGGCAAGTCGTCTCACCGCGCACGCGCGGGAGACGGGCCCGCATCGTGCCGCAGTCCCGTCGCGCTGTCGAGCCGACGAGCGCGGCTCCCCGGCGTGGAGCCCAGAGGCTGAAGGGGAGGCTCGCTCTGTGCATCGATCCGCGCGCACCTGGACAATCGCAGGTCAGCTCATCACGGGGGTCGCGCTCGAACTCGCTACCTGCGCAGGTCCGTGCTGTGGTCCACACCCCGCGTGGCGCAGCCTCGCCGCTGGCCTCCTCCCCACCTGACCAGGGCTTCACGGGGCGGATCCGGGTCGAGCTCCTTGCGGCCGAACTTGTCGGACGTCCTGGCCACGGTGGAGACTCGCCACGAATCCCAAGGCTTCGAACCCGCAGGCGCCTGGCAACTGCCGCATCCGCAGGACGGCGAACCCGATCGCGATGATGCTCCCGTCGATCGCCGTCCACGTGAGTGGGCATTTGTCATTCCGGCGATCGCCGACGCGATCCTCGCCTTGCAGCGTTGCCGCCCTCGCACCGGCGGCTGCCCCGCGCGCCGCGGAAGCCAATGGCTCGAGCTCGGTCGGCAGTTCCTTGATCGCCGCTGCCACGAACACGCCAGATTGCCGCCCTGCCACGACCGGGTTGGCTGGAGCGAACGCACGATCTTCTCCTCCACAACGAGCTCCGGCAGCGCTCCGGCCCCGGCTCAGATGTGACACACCACGACGTAGGAGTTGGCAATCCAACTCCAGGCCATCGCCTCGGTGTCGGTTCCGGAAAGTCTGTCCGGAGGTCTTCCGGAAAGTCTGGCCGATGCGGAGGGTAGCGACGGCGGCCCGGGAGTCGAGTCCGGGGCAGCAAGCCCTTGCGCTGTTCCCGCGCGCACCTACGG
>JADLHO010000266.1 GCA_020848735.1 Planctomycetota bacterium | reverse complement strand
CGACGCCGGCTCGAGCGCGGCACGCTCGGCCCGAAGGCCCAACGCTTCCTCGACGCGATCAGCGACCGCGGCGTGCGCGAGGCTTCGGCACGGCTCGCGGAGTTGGAGGGGTTCGTGCGGGAGGGTGCGCGGGTGGATTGATGCTGTGGGAGCGGTGGGCGTGGCTGAGGTGCTGGAGGCAGGGTGCGACTCCAGGTCCGCGGCCAGCAGTCCTTCGAGGTTCGTCGCGAGGAACTCGGCCAATACGGGCGATCGAAGTCATGGGCCGAGCCGCGGTGTTCACGTTCGATGGAGAGGGCATCATGCCCTGCACCACCGCGCGTTCGAGACCGGTGCACACGAGTGCGACGCCCTTCCGCACCGACCCGCGTTCTGGATTCCGGGCGATCGACCGGCTCCGTCGCGCTCGACGCGCCTCAGTGCGCCTTCGAGAGACTCCCACACGCGTCCTGCGAGTCCCGGGTACGGGCCCCCCGAACCTGTGGCCCCGGCCTCTGCAAGCGGATGAGCCCTGCCTGAACAGGCTGACGAGCTCCGACCGCCACGACAACGACGAGGACTGGCAGCTGCGGCGACCCGCACCGATCATGCCGCCGTGCATTACCCGATCGTAGATGCCTCGACCTGGAAGACCCTGGGGGACGAGTCGGTCGGCACGAAGGCGAAGATCTGGCTGCTCGACGATCAGGAGCGCGAGTGGCTTTTCAAACACCCGCGCAAGAACAGCGGCGAGCACTGGGCCGAGAAGCTCGGGGCCGAGGTCGCGGAGCTGATCGGGATCCCTCACGCGCGCGTCGAACTGGCGGAGTGGAATGGCGTGCTCGGGAGCATCTCACTCAACTTCACACCGGATCGCTCGGCGGGGTCCCTGGTGCTCGGGAACGCTCTCCTGTCGAGCATGCCGGGCTACGACAAGGCACGGAAGCGACCCAGACTGCACTCGGTGGACTGGATCCTCGCCGCTCTGAACCAGGCGGGGATCGGGCGCCCGGCCGATTGCTCGGCGCTGCCGTTCGTCGACACTGCCTCCGACGCCTTCGTCGGCTACCTGATGCTCGACGCGGTCATCGGCAACACCGACCGACACCACGAGAACTGGGGTCTCCTCGTCCGGAGTTCCGAAACCGGCGAGACCGCAGAGCTGGCCCCGAGCTTCGACCACGCCTCGTCACTCGGCCGTGAGCTGAGCGACGGCGAGCGAACTCGCCGGCTCGACGGGCGGGATCGCCTAGCGACGGTTGACGCCTACTGCATGCATGGACGCTCGCCCCTCTTCTCGCTCGGGACCGGAGCCCACAAGCTCAGCGTCCACCAAGCCTTCGCACGCGCTCGTGAGCTCTGTCATCGGGCCGCAGAAGGCTGGCTCGCCCTCCTCATGGGCGTCTCCCCAAAGGAGCTCGCCGAGTCCGTTCACAAGCTCCCCGCGGCCGTCGCCAGCGCTCCCGCCCGACGATTTGCCTGGGCGATGCTAGAGTCCAACCGGCGCCATCTGTCGTCGCTCCACTCGTCATGAACTCCAGCCCCCGAGTCCTCTTCGTCGCCTGGCAGTGCCGCGCGAACCGAGCGATCTACCCGGTCGCTCGACTCCTCGTCCGCGGCGAGTCGCCGCGCTACGAGTTCGCGTACGTGCACGGGGTGCGCGACGCGCTGCGACACGGCTTCAGCCCGTTCGCCCGCATGCGACGGCTCGACCGCGTCTACCTCTCCGATGAGTTGTTCCCGCTCTTCGGGAATCGGGTGATGTCGCCGTCCCGGCCCGACTTCCTGGAACACCTCGAGCGCCTGGGCCTCGACGCCCCCGCCGACCCCATCCTCGTGCTCGGTCGGAGCGAGGGCCGGAAGGTGACCGACAACCTCGAGATCTTCGTCCCACCGGACTTCGACGAGGCCTCCGGCTCCTGGGTGTATTCGGCATTCGCGCGCGGCATCCGCCACATCGCCGGGGCGGAGGAAGCAATCCGAGAGCTCCGGCCCGGCGATCGCCTGGCCATCGAGCGCGACATCGGCAACGACTGGGATGCGCGGGCCCTGCTCATGCTCGGCGCGAGCCGGGCACGTGTCGGCTTCGTGCCGCACACGCTCGTGGAGGATCTCGACCGCGTACTCGATCTCGGCGCTCCGGTCGGAGCCTTGGTCTTGCGCGTGAATCCGGATCCGGCGCCCGTGCAGCAGCGGCTGCTCGTGCAGATCCGCGCGCAGCATGTCGAAGGGTTCCAACCGCTGGCGACGCTGCGGTACCAAGCACTGGCAAGCAGTTCGAGTCGAGAGAGCGCGAAGCCGGTCTTGCCAGGCCGGTAGGTCGGAGGCGGCCTGTACGATCAGCAGAAATCGAGTTCGTCGGGGGTGGGGACTCTCCCCTCGAAGAGCATGCCCCGCGCGAGGGTGCTGTCGGTTCCGGAAAGTCTGTCCGGAGGTCTTCCGGAAAGTCTGGCCGATGCGGAGGGTAGCGACGGCGGCCCGGGAGTCGAGTCCGGGGCAGCAAGCCCTTGCGCTGTTCCAGCGCGCACCTACGG
>JADLHO010000265.1 GCA_020848735.1 Planctomycetota bacterium | reverse complement strand
CCCTTGGGCGGGCCTGGCTCCTCAAGGAGAACCTACTCGACGCTCTCGACCGTCGACACCACACCGCTGGGAGTACTGACCACCTCTCCAGGTGGATCAAGTGGGCCTCGCGCTCGCGCCTGGACCCCTTCATCCGATTGGGCCGCACGCTTCGAGATCACCTTGCAGGCATTCGTGCCTTCCTCGAGCACCGCATCACCAACGGGCTCGCAGAGGGCGTCAACAACAAGATCCTGCTCCTCAGCCATCGCGCCTTCGGCTTCCACTCCGCGGCGTCGATGATCGCGACCATCTACCTCTGCTGCGGCGGCATTACGCTGCCAGAGCTACAGCTCCTTTAGGAGAGCCACAATTGTGCCCGGAATCGAATTCACACCCGCGGCCTGGATCGCCTTGAGCGCGCGATCGAGCTGCTCGCCGCAGTCGCAGCGCAGCGAGCCGAAGACGTCGCCGGTGAGGCAGGCCGAGTGGACGCGCACGAGGATGGGCTCCTCGATATGCGGGAAGCGGCCGCCGATCTCCTTGGGCCGCTCGACGCCGACGGTCAGCGCGACGTGCGTGCGGCCGTCGACGGTGCTCGCGTAGGTGAAGCTGTCGAAGTAGCCGAAGCGGGTCGGCATCTTCGCGTGCGCGACGCGCTCGATGATGCGCTCGCGGCGGCGGCGGCGGTACTCGACGAGGTCCGCGATCGAGCACATCAGCACGCCGTGCTTCTCGGCAAAGACTTCGAGCTGCGGCACGCGGGCCATCGTGCCGTCGTCGTTCATGATCTCACAGATCACGCCGGCCGGACGCAGCCCGGCGAGACGGCAGAGATCGACGATGCCCTCGGTCTGCCCGGTGCGGACCAGCACGCCGCCCTCGCGCGCGCGCAGCGGAAAGACGTGACCGGGCCGGACGACGTCGCTCGGCTTGGCATTGGGGTGCACCGCGGTGAGGATCGTCTTCGCGCGGTCGGCGACGGAGATCCCGGTGGTCACCCCTTCGCGGGCTTCGATGCTGACCGTGAACGCGGTGCCGTAGCGCGAGCCGTTGTCGGGCGCCTGGGGGCCGAGCGTGAGCTGGTCGCAGATCGCGGCCTCGAGCGCCAGGCACACCAGGCCGCGAGCCTCCTTCGCCATCAGGTTCACGAGCTGCGGGGTCGCGAACTCGGCGGCGAAGCAGAGGTCGCCCTCGTTCTCACGGTCAGGATCGTCGACGAGGACGATCGGGCGACCCTGCTTGAGTTGTTCGAGAACGTCGGGGATCGGGGCGAAGGGCATGCGCGGCCTGCGCCGCGGGGCGGCGGCGAGGCCGAGCATGATAGGACGAAGCGCGGTCACTGTTGCAGGGTCTGCACGACCACGCCGTTGCAGATCACCTTGATGACGTCGCCGCGGCGCGGGCGCGGCGTGACAGGCACCTCGATCGTCTCGTCGCCGCGCGCCAGCGCCTCGTTGTAGTAGTCGTAGTCCACGCCGTTGCGCACGAGGCGCAGCACGAGGCGGTCGCCGCGGCTCGCGCGGATCACGGTGCGCGTCGTGTTCGAATCGGAGTCGTAGCGGGTGCCGGAGGCGCGGTACTGGTCGGTCGGCGCGAAGTCGTGGCCCATCGCCAGCCAGTCGCTCGAGAGCGTCAGCGACGAGGTCACCGGGTTCAGGAAGGCGATCTGGGCGTAGGCGACCAGTTCGCGGTGTGCGAGCTGGATCGAGGTCCGGGCCCGGCCGCTCGCGTCGAGCGGGAGGACCGCGAGTGGCCACATCGCCCGCGGATCGAGCTGGAGCGTGCCGAATCCCGTCACCAGCCCGCCGGCCGGATCGAGGCCGACGCTGATCAGCACGATGGCGAGCTCGCCGGGGCGGCCGATCGCGTCGATGGTCCAGGTCGCGAACGTGTCGACGTCGACGTGGCCATCGATGAAGCGCTGTGCGTTGGCCGGGGCGAGGGTCAGGCAGGACAGAACGGCGAGGTTGCGGAGACGGGAGACGAAGTTCATGGCGTTCCTCGTGGGGATCGGGGTTCTTGCTGGAGGTCGCGGACGCCCGCGACTCCGGACTCGGCGAAGGTCGGGCGCGCGAAGGGACGCCCGATCGGAGAATTCCCGGCCGCGGTCCACCCGACGCAACGACGGCGCGAGCGCGGAGTTCGCGCTCGCGCCGGGCGCGAGGATGCGTTGCGCTCGCGAGCCGCGCCGTCAGTAGGTGTAGTCACCCTCGACGTTGCCGTTGACCTCCCACACGACGTGGTCGCCGCTGCGGATGACGACCGTCCGGACGAAGGTCTGGATCGGCTGCGCGATGTTCGTGCTCGGGACGAGCGTGATGTCCGGCGAACCCGCGCGCTCGATGAAGACCTCGACCTTGTCGCCGAGGTCCGTCCCGATGGTCGTCGAGAACTGGGAGGTCGAGGAGTCGTACCTGCAGCTGATCCAGCGCGTCGTGTCGACGACGTTCTTGAAGTGGCCCATCGCGATCCAGTTGGTCGAAAGGCGCAGCGTCCCGCGCAGCGGATCTAGTGGTCTGAGTCAGACAGTTGAACCATTATCGAGGGCGGCGCGTGCGCGGCCGACCTTGGCCAGGATCGACTCGACGGTAGCAGTCCAGACGACCGCCTTTGGATCGAGGTTGTGACGCTCAACGTAGTCCATGATCGCCGCGATGAGCGCTTCGACGCTGCGGAACGAGCCGCGGCGAAGTCGCTTCTCCGACAGGTCGCGGAAAAACCTCTCGATCACATTCAGCCAGGACGAACTCGTCGGGGTGAAGTGCATATGGAAGCGCGGATGGCGAGCCAGCCATCGCTTCACCTTGACGTGCTTGTGTGTGGCGTAGTTGTCGGCCACGACGTGGATGCTGAACTCACTCGGGGTCAACTCGTCGATGTGATCGAGGAACTTGATCCACTCCTGGTGGCGATGCCTCGGCATGCACTTGGCGAT
>JADLHO010000264.1 GCA_020848735.1 Planctomycetota bacterium | reverse complement strand
TCGACTTCCTGGACGAACTTGTCGCGGTGCCACTCGTTGATGCGGTCCTCGATGAAGCGGCCGATTTTCGACCGGTTCTCCTCCACCAGCGGCGGCACGGCCTTGAGGATCTGCTCGTCGATCCAGCGCCGCATGTCGGCGTCGGCGTCGAGCTTGTCGCCCAGCGTGCGCACCATGCCCTCGATCGCCAGGTGCACGCGCGAGGCCGGGTCGGCGAGATCCCTGCCGAGCCAGCCGCGAAAATCTTTCCAGAGCTCGCCGACGTAGGCCGCGAGGGCCGGGTTGCCGACCAGCTCGTCGCGCAGGGCCTGCACTTTCAGGCGGGTCGCCTCGTCGCTCTTCAGCCTGGCGATGAACCCGGCGATGAAGTCGTCGAACTTGCGGCGCAGCAGGTGGTCGGGGTCCCGGCGCACTTCCTCGATGGTGCGCGCCGCGCCGTTGGCGATCTTCAACGCGATGACCTCGTCCAGCTTCCAGCCGAGCCGGCTGGCAGCGTCGACCAGCGCGCTTTCGGCCGCGACGGCCCTGGCAAGGTAGGCGCGAGTCTCCGGATTCGCCATCGCCTCGTCCACGAGCCGCAGCACCTCGTCCAGCACGGCGTGGTGGCGGCGGTTCTCGGTCAGCACGTCGAGGATGCCGCCCGCCGCGGCTGCGGCGTCGATCTCCTTCAGCTTCGCGGCGACCGCGGCGTGCAGGAAATGCCGCACCCGCGCGTCGTCGAAGGCAGTGAGGCCGAAGGCGATCACACGCGTGGCGAGGCCGGCGAGCTTCCCGGCGTTGTCTGCCCCGAGCAGCCAGGCGCGCAGCCGGTTCGCCGGGCCGATTTCGGCGATTTTCGCGACGATCGCCTCCGCCGTCAGGAAGTTGTGCTGGATGAACTCGGCGATGCCGCGCGCGATGCGCGCCTTGTTCTCCGGCAGGATCGCCGTGTGCGGGATCGGCACGCCCAGCGGATGGCGAAAGAGCGCCACCACCGCGAACCAGTCGGCCATCGCCCCCACCATGGCCGCCTCGCAGAAGGCCGCGACGTAGGGCGCGCCCGGCATCCCCGGCCCGAGGGCCGTCGCCAGGACGTAGACCAGCGCGGCGAGCAGCAGCAGGCTGGTCGCCCAGGCGCGGGCACGGCCCAGCGCCCGGTCCTTCTCCTCATGCCGCGCCACCATCGCGCGCTCGTCCGCTTCCCGCTGGCTGCCCTGCATGCCCGGCTCCTTCGCTTCTGATCTCGGCATCGGCCTGTCCGATGCTGTGCCCATCGGATCGCGCTCGCAAGCGCGCCGGCCCGAGTTTGGCCGGAAATCACCGGGGATTGCCGCCGGGACGTGAACTAGGTCACGGGACAACGGGACTACAATCCTTACACTTCTTGACATGGGATCGGCGGACTTGGCTTCGGTCATGCAGGGGACTTCGGCGTTCGACGCGCTTCTGGCCAAGTGCCGCGACGTCGCGTCCGGCCAGCTCGACGAGGCGATCTCGGCAATGCTCGCGAAGGCGGACGAGGCGCTCGCCGAGCGCATCACGAAGACGCAGGACCGCGAGCAGCAGAAGCGCCTGCAGGAAGCGCGCGAACTCGCGCGCACGAAGGGCCCGGAGCTGGAGAAGCAGTTCCACCAGCGCTTCCTCGGCGAATTCCAGCAGCGCAGCAACAAGGCGCGCCAGATCGGCGGCGGCTTCGCCGACGCGGACCTGTCGTCGATGGAGCTCTCGCTGGTGGCCGACGAGGACCTGGCGGAAACGCTCAAGTTCAACGAGCTCGCCGCGAAGCTGCGGCGCCTGTGCGAGGACGAGGTCAACGCGCTCGACCAGCGCGTGGGCGTGCTGCTGGGCGACGCGGACCTGCAGCCCGAGGCGAACCCGCTCAGCCCGAACGCGATCTGCGACGCCTGGAAGCACGCCTGCCAGGCGGTCTTCGAGGGCGCGGAAATGCGCGCGGTGTTCCTCGAGCTGTTCGACGCGCTGGTGCTGGAGGCGGTGCGCCCGGCCTACGAGGCGCTGAACGACCTGCTGGTGCAGAACTCGATCCTGCCGAAGATCCGCTACGGCGCGCCGAAGAAGGAGCACAAGAAGAAGCGGAAGAAGAAGGACGACGACGACTCGGACGACGAGGCCGGGGGGCAGGACATCTTCGCCGTGCTGCAGAAGCTCGCCGCGAGCCAGGGCGGCGGCGGGGGCAGCGGCGTCGGCGGCGACCCGCTCGTGCAGGGCGCGGAGCTGCTCAACTCGCTCACGCAGCTGCAGCTCGACGGCCTGGCGGCCCTGGGCGCGGGCGCGACCCTGCCCACGGGGCCGGTCACCGGCACCACCAACGTCCTGCACGAGCTGAAGTCCTCGCAGGTCGGCGCCGCGATGGGCCAGGTGGACGCCATGACGCTCGACGTCGTGGCGATGCTCTTCGACCAGCTCTTCGACGACCCGAAAATCCCGCTGGGTGCCAAGGGCCTCATCGGCCGGATGCAGATCCCGGTGCTGAAGGTGGCGATCGCCGACAAGACCTTCTTCCAGAGGAAGGACCACCCGGCCCGCAACCTGCTCGACACGCTGGGCGAGATCGCCATCCGCCTGCCGGCGGACTTCAACACCGGCAGCGCGCTCTTCGGCCACCTGGAGACGATCATCCAGGGGCTGATCAGCGAGTACAAGGACGACGTCGAGACCTTCACGCTCGTGCGCGAGCAGCTGGTCGCGCTGATGGCGCGCGAGGACCGGCGCATCGAGGAAGAGGCGCGCGCGGCCGCCGAGCGCATCATCCAGGAAGAGGCGCTGTCGGTGGCCAAGAGCGTCGCGCAGGCCGAGATGAGCGCGCGCCTGCAGGCGGCCAACCTGCCGGGCGCTGTGCTCGAGTTCCTGATCGAGCACTGGCTGCGCCTGATGATGCTCATCCACGTCAAGCGCGGCCCCGACAGCGAGCCCTGGAAGCGCTCGCTCGAGGTCATGGACCAGCTGATCTGGAGCGTGCAGCCCAAGGAAGGCGCCGAGGAGCGCCGCAAGCTCATGGTGGCGATCCCGCCGCTGCTCAAGAGCCTCGCCGCGGGCCTCACGGCCGCGGGCGCCGCCGAGGAGGTGCGCGAAGCCTTCTTCCCCGACCTGATGCGCATCCACACCACGATCCTCAGCGCCTCGCCCAAGGGGGAGGCGGCGCCCGCGGCGCCGGAGGCCCCCGCGAAGGCCCTGGACTTCACCGCGCCGATCACCATCCGCAACCCGTTCGGGGAGGGCACCGTGCAGGTGAGCGGCGCAGATGCCGACCTCGCCGGCAGCGGCAGCTTCGGCCGCCGCCGCTGGGACCCGACCAACCCCGACAACCTCAAGGTGGGCGACTGGCTGGAGTTCAGGGATCCGGCAGCACAGGCTGCGGAGGCGGGCGCCCCGCCCAAGCCCGCGCGCCCGGCGCGCCTCATCTTCGTCACCCCGCGCAAGACGCGCTACATCTTCTGCGACCGGGGCGAGAAGGACTACATCGAGTGCACGCGCTCCGAAATCGAGCGGCGCCTGCGCGCGGGCGAAGCCGTCGTGATGGAGGAAGAACCCGAGGTGCCGTTCTTCGAGCGCATCATGGGCGGCGTGATGGGCAAGCTCAAGGGCAAGGCGGCGTAGGCCGCTTCGCGCCGCTCACCACTCCCGCCAGCCGCCCAGCAACGGGAAATAGAGGCCGCGGCTCGCGCCGCCGAGCGCTTCGGCGTAGGCATCCAGCTGCGCGGCGTAGCGCCGGCGCTGCTCGTCGAGGAAGGCCTCGAGCCTGCCGCCTTCGTGGCTGCTGGTCTTGAAGTCCACGACCCAGCGCCGGCCGTCCGCGTCGATGAAAAAGCGATCGATCACCAGCGAGCGCTCGCGCGTGCGCAGGCGGAGCTCGCTCTTCGCTTCAGCGTGCGGACCGAGGAGCCAGCGGCCGCGCGCATCGAGGAGGGTCCTTGTCAGCGCGGCAGCCACCCGCTCGGCGGCGGGGCCCGCTTCCTGGACGCCGCGGCGGGCAAGATCCCGCTCGAAGGCGGCATGCAGGGATGCGATGCGCTGCGCGTCCCAGCCCTTCAGTTCGTCCTCGGCGATGCGCTGCAGCCAGCGGTGCACCAC
>JADLHO010000263.1 GCA_020848735.1 Planctomycetota bacterium | reverse complement strand
GCCCTGTGCTACCTGGACCTGGACAACCTGAAGGCCTTCAACGACTACTACGGCTACGCGAAGGCCGACGGCGTGATCCGCCAGACGGGCGACCTGGTGCGCGAGGCGATCTCCCGCCACGGCACGCCGGGCGACTTCATCGGCCACATCGCCGGCGACGACTTCGTCTTCGTGACGAGCCCGGCCCGCGTCGACCAGGTCTGCGCCGCGATCTGCCGCGACTTCGACCGCCTGGTCCCGCTCTACTACAACCGCGGCGACCGCGAGCGGGGCTACATCGAGACCAACGACCGCTTCGGCGTGCTCCGCCGCTTCCCGATCATGAGCGTCTCGATCGCCGCCCTCACCGCCCGCGCCGGCCGCTTCCGCAGCTACGCCGACGTCGCCCAGGCCGCCGCCGCCGCCAAGCAGCAGGCCAAGTCGATCCCGGGCTCGTCGTACGTGAAGGACGGCGCGGTCCTCCTGCCCGCGCCCGCGACCAGCGCCGTCGGGGCGAGCGGCGGCTAAGCGGCCAGCGCTGGGCACGCCGGGCCTGACCGCCGCCTCCCCTCGAGGCGCGCGACTCTCGCGTTCCTAGAAAATCTCACGCAGCAGGTCGAGGCGAGTGTCGGCGCCGAGCTTCTCGAGGACGTTGGCCTGGTGGAACTTCACGGTCCGCGGCGAGATACCGAGGATCTTCGCGATCTCGTCGGCCGAGCGACCGAGGACGAGCAGGTTCAGGACCTCGCGCTCGCGCTCGGAGAGGCCCTTGCGCTCGGCGATCTCGGCGAGCCGGGCCTGGACGAGATCGCCGAGCAGGAGCTCGCTGATGGAGCGCACGCTGATGAGCACCGTGGCGTCGTCTCTCGCCTGGGCGCTCACGATGTGGAACGAGCCCTCGTCGGCGCGCGTCGAGCGGACCACGGCCGTGTACTCGGGCTCGTCCTGGGTCACCCGCAGCGCGGGACAGCCCTCGCAGGGCTGCTCGCGCCCGAACAGCGCGCGGTGGCACACGTCTCCGATCGCCGCCCCCTCGGTGGCGCTGGGCCCCCAGTGGCGGCGCACCCGACCGAACTCCCCCCCCGACACCGAGATCTCGTAGTGTTCGTCGCCCTGGAAGCGCGGCGGCTGGACGAGCTCGGTCTGGCGCCACTCCTTGACGACCAGGAGGAGGCCCACCTCACCGCCCGCGCCCACCAGGGCGAAGTCGCCCACGAGGACGACGCGGTGCCCATCCTTCCGGACAGCAGGGAGCTCGCTGGCGCGCAGCGTGCCTCGCATCCCTTCGGAATGGCACCACTCGGCGGCCTTCCGCTCCTCGGGCGGCGCGAGCAGATCGAAGGTAACCGATCGAGGAACCGCGCCTTGTGAGGCGCAGCGGCTCGTGCCGGGCGCGGCCAGTCAGTTCTGGGGAGCCTTTGCGTCGGCGCCGCCGGCGGGCGGGGCGCGGAGGGCGGGCCACCGATGCGGCAGTAGCTCGTCGATCCGTTGCTGCGGATGGGTCTGCACCCGGATCAGGACGTCGGCCAGGTACTCCTCGGGGTTGACGCCGTGGAGCTGGCAGGTGGCGACGAGGGAGTAGAGGCCAGCGAGGTTGTCGCCGGCCTGGTCGTTGCCGACGAAGAGGAAGTTCTTTCGGCCGAGGGCGGCGACGCGGAGCGCGCGCTCGGCGGCGTTGTTGTCGAGCGGCAGCGTGGGGTCGTCGAGGAAGCGGGTGAGCGCCGCCCACTGCTTGAGGGCGTAGGCGATCGCGACGCCGAGGGCGCTCCGGGGTGGCACATGGTTCCTCTGCTCCTCGAGCCAGGTGCGGATCCGGGCGCAGACCGCGCGGCTCTTGGCGTCACGCAGGGCGCGATGCGCGTCGGTGCCGAGGCCGAGCTTCTTGGCCTCCTCTTCGACGCGGTAGAGGTCGAGGATGAGGGCGAGCACCTCGTCGGCGCGCGGCGCGCCGCTCTTGGCGTCGAAGAACTTCCGCCGGACGTGCGCCCAGCAGCCGACGCGGCGGCGGCCGGCGGGCTCGGTGACGGCGTTGTAACCGGTGTAGAGATCGACGACGAGATCGCCGCGAGTGCCGCCGAGGACCTCGACGGGGGTCTTGCCGGAGCGATCGGGGCTGAACCGGTAGCCGACGAGATCGTCGGTGAGGAAGGTCCACAGGAAGCCGCGACGGCACTGGCGCGGGGCGAGCACGCGCAGCGGTGTCTCGTCGGCGTGGACCAGCCGATGCGCGGCGACGTGGTCGAGGATCCGTCGCGACAGCGGGGCGAGGAGCTCGGCTGTGCGGTGGAAGAGCTCGACCATCGTCGAGCGGGCGATGGGGATCCCGGCGCGCTGGAAGCCCTTCTCGAGCCGATAGAGCGGCATCGAGTCGGCGCACTTGGCGACGACGACGTGCGCCATGAGGGCGGGGCCGTAATGGCTCTTGTCGTAGGGCTTGGGCGGCGCGTTGGCGACGACGATGCCCTCGCCGCAGCGGCAGGTGAGCTTCTCGCGGATGTGGACGTGACGCTCGATGCGCGCCGGCACGTACTCCCACGCGACGGAGACCTCGCCGGCGCCGAGCTGGCGCAGGTCGGTGCCGCCGCACGAGGGGCAGCGGCGCTTGTCGTCGGGGACCTTGTGCTTGAAGGTCACCGTCGGCGCCTCGGCGCGGACCTCCGACCGGCGCGCCTGGGCCGGCGCGCGAGGCGCGCCGACGCGCAGCTCCTGGGCCACGGGCGGCATCTTCTCGGAGCGGCGGCCGAAGACGTGCCGCTTGAGCACGTCGAACTCGTCGCGGAGCTTGCCCAGCTCGGCGCGAGTCTCGTCGAGGTCGTCGCGAAGCGCCTCCGCCTCTTGCCGCCACTCACAGTGGTGGTCCTCGGGTAGGTGCGGCGGGTGTGGACGCCCCATCGACCAGGTTTGATCACGATCGCGGGATCGAGTCCAGTCTTTAGGCGCGCCGGGGCGCCCAGGCCTCGGGCCGCTTCACGCGCTTCACGTCGATCCCGTCGAGGAGCATCGTGAGCTGGGGCGCGTCGAGCTCCACCTCGGTCGCGTCCTCGGCGACGGTGGGCAGCCGGAAGCGGCCGCGCTCGAGCCGCTTGTAGTACAGGACGAAGCCGCCGCGCTCGAAGCAGAGGATCTTGACCTTCTCGCCGCGCCGCCCGACGAAGACGAACAGGTGGCCGCTGTAGACGTCGTGGCCGCGCTCGGCCACCAGCGCCGCCAGCCCGTCGATGCTCTTGCGCAGGTCGACCGCGCCGGCGGCGAGGTAGATCCGGACCGACCGCGGCAGGGTGAGCACGCGCCGGCTACCCGAGGCGCCGGGCGAGCGCGGCGACGTAGTCGACGTCGGTGCCCGTCGGGAACCGCAGCCGCCTCCCGCCGGGCAGCTCCAGCTCCACCTCGGCGGCGTCGTCGCGTCTCGCGTCCCGCGCCGTAGGCGCGGTCGAGGCTACCACACGCACCGGCAGGATCGCCGGCGCCGTCTCGACGTGATCTTGCCGCAGCCGGTACAGCCAGCGGCGCATCGTCGCCACGGAGACGCCGCGCCGGTCGGCGAACTCCTTGTGGCTCAGCCCGCTGCGCTCAAGCTCGCCGACCAGCCGTTTCCAGAATGCTCGTCCCCGTCGCACCCGGCGAGGATCCGCTCCGGGCGGCGCCATCGCCAGGCGTGGTTGGCTGGACGGTTACG
>JADLHO010000262.1 GCA_020848735.1 Planctomycetota bacterium | reverse complement strand
TAATGGGCCACCGAGACCAGCCTCCTCGGACAAAGTGCGCAACTTTTCCGAGGGGGCTGCCTTCTTCTCCCTCACCCATCCCGACCAAAACGGCCGCTCGCGCCCTCAGCCTTCGTGATCAGGCTGAGGCGTCGTGCTGGGGAGCGCAGCCTGTTCGAGGATGAGCGCGGCCCCACGGTCCTTGCCCATGCCGTTGACCATTCCGACGAACGCGGCGGCGGCCAGAGCGAGCGGCGTCGAGCTCAACGCGAAGGCGAGCGTCCCGATCATCGAGAGTAGCGTGAGCGCGATGAGGACTCGCCTTCGCCCGAGACGGTCGCCCGCCAGCGTCGCGACGATGGCAGCGAGCGCGGCGCCCGCGAGGCCGGATGACACGACGACGCCGAAGCCCACGCCGGTGACGTTCAGCCGGGCGAGATAGACGCCCAGCAGCACACCGACGAGGCTCGTCGTGACCGCGCGTACGAACGACGTCGCATAGAGCGCGCGTCGGTCAAGCATCCCTGCTCCGAAGGGCCCTCGCGAACGCCTCCACGAAGGGCGTCGCAGGTGCGTGGCCAAGCTCGGCGGCGGTACCCTGCTGCGCGATCTGGCCGCGTTCCAGGACGATGATGCGCTGCGCGATGCGCGCCGCCTCGTGTGGATCGTGCGTGACGTAGACGACCGGGAGCTGCCGCTCGGCGAAGAGGGTCGCGAACACCGCGAGGAGCTCCTCCTTCAGCGCGATGTCGAGGCTGCCGAGCGGCTCGTCGAGCAGCAGCGCGACCGGATCGAGCACCAGTGCGCGCGCGATGGCCACTCGCTGTCGCTCCCCGCCGGAGAGCTCATGGGGTCGTCGGGACTCCTTGCCTTCGAGCCCGACCCACCGCAAGGCCTGCGCAGTGCGCTCGGCGCGCGTCGTGGGTTTTACACCGCGCGCCCGCAGGCCGTACTCCAGGTTCCCGCGGACGGACAGATGGGGCCAGAGCGCGAGGTCCTGGAAGACCATCGCGACGTTGCGCTCCTCGCAGGGTACGAGCACGCGGCCGCCCTTGCTGGCAAGCTGCTCGCCGATCCGCACGCTGCCTTCGGTCGGCGCCTCGAGCCCGAGCAGGACGCGAAGCAGCGTCGTCTTGCCCGAGCCCGAGGGGCCAACGAGCGCGACGACCTCCGCGCCGAGCGAGAGCGTGAGCCGATCGAGTACGAGCGTCTCGCCTCGTCGGACCGAGACGTTCTCGAGTCGAAGGACCTGGCTCGCGTCGCTCATGGCGACCTCCGTCGCGCGAGCGCGATGAGGCCGACTGACGCTGCGGCGAACGTGATGAGCACGTGGAGCACGGCCAGCGCCGACACGACCGCGGGCGGGCCGTTCGCCTCACGCGTGAAGATGCGGACCGTGAGCGGCTCGCCGCCCGGCGGATAGACCAGCGCCGCCGTCTCGAGATCACGCAGCGCGAACACCAAGGCCAAAACGAACGTCGCGACCAGCTCTCGTCTCGCCATCCCCGCGAGGAGCCCGAGCCGGCGGAGGTAGCCCGCGCCCACCGTGCGCGCCGCGTCCTCGAGCGACGCCGGAACCTGGGCGACGGCCGCAGCGAACGCCCGAGTCGCAACGGCGCTGTAGCGGGCAACAAAGCCAACGACGAGGATGCCGAAGCTCGCGTACAGCCAGTTCGTGGCGGGCCGATTCCACGCACCCACGATGCCGACGCCGACGATCGACGACGGCAGGATGAACGCCAACGTCGCGAGCCCGTCCAGCCAGGCCGAGCTCGGGCTCCTGCGTGCGAGTCCTCTGCCGAGCACCAGAGCCACGAGCGTCATCGCGGTGGCCGCGAGCGCGCTCGCCCGAAGGCCGTTCCACGTCGCATCGCCCGTCCACCGCCAGACCTCCTCGAGACCGGCCCGCGTCCCCGCGTGAGCGGCGAGCGAGAAGAGCGGCAGTGCGGAGGCGAGCGCGGCGAGAGACGCGAGCACAAAGGTGATTGGACGCGATCGAAACAGGGGCTCTCGTGCGTGGGCGCGGCTGCCGAGCACGGCGACGGCGCGCCGTCCTGCGAAGCGACGTTCGAGCCAGAAGAGGGCGAGCGTCACGACGACGAGCGGGAGTACGAAGATCGCCGCCTCACCGGGGGCGAAGTCCATGCCGCCGAGGCGCGCGAAGACCACGGCCGGATACACATCGACGCGGAGGAACATCGGCACGCCGAGCTCGGAGAAGGCGAGCGCGAAGACGACGATGGCGCCGAGAACGATGGCCGGCGCGGCGCAAGGAACGAGGACGAGCGTCGCCGCGCGCAGCGGGCTTCCGACGAGGCGAGCGGCCTCCTCGAGGGACGGCTCCACGCCGCGCACGCCGACGGCGGTGAGGGCTGTGATGATCGGGGTGAAACAGGTCGCGAGCACCAGGACGACGCCGACATCACTGAACAGGAGCCCCGCCGACAGCTCGCTACCGAAGAAGCCTTGCCGACCGAACAGGTGGAACCACCCAAGCGCGGGCAGGAATGGCGGCAGGAACACGACGGAGACGTGCGCTGCGAAGAGCAGCCGGGATAGCGGCAACGAAGCACGCGCGAAGAGCACGCCGAGCGGCACTCCAACCGCGAGCGCGAGCAGCGTGACGACCAGAGACAGGAAGAGGGAGCGCGCGAGCAGCCACCAGAGCCTGCTCTCACCGAGCAGCGTGAGCGCGTCCGTTGAACCGAGGAGTTCGCGGCCGACGTGCGCGAGCGGCGGCAGGATGGCGATGCACAGGATCGACGCGGCGGCGAACGTCACCGCCGGCTCCTGCCATCGCAAGCGCGCGCCGCTCAGAGCCCCACCCACTGACGCAACCATCCTTGCTGCGCCTCGACCTGCTCCGAGACGCGCGCGTAGTCGACGTTCATGAGGCGAAGCCCCTCCGCGGTTCG
>JADLHO010000261.1 GCA_020848735.1 Planctomycetota bacterium | reverse complement strand
TGGAGATGGTCCGACCCACGATCGCGACGTCCTCCCCTTCGGAGGCGACGACGAGGAAGCGATCGCGAGCCTCGAGACCGGCGATGTGGCTGTCGGCCCAGAGCGTCGTCGTGAAGTCGATCGTGAGGGGGCCGCCGCGCGGCTGCAGTTCCGTGTCGAAGCGGCGGACGAAGACGTCGTGATCCGTCGTGCTGTATTCGCGCGTGTAGGTGACGACGTACTCGCCGAGCGACGTGTCGAACGCGGCATCGCCGGACCAGACGTAGCCGACGTCCGTGAAGCTCGCCGCATTGCTCACCAGTGGGTCGATCAGCAGCGGCAGACTCGCGCGAGCGACGAAGTCCGCCGGCACGCGCAGAGTGATCCGACCGTCGTGCCAGGTGGTCTCGAGCGTCAGGCGCTCGCCCTTGGCATCGATCGCGAACGCGCGGCCGTAGCGCACGGCGGCGCGCTCGCCCGCGAAGAGGATGCCGGCGCCATCGGGTGTCGCGCCGAGCCCGGTGCTCACATCGATCGCGATCGCGAGCTCGCCTCGAACGGGCAGGGCGGCGAATCGGAAGGTCTGCTCGATGCCGTCGGCACGGACCTGCCAGATCTCCTGCAGGCTGCCGTGATCGAGCTCCACCGCCCGGTCGCGGCGGATGGGCGGTTTGGCCGCGAGCGGCAGCTCGACGCCGGCGACCACGGCCTGGCGCAGCGCGAAGTGCAGCGACGCCGACTCGGTCGAATCCGAGCCGAGGAAGGGGATGAACGCTGCGCCGTCGCTCCCGAACGAGGCCTTGTAGTCGGCTCCCAGCGCCCAGACGCGGCCGTCGCCGGGCGCGTCGAAGAGGGGGAACTCGAGTTCGAGCGGGGGCATCTGCCCCGGGGCGGGGCCAGGCTCGGAACGGCCGTTGGCGAGGGGGTCCTGCGCGGCGGCGAAGGCCGCGAGTGCGAAGGCGGCGAAGGCGGGTCGGATCATGGCGGGCTGCGGATCGGTGGGCCGCGCGGGCGCGCGGTCCTTTGGTCATCCGATCGCCGCCGGCGGCGTTACGCCGCGGCCCGGCATCCGCTCCAGCATCCGCTATCAGGGGCCGAGGCCGACGTGCGGCTCCGGCGGCTCACCCGGCTCGGTGAGGACCTCCTTGAAGCACCAGACGGTCAGCGCCGTGACGGAGACCGTCGAGGCGAGCATGAAGATCCAGCCGATCATCGTGAGGCTTGCGAGCATGTTTGGTCCTCCTCAGTCCTTGGGCGGGTGGCGGCCGTTGATGTCGAGGCCGGCGGCCGCGAGGCGGCGCGAGCCCATCGCGGTGATCACGACCATCGCGAGGATGGTCAGACCGAGCAGGACCCAGGTGCGTTGCGCATCGGGATTCTCCATCACGTTGCTGATGTAGCCCTTCGCGACGCTGCCGTCGTCCTTCAGCTTGTCGGGCAGGTTCTGCCAGCAGAAGCCGATGATGACCACGAGGAGGTAGACCGGCGCCACGTACTTGATCACGAACTGGAAGAAGCGCGGGATGCGGATCTTCGCGCCCTCGTGCGCCTCGGCGATGCCGCGCTCCAGTCCGAAGATCCAGCCGAACGCGATGATCTGCGTCGCGGCCATGATCAGGATGAAGAAGGAGCCGACCCAGAAGTCGATGGTGTCGAGGGCGGTGAGGCCCTTGCTGTACCAGATCACGAAGACGTTGCCGATCAGACCCCAGAAGGTCACGAGCGTCGTCGCGACCTTGTTGTTCACGCCGAGCGACTCCTCGAGGAATGCCTTCGCCGGCTGCAGCATCGAGAGCGAACTCGTGATCGCGGCGAGGAAGAGGATCAGGAAGAAAGCGGCCCCGAACAGGTTCCCGCCGGGCATCTGCGCGAAGACCATGGGCAGCGTCTTGAAGCCGAGGCTCATCGAGCCGCCGGTGCCCTGCGCGGTGATCGCGATCCCGACGAAGACGACGGAGGCCGTCACGGTGATCAGTCCGCCGAGCACGACCTCGAAGAACTCGTTGGTCGCCGAGGCGGTGATCCCCGAGAGCACCACGTCGTCCTTCTTCTTCATGTAGCTGGCGTAGTTGATGATCACGCCGAAGCCGACCGAGAGGCTGAAGAAGATCTGACCGGCCGCCGCGAGCCAGGTCTTGAAGTTGCCGAGCTTGCTGAAGTCCGGATTCCAGAGGTAGCCGAGTCCGTCGTTCACCGACTGCCCTTCGCCCACGGCGGGCAACGTGAGCACCCGGATCAGCATGATGATCCCGAGCACGGCCATGACCGGCATCGCGTACTTGCAGAGCGTTTCGATGCCCTTGCTCAGTCCGCGGTAGACGAACCAGATGTTGACGGCGATCGTCGCCGCGATGAACCAGACCACGGGGTGCACGCTGTCGGTGAAGAGCGCGCCGTGCTCCTTGGTTCCCGTCAGCGAGTCGAAGAACGCGAGCGTCGCCTCACGCTGCTGCGGGACCGGCAGATTGCCCTCGACACCCGCGATGCCGCCGGTGAGGTACTGGAAGCAGTAGTAGAGGCACCAGCCCTCGATCAGCACGTACCAGAAGTACACGCCCAGCGGGATGAGCACGCCGAACACGCCGAGGTAGCGCCCCGCGGTTCCCTTCGCCCAGAGCCCCATGATCGCCGGTGCGGAGTGGAAGCCCTTCCGACCGCCGTAGCGCCCCATCGCCCACTCGGCCCAGCCGATCGGAATGCCGAGGAAGATCAGCGCGAGGAAGTAGGGGATCATGAAGGCCCCGCCCCCGTTCTCCGCCGCGTTGCCGGGGAAGCGGAGGAAGTTGCCGAGGCCGACGGCCGATCCCGCAACCGCGAGGATCACGCCGAGGCGCGATCCCCACTGCTGATGCGAGCCTTGCGAGTGCTTGGCTTGGTCCATGGTTGCTGCGTGCGTGAGGCGGCCCGAGCCGCGCGAGTAGGCGGCGAACTGTGCTGCACCCCTTCCGCGGATTCAACGCCGCAACGCGCCCTCAGTCGAACATCACGATCGCCGCGCGCGTCGCGAGCAAGGTCCCGGTCGCATTGGTCGGTGTCGCCGTCACGACGGCGCCGACGCTGAAGACCGGGGCCATCGGCTCGACGCGATAGGTGAGTCCGTTGGTTCCGACGACCGGGATCGGGAACGCCAGCGAGGCATCGGGCGCGAACATCTGCATCTCGAGGTTCGCGCCGAGCCAGGCGGGATTGTTCGGGACCTGGAACCAGGGCTCGGCCTTGCCGGTGGCGTCGCTCGTCGCCGTGAAGCTCGCGACCGGATCGGGCCACAGCGAGGTGCAGAGGCCGGGGATGGCCGTGTTCACGACGCCGAAGCCCACGAGGGCGACACAGGGCGTCGACGATGGCGCATTGAACCCGGTGACCTTCACCGTGTAGGCGCCGAGCCCGCCGAGGTTCTGACCGCTGCCACGCAGCTCGAAGACGCCGTTGGCGGTCAGGCAGCCGAAGCCCTGCATGTCGTAGGAGCACCACGAGTAGAGGGGGAATGCGGACTGTGCCGCATCGAGGTTCACGCGCACCGTGTCGCTCGTCGCGGTCGTCGCCGCGTCCCAGAGGAACGCCCCGGCGCCGGAATAGACCCAGCCCGCGTGGGGGAGACGGAAGTCGAGCGGCGCGGGCGCGCTCCGCGCCGGCGTGGCCCAGATCGGCGGGGTCGAGACCGTGCCGCTGAACACGGTCGTGACGCCGCCGGTCGCATTGCTCGCGAAGGCATTCGTCGCCGCGCCGATCGCGACGGAATCCGCCATCACGAGGCTCAGGGTGATCGTCTTGCCCGGCACGGCCGCGTGCGCGTTGCCGTTGCTGATCCCGTCGCGACGGAACGTGATCCCGGTGAAGAGCTGCGGCGCGCCCACCAGGTCACCGTGGATCTGCTGCATGCGCGAGGGTTGCGAGAAGACGTAGGGGATCGAGAGGTCGCCTTCGCGGGTCGCATAGAACGTCGCGGGCGACACGGTCTGCGCCACGAGGGGCAGGCCGCTGGCGACGCAGGCGCAGAAGGCGAGAGCGGAACGGAGCGAGCGATCGGGTCGGGTCATGACGAGCCTCCACGGGGAGCATACGCGGGTGCGAGAGCCGTGGCGCCGAGCCCGTCGGCTCGGGCCAGTTCGAGCATCCAGGCGACGGCTGCGGCGCAACGCCCCGGCAGGGCGCGTGTGCCCCACGCGATCGCGAGGGCGACGCGGGTCGACGCGTCGGTCTTCGTGCGCTGCGCGTCCTTGACCGCGTTCGCGCACGGGCCGTCGGCATCGTGCAGGGCGAGAAGGCGGCCCACGTCGATCTCCTGCCCCGAGGCGTTGAAGACGTAGCGTGCGTCGTCGGCCGCGACGCCGATGCGCAGCGGTGGCGTCGCCCGGGCGAGATCGATCACGCTGATGGGAAGGCCGGAATGCAGCGACACGGCATTGCCGAGGTCGACGAGTGCGTTGATCGGCGCCAGCCGGCCCTCCTCGCTCGCCCGCAAGAGGTATTCCGAGGACGGCTTGCTGCGCCCGGTCGGCTTGAAGCCGGCCTGTCGCAGCAGGTCGCGCACGGCGCCGCGCACGCCCTCGTCGCTCTGCAGCGGGGCCGGGAGATCGTGGCGCAGCAGCGCGGCGGCGCGGCTCTCCGCGTGTCGTTCGCCGAGCGGGCGATCGAGTTCGAGGAGGACGAGACCGGGCTCGAACAGCGGATGCTCGTCGACGGCGATCGTGGGGGCGGAGGACATCGTGATCGGAGGGGTTTCGGTCCGCGGGCGCGCGGGTCACTTTCCGGCAAAGCCGTCGCTCGACTGCTTCCACCAGTCCTTCCAGCGCAGGATCGCCTTCTTGCGGTCCGTCGGCTGGGCCTTGGCGTCGAAGCCGTGGTGCTGGCCGGTCACGGCCACGAGGAGGCGGATTGCACGTTCGCGCAGTTCGAGGTCCTCGACCTCGAGGAGTGCCACGAGCACCGGGACGATCGCACCGCCGCGGTGTGCGCGCACCGCCGCCACGCAGGCCTCCCAGACCGGCAAGGCGCTCACGCGCAATGCGGCGATGCGGGCCGGCAGACCCTCCGGCTCCAGGAGCGCGAGGCCCTCGAACGCGGCGAGGCGACCCTCGCTGCCCGCCGGCAATGCGGCATCGACGAGTTCCGAGAGCACGCTGCGCGTCGCGATCGCGCGCAATGCGGCCTCGAGCTCGGCGCGCACCCAGCCGTCGCCTTCGACGCCGAGCCGCGCGCCCAGTGCGGAGACCGCCTCGTTCACGCCCAGCCGACCGAGCGAGCGGGCGGCGAAGGCGCGCACCGCATGGTGGGGATTGGCGAGCGCCGCGATCAGGGCCCCCGTGTTCTGCTCCGCGCCGGCCTCGCAGAGCGCGTGCGCCGCCGACGCCGCGACCGCCGCGTCGTCCGCGCCGAGCAGGGGGAGGATCAGCGGCGCATGACGCTGACTCGCGACCGACACCAGCGCCGCGGCGAGGAGCTGCCGCACGGGCTTCGCCTCCTTGGGATCACCCGCGACCTTGACGGCGATCGGCACGAGCGAGGGTCCGATCTCGTCGACGAGCGTGCGCAGCGTGAGCTGGCGATCCTCGTCGTCGGTCGCGGCCCGCAGGCGCGCGAGGTACGGCGCGACGACCTCGTCGAGGTTGCCGGTGAACGGCTGCACCTTGATCTTGGGCGCGCGGTCGTAGCGGTAATAGGTCGTGAGCAGCAGCACGCCGACGGCGGTCTGGTAGATGCGGCCGCCCGTGCCCCCGTAGCTGTGGTCGAGCGGCCACGACCCGCAGAGCGGCGACGCTCGCTCCGTCTCCTGCGAGCCCAGCAGCGCGGGCTTCAGGGCGGCGTTCCACTTCTGCCAGTGCTCGCCGCCGATCTGGAACAGGGCGATGCTCGCGTAATACCAGTAGTAGAAGTCGGGGTGGGCCGGATCCGGGAGGCGCTGGACGAGTCGCCAGGCCGGGAGCTTCACGCGCGGATCCTCCGGGGACTGACCCAGGAACAGCCGGCAGACCATCCCCACCGAGGTCAGGCGGAGGTTCTCCCCTCCGAGACCCGGGCGCTCCGTGTAACCGACCTGGTAATAGCCCGGCAGGGTGACCGAGTCGATGAAGCGCAGCGCGTCCCGGAAGCCCACGACCGAGAGTCCGCCCTTGTGCGCGGCATTGAGGGCCATGATGACCCAGCCCACGACCGACGTGTCCCCGGCCTGCCGCGGCTCGTAGCGCCAGCCGCCGCCACCGGGCTCCTGCGCGAAGATCAGGTAGTCGACCGCGAGCTGCGCGACGGCGCCGACCCAGGGATCGGCGGTATAGGCGTAGACCTCGCACAACGCCTGCGTCGCGATGGCGTGTCCGTACATGTAATGGCCGGACACGGTCTCGAAGCGACCGTAGTCCGTCACCTTCGAGCCGAGCCAACGCACGCCCTTCTGCACGACGCTCTGCCAATCGCCCTGTTCGGTCGTGTGACCCGACGTGACGAAGGCGAGGATCGCGAGGCCGGTCATCGCGATGTCCCATTCGGCGTTGCCCTGGCCCGCGGTGCGGGGATCGAAGCGCGGGTCGCGGAGGAGGAAGGCGCGGGCGCGCCATGCCCCGTCCTCGTCCTGCGTGCGGGCGAGGAACTCGAGCGCGCGGTCGATGGCGCGCTCGGTGTCCGTGCCGCCGCCGTGCTGCTTCGCGAGCCGCAGGCGCTCGGGTTTGGCGAGGACCTTCAGCTTCGCGGTGGCACTCGGCCCATCGGTCCGTCCCGGACGAGCCATCGGTTCGGGGACCGCGCCGGAGCGCCGGAACCGCCATTGCGCGACGTCCTCCCAATGCGCACGGAGCTTCAGGGTCGTCTCGCGCCGGGGGACCTCGAGGGCGTCGGGCTCATAGCCGAAGACCTGATCGACATGTGGCCGCACGAGGGCGAGGGCCTTCCCCCGGAGGGTGGGATCGGCCCCGTCGATCAGGAGATCGATCGCCGCGGCGATGCAGGCGATCTGCAGCGGACGCCAGGTCACCGGCAGATCGGCCTCGATCAGCTCGGCGAGCAGGGTCGGCGTGCAGGGATGGAACGGGTGGCGTGCATCGGTCGCGGCGGCGAAGGCGATGCGCGCGGTCTCGGGCAGGACCTCCGGCGCGAGGGCTCGCAAGGCGGCGCGCGTCTCGTCGATCCGCTTCCGTTCCAGGGGCTTCGGCGGCTCGGCGACGCGGAGCGCCCGCGCGAAGTCCTGGGCGCGTGCGACGCATTCCGCCCGCCGCCGTGGCGGCAGGTCGGCATGCAGCGAGCGCCAGCCGAGGTCGGTGCCGCCCATGACCATCGTCCACATCGAATGGCCGTTCGCGGCGCCGACGCCGAGATGCGGGCCGCCCGACACGAGGCCGCGGTGATGTCCCGGGGAGTGGTACCAGGCCTCGAAGGCGCCGCGGCCGTCGACGGTCCCGGCGAGGCAGTTCTCGCCGACCCCGCCGCCGTAGCCCTCGAGCCGCACGCGGTCGCTCGGCGTGCGATTGCGTGCCACCGGCGAGACGTGGCCGAAATACCCCAGGTCGACCATCTCGCGGCTGTGTTTGCGCGCGCCGGCGGTCAGCCGTTCCTCCAGCTCGAAGGGTGCGAGTCCCAGCACGCGGCGATAACGATTGAGGATCGCGACGAACTCGAGCTCCGTGGCGTCGAGGCTCGTGGCGACGCGCTCATTGAATTGGCCGATCGCCTCGGCCTGCAGTTCGTCGGCGAGCCAGGCCTCCCAGGGCGTGAGCTCGGCGCGCAGGCGCAGGAGATCCGCGGCGCGGTCGAGTGCGTCGCGCGCCTGCTCCGCTCGCACGTGGGCGAGGAGCCACAGCACGTCCTCGAGGCCCGATTGTGCGCGGCCGACCAGCAGGCGCTTCTCGCCCGTCGCGGCGCCGGGCGGACGATCGAAGCGCGGTGCGTCGAGGCCGGTGCCGGTCTCCGCACGCAGGCACTCGTCGATCCGCGTCAGGGCGCGCTCGCGCTCCCGGACGCGCACGAGGAGGGCAAAGGCCGCGTCGGGCGTCACGCGCTCGAGCAAGGCGCGGTCGCGCGCGCATTCGGCCTCGTACGTCGCGAAGGCGGACTCCAGCGAGGCGCGGCGCCGGTCGACCTCGGGCTGCTCCGGCTTGTCGTACTGCGCGATCAATCCGCGCAGCTCCTGGCGTGGCACGGCGAGCGCGGCGTGGGCCGCGAGGATGCGATCGCGCGTGCCGGCGCTCCGCGCATAGCTCGAGAGCCAACCGCGGACCTCGTCGTAATCGGGCCGCAGGGCCGCGCGCAGCGTCGTCGCGGCGGCGAGCAATCCCGCGGGACCCGCGGCGCCGAGGGCGACGAACGCCTCGAGCGCGCTCGTCTCGGGCGACGGCGCGACGGGCGGGGCGGCCCCCTCGACGCCGAGCTTCGCCAGCGCGTCGAGGGCGTCGTCGATCCGGCGGGCTCGGTCGCGCACGGCGAGAGGCAGGAAGCGTCCCCGGTAACGGTGGTAGCCGCCCTCGGGGAGCGGTTCGGCGCGGGCCTGTGCGAGCAGGAGATCCGTCGTGCCCTTCAGCGCGGGGTCGGCGTCGCGGGCCTGCGCCAGGGCGCTCTCGGCGGCCTGCGTCGCTCCCACCAGATAGAGCCAGCGCGCCGCCGCGACCCGTTCGCCCGCGCTCAGCTCGGCCTGCGCGAGGCGCGCGATGCGCTCTTCCGGCGACAGCGGCGCGAGCGTCGCCTGGCCGCCCGCCCGCGCGAGGGCCTGGGTCTCGAGCGCGAGCTCCGCGAGACGCGCGGCCGCTTCGGCGCTGCGCTGGGGGTCCGCCGGCTCCGTCGCCGCAAAGGCTTCCCAGGCCTTGCGCGCCTCGTCGTGGGCGAGTCCGCGGCGCCATTCGTCGGTGCTTCGCTTCAGCGCATCGAGGTCCTGGGCGCGCGGCATTGCGGCACAGAGTGCGAGCAGGACGAGCCCGCGCACGAGCGCGGCGGCGGTCGGGAGGAGCGGACCCACGAGCATGTCGCGAGTCTAGACCGGGGCTCGCTTGTCGAGGCGGGTCAAGGGAAGCTCATCGCAACGATGCCCATCGCCGCTCTCCGCGCCCTCGCCGCGTTCACGCTCCTCGTCGCCCTGGGTCCGGCCCAGGTCGGCGTCTACTTCGACCAGCCGGGCATGCGGCTGCGCAGCGGGACCGCGACGCCGAACGGCGCGCGGTGGAGCCTCGCGCTCGTGATGGAGAACGACAACGCGAACGCCTCGTTGCCGTCGAGCTTCCGCCGCTGGTGGGCCTGTGGCGTGCGGGGTCTGCCGCCCGGCGGGACGACGCTCGACGTCGCGGTCGCCAATTCGGGCTACACCGACATCATCCTCCCCGTCTGGAGCCAGAGCAGCGACGGCGTCCACTTCGGCCCCTGGACGCGCATGCCCCTCTCGGCGGTGCCGACCCGGTCCGGGACCACGCACCGCTTCAGCGTCGCGACGCCGCCGGGCGTCGTCGACGTCCGCATCGCGAAGTACTTCCCCTATTCGATCGCCGAGAAGGACGCGCTCCTCGCCGGCATCGCCGCGGCCGGCGGGCTCGGCAGCGTGCAGACCCTCGGGCACTCGGTGCAGGGGCGACCGATCCAGCTCGCGACGCTGACGGACGCGCGCGTCTCGTTGACGCGCAAGCGGCGCGTCTGGCTCCACGCCGGCATCCACCCCGCCGAGACGACCAGCTACTTCGTCGTCGAGGGCTTCGTGCAGGAGCTGCTCTCCGGATCACCGGAGGCGCAGATCCTGCTGGCGAGCCTCGTGTTCGACATCGTGCCGATGGCGAATCCCGACGGCGTCGCGCTCGGCAATTACCGCACGAACGCGAACAGCAGCAACCTCGAGGAGGAGTGGTCCTCGCCCTATGCGTCGCCGCAGCCCGAGGTCGTGGCGCTGCGCGCGGCGATCGAGGCGCGCATGGGCACCGTGGCCGCGCCCGGCGCCGCGCCGATCGACCTTCTCTTCAACCTGCACAGCTCGCACGGCCTGAGCTGGCCCTTCCACTTCCAGCACGTCGCCAATGCCAGCTTCCATCCCGTCACGAACAACAGCGGCGTGATCCCCGAGGTCCATGCACGCGAGGCGGCGTGGATCGCGGCCTTCCGCGCGGCGAGTCCCCTCGTGGCCGCGGGGGCGACGCAATCGAGCTCCCTGAGCCCCCCGGCGCGACCGTTCGTGGAGTCGATGATGCACGATCGCTGGAGCTATTTCCCCGCCTGGCGCACGGCGGAAGCTCCGGTGATGGCGATCACCTTCGAGGGCACGTATGGCCCGGGCCCGGGCAGCGCCTGGAACTCGCCGGCGGATTGGCGCCAATGCGGCCGCGAGATGGTCCACGCGATCGCCGACATGCTCGATCTGAACCCGAGCGGCGTGGCGATCGACGATCTGCAGCCCTGTGGCATCGCGGCGCTCGGCGCCGGCTTCCAGCCCCTCGGCGCGCGCCTCGATCTCGCGCTGCAGGCGTCGCCGGGCGACCTCGCGGCGGTCTTCGTCTTCGGTCTCACCCCGCAGGCGATCCCGTTGCCCGCCCTCGGCTGTCTGCTCCGCACGGAGCCGCTCATCGTGGAGGCGCGGCCTCTCGATCTGGGCGGCCGTGCGGCCCTCTCGATCCAGCCACCGCCCGGCTTCACCGCCCTGCGCACCCAGGCGGCGGTCCTGCGCGCGAGCGGAGCGAGCTTCGCGACCAGCAACCTGCTGACGGTCCTCGTCCTCCGCTGAGATCGGCCCGAGAGACTGTCCCGGATCGGTCCTACGTTCGCGCGGTTGCGTGACCGCATCGGGCGGACCATCTAGCGCGCGCGATGGCGATGCCGCCCCGCCGCAGCGCGGGTCACGACGAGTCCGATCCGCAGCATGCGAGCGCCGAGACGGCGATCGTCGGCGCCGGCATGGCGGGGCTCGCGCTCGCCCGCGCGCTCGCCGGGAATGGCCGGCGGGTCGTCGTGTTCGACAAGGGTCGCGGCGTCGGCGGTCGCATGAGCACGCGGCGCGATGGACCGCACGCCTTCGACCACGGCGCGCAGTACTTCACCGCGCGCGGGCCCCGCTTCCGCGAGCAGGTGCAGGGCTGGTGCGACGCGGGCGTGGCGGCGGAGTGGCGGGCGCGCTTCGTCGCGCTCGACGGCGGCCGCGTCGGAGCGGATCCTCGCCCCGGACCGCGCTTCGTCGGCGTGCCGGGGATGAACGAGGTGCTGCGCGAGCTCGGGCGCGGTCTCGACGTGCGCTTCGACCTGCGCGTCAGCGCGCTCGTGCGCCACGAGGCGCGCTGGCGCCTGCGCTCCGCCGAGGGCGACGAGCTCGGTGCGTTCGCGCGCGTCGTCGTCGCGGTGCCGGCACCGCAGGCCCTGCCCCTGCTCGCGCAGGCGCCGGCGCTCGTGCGGCGCGTCGCGGCGGCGGAGTTCGCGCCGTGCATCGCGATGCTCCTCGCCTTCGAGCGCCCGCTCGAAGTCCCCTTCGACGCGGCATTCGTGGCCCATCCGCCGCTGCGATGGCTCGCGCGCGATTCGGGCAAGCCGGGGCGCGCGCCGGGCGAGCGCTGGGTCGTGCACGCGGGGCCGGAGTTCTCGACGCAGCATCTCGAGGACGATCCGCGTGCCCTGCTCCCCGAACTCTTCGAGGCCTTCGGCGCCGCGATCGGTCTCGAGTTGCCGCCGCCCCTCTCCATCGACGCGCACCGCTGGCGGCACGCCTTGCCGACGCGGGTCCTCAGCGACGGTCCGGCCTGGGATGCCGGTCTCGGTCTCGGCTACTGCGGCGACTGGTGTCGCGATGCGCGCGTCGAGGCGGCGCATGAGAGCGGCCTCGAGCTCGCGCGCCTGATCGACGCGAGCGGCTGAACCGCGCGCTCAATCGCGGCTGCGCGCGAGCAGCAGGAGGATGTGCTTGAAGAGCAACACGACGTCGACGAAGAGCACGATCGCCGCGCTCACGTGGCGGTCCGTCGGGTAATGGTGGAGCACGTTGCTCGTGTCGTAGAGCACGTAGCCCGAGAAGAGCAGCACGCCGGCGATCGAGTACCAGAGCCCGGGCGTGAAGCCGAAGAGCATCCCAGCGATCGCGATGCCGAGGAGGGCGAACATGCCGATCGCCAATGCACCGCCGAGGAACGAGAAGTCCTTCTTCGTGAGGAAGACGTAGCCCGTGAGGCCGGTGAACACGAAGGCCGTCAGCAGGGAGGCCTGCGTGAGCACGACCGGCGCCGCGTGCGCGACGAAGAGCACGAGCGGGGCGAGCAGCAGCCCGAAGAGGAAGACGTAGCTGAAGTACGCGACGAGGTTCAGCGGGTGCTTGTCGGCGACCGCGTGGACGAGCCACGAACCGCCGAGCACGACGACCAGCGTGATCCACGGGCTCGTGCGCCAGAGGCCCTCGGCGAGCCGGGCCACCGCGGGCACGTTGCCGGCGGCCCAGAGCGTCGCGGCGAAGCCGAGAACGCCGAGCAGGAGCAGGCCATAGGTGCGTTGGAGGAAGGCGAGCCGCTCGGCGACCGGGGCTCGCGCTGCGCTGAGGTGTTCCAGGGCGTAGGGATTGACGTCGGACATGGGCTCTCCGTGGTGGCTGGGCCGAATGGGGGGGTGGCTGGGCCGAATGGGGGGGTGGCTGGGCCGAATGGGGGGGTGGCTGGGCCGAATGGGGGGTCTGGGTGGGCGGAACGATAGCGCGATGCCCGGCCGCTGCCTTGTGGCCGCGAGCGACGAGATCGAAGATCGGGTCATGGTCGACCGCGACGTGAGCCCGGGCCCGGAGCCGCGCACCGTGGAACCTCGCCGTCGCTTCCGCCGCGGCGTCCGGATCGCGGTCGTGCTCGCCCTCGTCGTCGCATTCGCCGCGTTCCTCGGCTGCACCTCGACCATCACCGCGCCGCACGATCCCCCGAGCCCGACGAAGATCATCGTGCTCGCCGAGGCGATGCACCGCGGGCTCCTGCTTCCCGATGGGACAGGGAGCTTCGTCGAGTACGGCTTCGGCGAATGGAGCTGGTACGCACTGGGCGAGGACGCCTGGTATCGGGTCTTCCCCGTCGTGCTCTGGCCCAGCGCCGGTGCCCTCTGTCGTCGCGAGCACCACGCCCGCGATCTCCTCGAGGTCAAGGCGTCGATGCCCTGGGTGCGCCTGCAGGAGCTCGTCGTCTCCGGCGATCGCGTCCGCCTCCTGCGCGAGCGCCTCGAGCGCGAGTTCACCTCGCGCGCCGCGGAGTCGGTCTGGCAATCGCGCTACGCGATGCGCTTCCTGCCGAACGAGCGCGCCTATTGGTGGGCTTCGAATTGCACCGACCAGGTCGCCGACTGGCTGCGCGAACTCGACTGCGAGGTCTCGTGGGTCCCGTTGCGTCTCGATCTGGTCGTCGATTGAAGGCTGGGCCGGCGATGACGTGACGCGGGTCGAGATGACGTGGACTGCGCTCGGAGCATGGAGCACCTCGAGAGCCTCCGCGTCGTCGGGCTTTGCGCCCTGGACCTGTTCTCGGAGGTCCGCGAGTGGAGCGAGATCTCGCTGGCTGGACTCGCCCGGCATGCCCTCGAAGCGCACCACGCCGTCCGGTGGCCTCGCCACCCGCACCCGCCTCACCAGGTCGTACGCCGCTCGCAACCACTCGCCAACCTGCTCGGCGTACGCACGCACCGCGCTTGGTCGACCCATCCGCTCGGCTCGCTGTCGGTCCACCGTGGCAGGGCCCTCGATCGGCTCCTCGCCGGCGAACCGCCGTACCGAGGGCACGCTCACGCCTGTCCGCTCTCTCACCATCGACAACTGGACTCGGGCCCCGAGAAGAGCCTGGACCTCGAATTGCGTCGTCGCGGCGAACATTCCTCGCAGCCAGCACCCTCGCGACTCGCCTCGAGCTTGTTAGCGCTGCACGCCGCACTTTCTGGCCTCAGCAGGCGGGACTTCGGCCCCGCCTCAGCGCGCCAGACTTTCCGGAATCGAGCGGACAGACTGTCCGGAACCCACAGTCGTGCGGTGTCGTGCTCTTGACGCGATTCCCGCGTGGTTCCTGCCTGCTCTGCGCGGGAAGTACATCGCCGCGATCGATTGCGCACGCAAGGCCGCGGAGCCGGGGACAGGACGTTGAGGCTCCGCGGCTCGACCCGAAGCCGGTGCGGAATGCGGGCAGGGGAGTTCTCGGTAGCGGCATCGCGATCGTCCTTCCGGGGCCGCGCGCGGAAGCTCTGTTGCCTCGGCGCCTCATCCGCGCGAGGCTCCTCCAGGTACCGTCGGCGGTGAAGGAGCGCCGAGGGGAGATGGACTCACAACGGGGTGCTGCGTCATCCGGTGACCATGGCGATGGACTTCGCTATCCTCCGCACCATGGAAGAACCCAAGGACGCCGATGCACGCGGGGCGGATGCAATGAATCCGTGGCTGAGCCAGTTCGAAGAGGTGGATCGGGTGATCCGGCGAGAGATTCGGCGTAGCTGTCGGTCGTCGGTCGTCGGTCGTCGGTCGTCGGTCGTCGGTCGTCGGTCGTCGGTCGTCGGTCATTGGGTCGTCGGATGCTGACGATCTGGTGCAGGACACTTGGCTCTTGCTGATCACGGTCGCACCGCCGGCCGATCTGCAATCCGCGCCTGCCTATGCGAGCAAGGTCGCGTGGAGCGTGGTGAACGCGGCGCGACGAAACGCGTTCTCGGCCCCGATGGTCGAGCTTCGAGCGGATGCGGAGCCTGTTGCGCCGTCGGACTCGCCCGACGAGGCCGATGCCGACCCGTCAGCGCGGCGCCGGGGGCTGCGACTCCGTGCGCGCACGCTGCCTGCCGCGCAGCGCGCGTTGATCCAGGCGGCCACAAGCGGTGTGCGCGACACCCGGGAACTGGCGGCTGCACTGTGCGGAGACGAGTCCAACGCCAGGCGAGCGCTGCGGAGAGTCGTGGTGCGTCTGTCGCGGCAGCGGACCGCGCATGACGGTCACGGTGACCGTGCCCCGGAGCGGTGTCGATGAGGGTCCGGAAAAAACCGTGGCGATCCAAGCCTGTGCCGCGATCGGACTTGCGTCGGTGGACAAGGTTTCACGCGGACTGCTCCGAGTCTCATGCCTGAATGAAGCCGCTCGCTGTGAAGCGCCGCCCTCTGGCGACTGCGCGCGGCTCCGTCGGCCCGGAGTGCCGACCCGACAACCACAGACGACGAGGAGACGAAGACGATGTCCCTGCTCGGACAATCGGTGATCGGCTCGCTGGAGACCGCGGAGAAGTACAGCCCATGGTTCTCATCCGGATCCGACGCGGCCACCTTCCTGTTGCAGATCCAGCACCAGATGAGCGGCGTGAGCATCACGGTGACGATCCAGCACAAGAACACGGAGGAAGCCGACTCTGCGGCGACGACGGCGGCGACGTTCTCGAGTGCCAGCGGAATCGGGACATACGCGAAAGCGGCGAGCGGACTGAAGGAACTCGTGCGCTTCCGCTACGACATCAGCGCGTCGAGCGACGCGTGGATGCACTTCCGGATGTTGCCGCCGATCTGGCAACCCAACTGAGGAGCGAGTCCCATGGAATCGAGTCTGATCGGTGAGACGCTGGCTCGCAAGGCGAGCGACACGACGAACTACTACGCCGCCTGGCTGCGGCGGGGCGGCGATGAAGCCACCTATGCGGTGGACGTGATCGACCTCCTGATGGCGGGGTTCGAGCTGGCGATCGAAACCAAGGACTCGAACCAGCCGGATTCGGCGGCGACGACGCTGGGAACGATCGCGTTGAGCACGAAGACTGTCATCAAGCTGACGCTCAGTGGTGCGAAGGAGTTGGTGCGTCACGTGATCCGGCCGACCGGCTCCACGGCGACGTGGATGCACTTCCAGATCCTGAGTCCGCAGTGGACGACGAACTGAGGGAGCTGAGCGATGACCCAGCAGACGCAAGGTGAGACGCTGTTCCGGGGGATTGCGGGGACGGGCGCTACGAGCTACGCCTACGGACCCTGGTTGCACGCCCCCGCAGACGCAGCGGTGTTCGGAGTGCAGATCAACAACCTGACCGCCGAGCTGACCCTGAAGTGGAGCGTCGAAACCAAGAACGTGACGGACACGGATGCAGCGGCGACAGCGCTGATGACAGACCAATCGGAGACGAGTACGGGAGTGAAGTACAGCTTGAATGGGGGCAGTTCGCCGGTGGCGCTGAGTGGGTGCAAGGAGCTCTACCGATATCGCTTTGCGACACCGGGGGTCGCCACGACGACCGAATGGGTCAACTTCCGGGATCTGTCGCCCTCGTGGCAACGGAACGGCGCGCGTTGAAGGAGGCGCCCAGATGCGATCTTCCCTCGAGACCAGGTCCGCGCCGGTCCTCCAACCCCATCCGGTGAACTCATGAGCGACGGATTCGACTTCCTCGCCCCGGGTGACTCGCGTCGCCGCAGCAGGCAGGGCGGCTGTGGGTGTGGAGGAGCGGCGGGGTGCTCGTGTGCTGGGGTGGCCGTTGGCGTGCGCACCGGCGCCACAGAGGACGGCTTTCGTCATGGCGATCGGGGACGATCAGCCGCGGATCATGTCCCACCGGTTCACCGTCGACCCCGCTCGCGTGCTGAAGGGGTTTCGGGCTGCCCATCGCGCTCTCCTTCGGCAGCACCGCAGTTCGACGGCGACCGCGTGGGGATGTCGTTCCCATGGCTGGCGATGGAGCAGTCCTCGAGTGGACCCTCCCTCGACTGGGGATTGGGCGACGTATTGCCATCGGTCGGCCAGGCGAGTGGGCCGTGGGACTGGGATGGCGCTTCGAGAACAAGGTCGCGGGTGGACCGAGCGTTCGAGGACTGGTTCTTTCCCGGCAACGGCCTCGGCGGGTGTCCTTGCGCGAGCCATGCGGCATTCGCCCGCGACAGCGGCGAGCGTGCCCGAACGGCGGCGAGCGGGGAGCATGAGGGGTTCTGGCTCGAGCGTTGCGAGAGCGATCTAGGCACCTGGGAAGCCTGCATGCGCCAGCGGGGGCATGATCCGCGCGATTCGCTCTGGGCCGAATGCGATCCCGGGCCGTGCCCCGAACCGGAACTGCATCCAGGGGATCCGAGCGCAGCGTACCTCTGCGGCGGAGACGTCACGGACGCACTCGTGGAAGAACTCCAAATGGCATACGCCGATTGCCACAAGGGTCTGCACCTTCCGAACACGGTGGGCTGGATCTGGGACCTCGAGCAACGACTCAACTGGAAAAGAGACACACGGAAGCGATCGGAGTGGCGGTGTGACAAGAACTGCCCAAGGACCCTCTTTCTCTGTGGGCATTGTCTTGAGCATAGCGTGCCCGGCAACATCATGGGGGGGTACGTCCCGCATGTATGCGGCTTCACCGCGCCGGGAACCAGGTTTGGAGCCTGGATCGTCGCGGGCCTCGACTGGCCTCAACACGACCGCAATGCGGTCGAGATCGGAATCGCACTGGGTGGGAGGGTCATGCACGGAAATCTATGCGCGCTCGTGCGCAAGGCGGTCAAGGACAAGCGGCTGCAGGCCCCAGACGAGAAGCGGTGTACCAATGCGCCCAAGTGCGCGTAGGGATGCGGTCGGGGGAGCGCTCCCGATTCGTCGGCTGCTCTTGGGGGGGGTCTTGCTCGGAGGCATTGCGTGCATTGTCTTGGCGGGGATGCAGCGTGGCTTCTGGCTCGAGCCGACTCCCGAGCGCGCGCTCGAGTTCATCCGCGCGACCGAACCACAGTTGCTCGAGCTTGTCGAACTATGCCGCGCGATGGATGCGCCGCACCGCCAAGCGATCATCGCCGAGAAGTGCGCGCATCTCGGCATCGAGCATGCTGAGGCGATATCTGGGCGAATCGCGGGACTCGAGTCGGCGGTCGAGTTCTATGTGTACACGGGATGGAACATCCCGAACACCACGCTCGTCAGCCTCATTTGGGTGGAAGATGCAGCGGGACACAGCTCGATGCTGCGGTGGGCCGCGAACATCCGAGAGCGCCAGCGTGAAGGGTCCCATGCCAAGCATAGGCTGGTCAAGCTCACGGATCATTGGTGGTATAGTCGCCATTGAAGGTCGCAGGGACTGCTGGGCCGGCGATGACGTGACGCGGGTCGAGATGGCGTGGACTGCGCTCGGAGCATGGAGCACCGCGAGAGCCTCCGCGTCGTCGGGCTTTGCGCCCTGGACCTGTTCTCGGAGGTCGCGAGTGGAGCGAGATCTCGCTGGCTGAACTCGCCAGGCACGCCCTCGAAGCGGACTGGGCCGACCGGCGGCCTCGCCACCTTGCGGTTGTCGTCGGCTTCCGCGCGATCGTGTCGATTGCAGAGCGTGTCTCCCGAGGGGGGGCGCCGGGTGCCTACCTGCGCCCGAGGCGGCGCCATCGCACCAGCAACACAACCATGGCGCCAGCGATTCCAGTAACAATCAGTACTGCCCCCTCCATTTCCATAGACGCTCGTATCCCAAGTCCGTCTAAGAACATGAGCCCAACGAGCCCAAAGAACTGGCCGGCTGCTATGCCGACGAACAGCCAGAGCGATAGCACCAGAGCGCGGAGCCCAACGCTCGCGCCCGTTCGTTTCTTACTCGCTCCCATAGTCGCCGCCCTCGGCAGGTACCTCAATGCCCTTACCAATGGCAACGGCGTTGGGGTAGTCGAACTGCCAGGTTCCACCGACCCTCTTGTGAACCTGCTCGTCAAGAAACCCGTCGCACGCATCGTTGCACCCAATACGGATGGTCTGCCAGAATGCACCGTAGACGGAGGTCAGCTTCACAAGGACACAGCACGATGGGCACCCTCGGCAACTCGAGCGAGCGTGAAAGAAGAGAAGGGCGCCGACGACCAGCGCGAACGGGTTCGCGTTCAGCTGGGGCCGGTCGACAATGAGCTGCGTACCGCCCCTAGTGTGCCAGTGATCGGCGCTTGCACACTTCCTCCTCTGGATGTCCGGGCCTCCAGACTTGATCATGGCCGCCATGGCAGGAGCCGCGTGAGCCGCGTTCCAAGCAGTGCTAACCCAGTGTTCGTAGCCGGCCGGTGCTCGAAGGACGTTTCTCGCGTACTCCCACCACTCGTTGTCACAGGGCACGACTGGCCCGTTTCCGAGCATCTCGTAGTGAAAGCGCACCGTGAGGCGAGCTCCAACCAAGGAAAAGAACGCGAAGTGGGTCAGCGACTTTCGCTCGAACTCTATCGATGCGCCGCGCAGACAGCAACAGCACCCCTCCGCGCTCGGACTCGGCTGCCGACAATCGCAGCCCCCAGTCCCTGTCACGACGCCTTCGCAACGACACGGACTCGACCGCCGTGCCACTGCGGTCTGGGTTGGGCACGGAGGAGTAGCGCCATCGCCGCCGGCGTGGGTGCGCAAGAGCTCGCTTCCGCCGGGGGCTCCACCCAGGATTCCAAGGCGCGCCAAGAGCGCGCCCGTTTGAGAGAGCGGCGGCGCAACCGCGCGCTTGCTGCGATTGGCAGGGCCACGCAATTGAGCGCTCGCGCCCACGGCGCGCGGCACGGCGCCGAGACCATTCCGCGGTGCTGCCGGTGAGACCTTGGCGGTCGTGCCGCTGGGAGTGTCGGGGCCGACAGGTGTCACTGGCCCCGGGAGGCTCGTGGGGTACTCACAGCAGCAGCGATCGCCTGGTGAGAGCCCCCCGGACTGCGAGGCGCCGCCGAGGCCGAGGCCTCGGAGCCTTGGGGAAGGTCCTGCGCCGAGAGGCGAACCAGCAAGTCCGACGTGGCGAGGCCGGGTCTGGAGGCTGGCTGACGTCGTCGCGCTGACCTTCGCGCGATGGGGGCTTGCGCGACCGTCGGGCGAGAGGGCACGGAGCATCGACGCGGTCGAGGCCGTGGCGCCGACAGACCGGTTCTTTCCGCAGCCGCCGCTCGCGGTGCTCTGCGTGCCGCCCCCCGCACATCCACACGAGTGATTCGCGTTGATCCACTGGTGGCCCGACGTGCACTTGCACGCCGTGTGGAGCTTGCCGAGCCACTGGTGCGAACTCATCGCGGGCCCTCCCTGCCTTCACCGGGCTGTTCCGGTTCGATCCTGCTGCCGGGCAGAATCCGGATGTGGACGAACCCGGCAGCGAGGGTCTCGAACGTGAGCTGTCCGCGGTGAACGAGCCTCGCTACGAACTCAGCAAGGGGGTCGGCGGCGCGTTCCGATGGACCAGAGTCGTCCGCTGGTTGCGGCTGCCGGGGGAACCACTCGGAGCTCGGGAAGCTATCCATTGCCACCCCGCTGCGAGCCAACGGCTGTAACCGGGGCGAGGACGGCCCGGCAGGGGTCGTCGAGGTCGTGAGCGCGCGATGATTCGCGCAGCTCGCCGCTGCGGCGGAGCAACGCGAGCATCGGGGGGAAGGGGGTCATGGGAGGAACGAATGCGCGCTGGACCGTCAGGCTTTCACCGCATCGAACCAGACGGGGCTGAGCATTCGGAAGAGCGCCCAGCCGGTGATCTCCATGCCGCCGGCAGAGATCGTGAACTTGTAGCGCACGAGCTCCTTGAGCGGTCCGAACTCGGCGGTGGTGCGGCCGGCGGTGGCGCGACTGATCGTCGTCGAGCCGACCTGGGTCCCGTCGCCCGTGTCGTCTGGGTCCTTGTGGAAGACGCGCACTTCGAGGACGCCGAGGCCCGTGCCCATGTTCGTTTGGACGAGATCCAGCGTCGCCAGCAGGTAGTCAGCTCCCCGCGAAGTCCAGGGCGAGAGGAAGCTGACGGCGGAGCCATCGGTCTTCGTGAGGAGCAGTTGGGCATCGAACATCGTTGCCTCTCAGGCCTGCACGGCGTCCCACCAGATCGGAGTCATCATGCGGAAGGCGAGCCAATCGCCGGCCGAACCGCCGCTGATCTCGAACTTGTACCGCGCGAGCTCCTCGAGCG
>JADLHO010000260.1 GCA_020848735.1 Planctomycetota bacterium | reverse complement strand
CTTCGGTCTCGGCGGGCCGAACCTGCTGATCCAGTGCAAGTCCTACGGCCCGGGGACCAACGTCAACGCCTGGCGCATGGACCGCTGCTTCGAGCGGACGACCGCCGGTGAAGCCGTGACCTGGGGCAGGTCCTGCTCCACCGCGACGATCAGCTCGTCGAGCACGGCCCCTGCCTACATGCCGGGTTCGACCCTGACCTTCTCGCTGGCGTCGGCCGCGACGCTGCAGCCGGCGTTCGCGACGTTCGGCTTCGACCAGACCAACGCGAGCGGCCTGCCCCTGCCGGCGGACCTGACGATCTTCGGCATGCCGGGCTGCACGTTGCTGAACTCGCTCGACGCCGTGCTGCCGACCGCGACCGACGGCGCCGGCGCGGCGTCGGTGCAGCTCACGATCCCGGGCAACGCCGGCCTCGCCGGCCTCGGCTTCGGCATGCAGTGGATCCACGGCGACCCCAATGCCGGCAACGCCCTCGGCCTCGTGACGACCGCGGGCCGCGTCTTCCACATCGGCGCGCTGATCTGCGCGAACCGCTACGTCTACAGCCTCAGCAACGAGGCCGCGCTCACCGGCACGCTGCAGGCGGGCGGACCGGTCGTGAAGCTCTTCTGAGCCCGGTCACCCCACGGCGACCCGCGGGCCGCCGCGCCGCCCTACATGACGGAGGCCGGCGACTCCGATAGGAGCCGACACGCGTGGCCAGCACCGTCACCCCCTTCGCCTTCCGCATCCCCGCCACGACGGCCAACCTCGGCCCGGGCTTCGGAGTGCTGGGGATCGCCCTCGAGCTCTGGCTCGAGTTCGCGGTCGGCCAGGGTGAGGACATGCTCGAGGTGCGTCGGCTCGACGCGGCGCTCGAAGCGCCCCGCGACCTCCGCCACGACCCGATCGCGCGCGGCATCCGCGCGGCGAGCGAGGGCTTCGGGATCAAGGTGCCCGCGGGAATGGTCGTCGAGGTGCGCGGCGACGTGCCGCGGGGCTGCGGCCTCGGGACGAACACCGCCGAGCTCGCTGCGGGCATCCAGCTCGCGTGCCGCTTCGCCAAGGACGCGCCGTCGCTCGACGAACGCCTCACGCTCCTCGTCGCGATCGGCGGCGATCCCGCGCACGGCGGCGCCGCGCTGCGCGGTGGGCTGACGGCGGCGGTGCCCTGCCACCGCCATCCCCACGAGGACGTGTGGCGCACCCTCAACCTGCCGATCTCGCCGGTGTGGCGCTTCGTCGTGGTCGCGCCCGATGTCGCGCTCGGCACCGCCGACGTGCATCGCGTCGTTCCGGCGACCGTGCCGAGCTCCGTCGCCCAGCACAACGCGGGCCGCATCATCGGCCTGGTCGAAGCGCTCGCGCACGGCGATCACGATCTCCTGCGCGAGTGCCTCTTCGACGAGACGCACGTGCCGTTCCGGATGCGCCTCGCGCCGGGCATGCCCGAAGCCGCGCGCGTCGGTCGCGACGCCGGCGCCGCCGGCGTGACGATCTCGGGCCACGGTCCGGCCCTGCTGGCCTTCGCCGGTTCCGATCCGGACGCGCGCAAGATCGCCGACGCGATGATCGCCGCCTTCGCCGCGCACGGCATCACGTCGCGCGCCGAGGTCGCGCGCGCCGCACCGCGCTTCTGACGCTCACATCGACGCGGCGCCCGGGAGGGCCCGCATGAGCCAGGCCCGCGCGAAGCGCCAGTCTTCGCTGACCGTGCTCGCGGCGATGCCGAGGGCGGCAGCGGCTTCATCGAGGGTCAGGCCGCCGAAGACCCGCAGCTCGACGACCTGCGCGGGGCGCGGGAAGTCCGCCGCGAAGCGCATGAGGAGATCGTCGAGCTCCACGACGCTGCCGGTCTTCGCCTCGAGCACACCGAGGTAATCGTCGAGCGGCACGCGCGCGGCACCGCCGCCGCGCTTCTGGGCCTTGCGATCGCGTGCGTGATTGACGAGCACCTGCCGCATCGCGCGCGCCGCCACCGCGAGGAAGTGGCAGCGGTCGTTGAGCTGTGCACCGCCCTCGGCCGCCTTGCTCAGCTTCAGCCAGGCCTCGTGCACGAGCGCGGTCGGTTGCAACGTCGACGGACCCTGGCCGGGACGCAGGATCTGCCCGGCGATGCGACGGAGTTCGTCGTAGACGAGCGGCAGCATCTCGTGCGCGGCGCTGGCATCGCCCTCGCGCATGCGCTGCAGACAGGCGGTGATCCGGAGTGGGGTGTCGGACACGGTTCGAAGCGGCGCCGGATCCTACGCGATGCGGCCGCGCCACCGGGCCCTCTCTCCCGTCGGGCAGAGACGACGCCGGGCTCAGTTGCCCCGCCCGCCCATGGCGGCGATGCGTCGCCGCAGTTCGACGGCACGCTCCGGCTCGCCGAGGTACTCGTGCAGGACCGCCATCTTCTCGAGCACAGCGCTCAGGGCGCGACCGCCCGGACCCGTGCGCCGCTCGTGGATCGCCGCGGCACGCTCGAAGAGCTCGAGCGCCTCGCGGTAGCGCGTCTGCGCGGTGCGCACGTTCGCGAGGTTGCCGAGCACCGTGGAGACGCCGTCGTCGTGGCGGGAATCGACTCCCGTCGAGATCGCCACCGCGCGTTCGAGCAGTGGCTCCGCCTCGGCGATGCGGCCCGTGGCGCCGAAGACCCCCGCGAGGTTGCAGAGGCGCCGGATCAGTGCGGGATGCTCCTTGCCCAGGTCGCGTTCGCCCAGCTCGAGCGCGCGACGGAAGTCGGCCTCGGCGAGATCGAAGCGCTGCTGCGCCGCGCGGAGATTGCCGAGGTTCGTCGCGACGATGCCGGCCAGCAGCGGGTCCGTCGTCTCGGAGACGAGCTCGGCGACGCGCAGGAAGCAACGCTCGGCCTCGTCGAACTCACGCTGCCGCTCGTGGGACCTCGCGAGCAACATCAGCACCTGGGCCTCACCGCTCGGATCGCTGCGTACCCGCATCTCCTCGGCCGCGATCGCGAACTCGGCGCGCGCCGTCGCGAGTTCGCCCTGTTCGTCGGCGATGACCGCGAGGTAGGCGCGCGCCATCGCGATGTCCGGCGAGCGGGGCGCACCGGCTCGCGTGTGCATCGCGATGGCCGTCTCGAAGCAGCGCCGGCCTTCGTCGAGACGTCCGAGCAGATGCAGGGATCGTCCGTGCAGGTAGATCGCTTCGAGGAGACGCCGCTCCTCGCCGACCGGCGCGCGGCGGTACACCTCGACCGCGTCGGCGAGCAGGGGCTCCGCCGCGTCGTGGCCGCCGAGTTCGATGAGCGACCTGCCGAGGAACATCGCGAGACGGGCACGGAGGAGCGGCTCGTCCGCCAACTCCAGGAGGAGGCCGGCGCGACCCGCCTCCACCACCTCGCGCGCCGAGAGTTCCTTGCCGCGCGCGCGGCTCGGGGCCGCCGCGCTGAAGAGGCCCTGCACGAAGGCGACGACCCGGTTGGCGACGCGCGCCTCCTCCTGCGCGGCCCGCTCGGCCGCTTCGGCACGCGTCGCCCAGAGCAGCGAGGCCGTCGTGCCGGCGACCATCGCGAGCACGGCGATGCTCACGCCCGCGACGAGCGCACGGTGACGGCGCGCGAAGCGCCGCACGACGTAGCTGGCCGTCGCCGGCCGCGCGCGGATCGGCTCGTGCGCGAGATAACGGCGCAGGTCGTCGGCGAGCGCCTGCGCGGTGTCGTAGCGACGCTCCGGCTCCTTGCGCAGCGCCATCGCGAAGATGGTCTGGAGG
>JADLHO010000259.1 GCA_020848735.1 Planctomycetota bacterium | reverse complement strand
CTTCTTCTCGTTGTCGTCGCTTAACGTGATGGTCGGTGCGATGCGCATGGTGGCCTTGGCTCTCAATACGCTGGCGCCGCACGCACCGGGCGAGAATGTCTAGAAACTTTGCGTCAGACCACTAGGAAGGCCACCTGGGCGACGAGACCGAGCTCGTTCATCGGCGGGGTCATCGTGATGCTCGCCTGGCCCTGCGCGTTCAGCGGCATCGCCGCGGCCTGGAGGATCACGTCGGGGTGGAGGAACAAGGTGCCGATGCCCGGCACGTTCAGGCTGCCCGCGGGCGAGAGCATCGGGCTGACAAGCAGCACGCCGATCTCGCCGGCGCGGCCGCGCAGGTCGAAGCGGTAGTTGAAGGTGACGGTGATCGGGTCGCAGACGACCAAGCCGCTGACCTCCTGGGCTGCGAGCGGCGCGAAGCTGAGACCGGACAGGACGGCGAGGGAGCAGAGGCGCGAGACGAAATGCATCGAGTGGCTCGTTGGGATCGGGGTTTCGTGGCTGTCGCGAACCATGGCGACCCTGGACACGGCGCAGTCCCCGGTCCGGAAGGGACATCGCGTCCGCGATTCCCCGCGGGTTGCCGCCCCGCTCGACCCCCCCGATGATTCCACCCCGCTCGCGCGTGCCTCCCAGAGCACCCGCCCGCCTCGTCATGAGCGAGGACTCGACGATCGCCCGCGCCATCGGCGGAGATGCAACGGCGCTGAACGCGCTGATCGAGCGCGTCCATCCGCAGGTCACGCGCCTCGTGCACGAGGAGTTGCAACGCAGCTTCCGGCGCCACCACCGCTGGATCCTGCCCTTGTTCAGCACGAGCGACTTCGTGCAGGACGTGATGATCCAGGTGCTGCGCGGACTGCCCGCGTTCGAGGGCGACGAGCCCGCGCTCGCGCGCTACCTCGCGACGGCCGTCTCCCACCGCCTGATCGACGCCGTGCGCCATCACGAGGCCGCGCGTCGCAAGGACCACCGCCGCGCCGATCTCGAGGACGACGTCGAGCTCGGCGAAGTGGGACCCCACAACGAGCAGACGCCCTTCCTGCAGGCATCGCTGAGCGAGCAGCTCGAAGTGTTCCGCGCCGCGCTCGACACCATGACGCCGATCGACCGCCAGCTCATCGACCTGCGCCTCGTGCAGGAGCTCGAGTTCGACGCGATCGCCGCGCGGCTCGAGTTCGCATCGGGCAACTCCGCGCGCAAGGCCTTCGGCCGCGCGCACGCGCGCCTCGCCGTGAAGCTGCGTGTCGCTGGTCTGCGGCCGCCGGGCGCCACCGAAGCCGGATTCACCGCGCCGCCGGCGTAGCGGCATTGCCACCGATGGACGATCCGCGCAGCACCTCCGGCGACGACGAGCTCATCGCGACGATCGTCGAGCGCGCGCTCGAACACGAGGCGACCGACGCCGACCTCGACCTCGGTGCCTTGTGCGGAACGCGCGCCGACCTCGTCCCCGCGGTGCGGGAGGCTCTCGCGATCGCGCGTTCGCTCGACGCGATGGCGTCGCTCGCGAGCGACCCGCTCGCGGGCACCGTCCTCGGCGGGCGCTACCAACTCGGCGAACGCATCGGCGCCGGCGCGATGGGCGCGGTGCATCGCGCTCGCGATCGCGTGTTGCGCCGCGACGTCGCGATCAAGCTGCTGCATCCGGGTGTGTTCGCGTCGGACGACGCCCAGGCGCGCTTCCTGCGCGAAGCCGAACTGCTCGCGACGCTCTCGCACCCGCACGTCGTCGCGATCTTCGACCGCGGCCGCACCGAGGGCGGCATCGCGTGGATCGCGATGGAGCTCGTCGACGGCGTGCCGCTGTCGCGGTCGATCGGCGAGGACGACGTCGCGACGCAGGTGCGGCGCTGCGCCGAGGTCGCCGACGCGCTCGCCGCCGCGCACGCCCGCGGGATCTGCCACCGCGACGTGAAGCCGTCGAACGTGCTGATCCGCCGCGACGGCCGTGCAGCACTTGTCGACTTCGGCATCGCCGTGCGCGCCGAGGACTCGGGGCTCACCGCGACTCACGCGACGATCGGGACGCCGCACTACCTGCCGCCCGAGCGCGCGCGCGGGCGTGTCGCGCCGGATGCGCGGCAGGACGTCTACTCGCTCGGCGCCACGCTGTGGCATCTGCTCGCCGGCCGCCCACCCTTCGAAGGCGACGCGCACGCCGTGCTCGCGCAGCTCCAGTCGAGCCTGCCGATCGCGCTACGCGCCGCGAATCCGTCGGTGCCGCGTGACCTCGAAGCGATCGTCGACCGCGCGATGGATTCGACGCCGGCGCGCCGCTACGCGACCGGCGCCGACTTCGCCGCCGACCTGCGAGCGTTCCTCGACGGACGGCCGGTCGCGGCGCGGCCGTTGTCGTCGCTCGCGCGGCGCTGGCGTCGCGTGCGCCAACGCCCCGCGCCGGCGCTCGCCGCACTCGCGGCCCTGCTGCTGGTCGCGCTCGGCGTGGCGTCGTTCGCCGTCGCCGCACGCGACGCCGAAGCGCGCGAGCTCGCGCGGGCGAAGCTGCACCGCGAGCGGATCGCGACGATCCCCGCACTCCTCGCGGTCGAGGGCGATCCGGCGGCTCGGCCGGTCGACTCGCCGGAGTCCGTCGCGGCGTCGCTGCGGCTGCTCGATTCGATCCTCGAGCTCGGCGAGCACCTCGACGCGCGCATGCTACGCGCCTCGCTGCGGCTCGACCTCGGCGAGCATGGACCCGCTGCGGACGACGTCGAAGCGATCGCGCGCGGTACACCGAGCCCCTATGCACGAGCGCTCGCCGAGCGCTACCGCATCGCGAGGCCCGACCTGCGCGGCGTCCTCGCCGTCGACCTGGCGCAACTCCCCGAGCTCAGCACCGACGTCGACCGCTTCCTCGCCGGGCATCACGCGCTGCGCCTGCGCGACGTCGCCGCGTTCGAGGCGGTCGCCGCCGAGCTCGATCGAGCGGCCACGACGATTCCTGCGGCGGCCGAACTGCGCGCGATCGCGCTGACCGCCGTCGCCAGTGCCTCGCTCGACCAGCCGCGCCGGCGGCAACGTCTCTTCCAACAGGTGCTCGACGAATCGCTCGCGCACGCGCAGCGCCACGGGGCGTCGGCGCGCACGCAGCACGCGATCGGCACGGCGCTGCTCGGACTCGGCCGCTACGCCGACGCGGTCGTGCCGCTGCGCGAGTCGGTCCGCTTGCAACCCGGCCGCTACGGGCCGCTCCAGAACCTCGGCCTCGCGCTCTACGGCGCCGGCCGCTTCGAGGAGTCGCTCGCGGTCGTGCGCGACGCGATCGCCGCGCGCCCCGATCGCTGGGAGGCGCGGCACACGCTCGCGCGCGTCCTGTGCGCGCTCGACCGCCACGACGATGCGATCCGCTCCGCCGAGGCGATCACCAGCGACACGGTGCCCGGTTGGGTGAAGCCCTACCTGCTCGGACAGATCGCCGTCCAGTGGGCGCATGCGGCGCTGCGGAGCAGCGATCCCACGAGCGCGCGGGCGCACGCGCAGGCCGCGCTGGAGGCGTTCGCGACGGCGCGCGAGGCCGGGGCCTCCGCCGCTCGGGTCGGTGCTTCCGCCGCATACGCCCGAGCGCTCGTCGACGACGATCGGGTGCACGCCCTCGGGCTGTTCCTCGAGGAACTGGGCGACCAGGTCGACAACCCGGTGCAGCTCGCCAACCTCGCCGTGCTCCTCGATCCGGGTCGGCCGCTGCCGGCAGTGGTGGTCGAGGCGCTGCGGGTCGTCTTCCTGCGCCAGGCCGTGGTGCGTGCGCCGGGCCGCCCCGACTTCCTCGAACTGCTCGAGCACGCCGTCGCGGGCGAGCCCGCTGGAAAAACGGGGAACGATGGGCGCTGAAGCGGCCGTCCTTCGCCGAGCCTTTCACCCAGTCCTTCGCGACGTGGAACCATGACTGCCACCATCCGCCTCCTCGCGGCGACGCTGCTCTGCGCCGCCCTCGGCGCGCAGACCCAGGAACTCGATTCGAAGTCGTCGGGGCCGCTGGTCGGCGTGCCGCACGCGCTCGGCGTCGACGGCGCGACCTGCGGCCTGAGCCGCGCGCAGAACTGGATCAAGGAGAGCGGCATCCGCCGCACGCTGCCGATCACGCCGCCGGCGGGCGGCGGACCGATCCCGGACTACCGCATCGCGAGCATCGTCGGCGCGAGCGTCGCGGCAGCGATCGACGTCGACGCGATCTCGATCGGCCTCGATCTCATCGAAGCGACCTCGACCGGCGTGCTGATCCCGCCGCCGCCGCCGCGCATCGCGCTGATCTCGTTCTCGGTGACCCGCGGCACCGTCGGCGCCTTCGGTCCCGTCCGCAGCGAAGCGCTGGCGTTCGAGGGCGCAGCCGCCGACCTGTTCTCCTTCTGGACCCAGGCCGCGCCGGCCTACCGCGACCACGTCGACCTCGCGCAGGACAGCCCCGAGATCCGCATCTGGTGCAGCGCGCTCGGCGACATGGACGCGCACGACCTCTACATCCCGCTGTACTGCGGGCCGGCGTGGCTGCTGCCCTACCTGACGATCGAACAGCAGGCCTGCTACTTCTCGGTCAGCAACGCGACGCTCGCCGCGTGCCCGTCGTCGTGGTGGGCAGGCACGACTCCGAGCGGAGCGACCGTGCTGTGGACGACCTGGACCGGCGCGGCGTGGACTCCGATCCGTCCCTTCGTGACGTACGACCGGCTCGGCTTGTCGGCGAACGACGATCTCGACGCGCTCGCGATCGCCCCGGCGTTCCTCCCGCAACCCTCGCGCTGGATGCTCTACTCGACGCGCAGTGCTTCGCCCGACCCGGTGATGATCTTCGGCATCTCGCCGCCGCTCGGACCCTTCGTGTTCCGCGTTCGCACGCCGGCGGGCGACGTCCCGCTGTCGACCCGCCTCGGACTTCGCGGCGGCGGAGCCGACGACGTCGACGCGATCAGCGCGCTCGATCCGGAGATCACCGCGCCGCCGTCGCACCCGAACTACGGACCCGGCACGCCGGTCGGGTCGTCGATGCCCTGGTTCTTCCCGACCACCGGGACGATGACGTCCGCGGTGTCGCGCGGCGCGCTCGGCTTCACCTTCGACCTGCACGGCTGCACGCCCTGCGGCTGCGGTCCGAGCGACGTCGGCATCCTGCTCTTGAACCTCGGCGGCACGGGCTCGGTGCTCGCGACCTTCGGTTTCCCGCTGCCGCTCGCGCGCAACACCTTCCAGCTCGCGCTGCCCTTCGTGCAGTCCTCTGCGATCCCGGGCCTCGACATCGACGCCTACTGGATCCGCACCGATCCGACGCTCACCTGCATCGACGCCGCGGATCCGGTGCGCATCCACTTCTGACGCGCGCGAGAGTCTGCGCCTATGCTGCGCGCCCTCCCGCGGCATGGCGCACGACGTCTTCCTGAGCTACGCGACGCCCGACAAGACCGTCGCGGACATGGCCTGCGCGGTGCTCGAGCGCGAGGGCGTGCGCGTGTAGATCGCGCCACGCGACGTTCTCGCCGGCGCCGACTATCCCGGGCAGCTCACCGCGGCGATCGAAAGCACCAGCGTGCTCGTCGCCGTGTGGTCCGAGCACTTCGACGCCTCGCAACACACCAAGCGCGAAGTCGAGATCGCGGTCAGCCTCGGCAAGCACGCCCTCCCGCTGCGAATCGCCGACGTGCCGATGGACGCCTCGTCGCGCTACCTCTTCGCCGGCAAGCACTGGCTCGACGCGATCACGCCGCCGATCGAGGCGCACCTCGCCAGGCTCACTAGCACGGTGAAGGCGCTGCTGGGGCAGGCTCCGGGTCCGGTGCCGATCCCGCCGCCGCGCGCGCGGCGCTTGCCGCTGCTGCTCGCGCTCGCGCTGCTCGCGTTGGTCGGGATCGCAAGCTGGTTCGCCCTGGGCGGCGGACGCGACGGCGAGGGCGAACCCGATCGTGGAATCGAGGCCGGCGTGCTGCGAGCGAACGCTGGCCAACTTCAACGTGAGTGCGCCGAGATCGAAGCGTTCTGGGGCAAACCGTCACGACCCGTTCCCGACGACGTCGCCGCCGCGCTTGCAGCAGGACACCGCCTCGCCGCGATCCTCGCAGCGTCGATCGACGCCGCGAACCGCGACGCCGTGCGCGACGAGCTGGAACGACTGGAGCGCACCATCGCGGAGGGCACCTACGAGGCGTATTCGACGCTCACCGTGCAACGAGAGGAACTCGCCGGTGCCGCCGCGAAGATCCGTTCCGGGATCGAGGCTCTCCGAGGACCACTCGCGAGCCAATCCGATCTCGCATCGCTTCTCGCCACCGCCGCTCAACGGCTCACGGAGCTCGAGCAGCCGGGGAAGTCCGTCGAGGCGTGCGAACAGAACCGGCGCGAGTTGGACGAACTCGGCGCCAGCGTCTCGTCGTTGCGAGTGACCCTCGAGCAGCGCGAAGCGAGTTCGGCGACTCCGCGGCGCGCTGCCGCCGATCCGCTGCTCGCGGCGTTCGTGCTACGCCACGCCGAAGGGCGTCATCCCTTCGCGATCTCCCATCGACGAGCAGATGGCCAGCGATGGGGTTGGCAGGGCGACGTCCGCTTCGCTCTGGACGCCGTCGGCGGGTTCGACTGCGAGATCCGCCGCCCTGCGACCGCGCCGCGGATCATCGAGTTGCGGATCGAGGGCGACGCGCTCGTCGGCGCGACGATCCGGCGGAGGTTCCGGTACTGGCGTCGGCGAGGTCACCGCCGGCCCAGCGGGAGCTGGAGTGGGAGTAGGGCGCGGGCGATGACGGCAGGCGCGCGGTGACCGGAGAGGTCGCGGCGGGGGAGCGGTGCGCCCGGTGGGCGGGTTTCGGGGAACGAACGCTCCGTGGAAGCGCGAAGGAAGGCCGGCGCTGGCGGGGTTGACGGGGGGCGGACCCGGCGGGAGATGCCGCGGTGGGTACCGGGTGCTACGGGACGCAGCTTGCTTTTATTACGCGCGGCGGCTCGCAGCTCGCTTCGACGCTGGTCTACAACGGTGCCCTGACCGGCTTGGCACTCGGCGCGGAACTCGTCGTGCCGGGTCGCGCAGCACTGGTGGTCGCAGCGCTCGGTTCCGCGCTCGCGGCACTCGCCGCGATCGGCGGCGGCGCGATCGCGTTCCGGTTCGGTGTCCCGGTGCTGAGCGCGCCGTTCGCGCTCGTCACGCTCGTCATCACCCGCGCCCTGCAATTGCGCGTGGTCGCACGCGCGCCGTTCCCGACCGCGCTGCCCGGCGCCACGCCCGAGGCCAACCTCGAGTTCGTCGCGAACCTCGCCCGCCGCTTCGGCGCCCCGGGCGTCCCCGAATTCGCGCTGCCGCTCGGTCGTGTCGCGCGGGGCGAGTGGATCGTGAGCCAGGGGGTCTCGGGCGAGCACACGCACCGCGGTGCCTGGGAACACGCGTGGGACTTCGAGGTCGTCGACGAGCGCGGCTTCCCGTTCGGCGGCCACGGCGAACGGAACGACCTCTACTTCGGCTTCGACGCACCGGTGCTCGCGGCCGCGGCGGGCACGGTCGCCGCGGTCCACGACGGAACTCCGGACGGCCAACCGGGCGCCGTCGACGCGGCACGACCGTGGGGCAACGCGGTGGTGCTCCAGCACGGCCATGACCTGTTCAGCGTCGTCGCGCACCTGCGCTGCGGATCGGTGCGCGTGCGACCCGGCCAACCCGTGATGCTCGGCGAAGTCCTCGGCACCTGCGGCGCGTCGGGTCGCAGCCCGCGCCCGCACGTCCACTTCCAGGCGCAGCGCACGGCCACGCTGGGCGCGGCAGCGATCCAAGCGCGCTTCGTGCATTACGCGGTGCGGAGGAACGACGGCGCTTCGCAAGTCCGCGCATTCGGCGTCCCGCTCGAGGGCGAACGGATCCGTGCACTGCCGTGCGCTCCGTTCACCGGCCTGTTCGCCGCCGTCGCACCCGGCACGCTGCTCGAGTTCGACGTCGCGCCGACTGCGGGGCACCTGCGCGTGCGAAGCGAGATCTCGCCGCTCGGCGAGCGCTGGCTCGCCGACCTCGACCGCGGGGACCGGCTCTACTTCGTCGCCAATGCGCACGAGATGGTGTTCACGACGCACACCGGACCGGCCGACGCACCGCTGCGCGCGCTGCTCGTCGCGCTGCCGCGCCTGCCGCACGGCGATGCCGAGGAGTTCCACTGGAACGATTCGCCGCCGCTCGCCGCGTTGCTCCCGCGCCAGGCTCACGCGCTGCGCGCCGTCGTGCGCGTGCTGTTCGACCCCTTCGACGCCCGCGCGGTGCTGCGCGCGCAGCGCACCGGCGACCTGATCGTCGTCGAGTCGACGGCCGGCCATGGTCTGCTCGGCTACGTGCGGACGCGTTGGCACGGCCGCGTCGAGATCGACGACCGCCACGGCCTCCGGCGAATCGAACTCACCGATGCACTCGCGCATCGGACCATCTCCCCCACCCGACGCGGTGTCGCACACGCGACGGCCGCGTCGCCGATCGCCAACGCTGCCTTCGAGGCCCGAGCATGACGACCTTCCCCACCTCCTTGTGGCTCGCGACCCTGTTGGTCCTGCCGCTCGCCGCTCCGCAGGAGAAGTCTCCGCCGGTGCGTGAAGACCCGTCGAAGGCGATGGTCCTGAGCTATCAGTTCCAGGCCGAGGGCGATTACGCCGGCGCGGCGCGCGCGCTGCGGCCGCTGATCGACGCGCAACCGAAGGCCTACTTCCCGCGCCTTCGGCAGGCGTACCTGCTGTTGCAGTGCGCCGATTACACCAACGCCGCCGAGGCTTACCTCGCTGCGTCGCTGATCGAGCCCGCCGCGATCGAACCGCTGCTCGGCCAACACCTGGCCTTGATCCCGCTCGAGAGCTTCGACGACGCCGAGAAAGTCGGTCGCGAGATCCTCGCGCGCGATCCGAAGAACTACCTCGGCCTCTCGCGGCACGCCCGGGTGCTCTACAAGCGCGGCAACAGCTCCGCGGCGGCCGAGATCTACCAGAAGGCCTCGCGCTCTATCCGGGCGACGTCGACATGATGTCTGGACTCGGCTACGCGCAGCTCGCCCTCGGCAAGACCTCGGCCGCCGAGACGCTGTTCAAGACGGTGCTCGCCAACGTGCCGGGGCATCTCGGGGCGACTGCCGGACTCGGCTACTGCAAGCAGTCGGAGCTCCGGATCTCAGTCGAGCGACCCGAGTTGGTCGAGCGCACGGCGGTCGATCCCGAGAGACGACGAGCACGCTCGCCGCGACCGCAGGTGGCGCGATCGCGCAACTTCGCGCCGGCACCGACGCCGCACACCGTTTCATCCGCCTTGGTCAGCGCAAGCTGGTGGAGAACTCCCTTGGCTGGAAGCCCAAGGCCTCGGAGTCATCCACGTTCCTCCGCGGCACGACGGACGCGACGCGCCTCCCGCCGATGGCCCATCACGGCTTCCGCGCGCTCGCCGCGCCGCGACCGCGCGCCTTGGTCGTGCGCTCCATCAACGCGTCGAGCACCGTCGCCAGCGCGGCGCGCACCTCCGCGGAACCGTGCACGACGAGGTAGTCGGTCATGCGCAGCAGGTGCAGCTCGTCGTCGCCGTAGCGCGCCTTGCCGCGCGTTGGGGGCCGTCCGGAACGGGCGCGGATCATCCGGCCGACGCATTCGCCCGAGTGGGAGACCGGGCAGATGTGCGGCGCGGCGAGGCTCTCGTCCGGAGCAGCGAAGAGGTCCGCGACCGGGACTTCGAGTGCGCGCGCGAGGCGCTGCAGCATCGCCGCCGTCGGTTGGACCCGGCCATTCTCGATCCGCGACACGTAGCTGATCGCGAGGGAGGCCCGCTCGCCGACCTCCGCCTGCGTGAGTCCCTTCGCGGCGCGGATCCGGGACAGCGCATCGCCGACGCTCACGCCCCACTTCCCGCGACGGCGCCGCAACTTGATACATGGATGTGCATGTGGTCTAGGTTCCTTGGTTCACGTTTGTGTTATACGTTCGCCGCCCGGCGAGACGCCGACGCGCATGCCCATCATGAACGCACGACTTCTCTGGGTCCCCCTCCTCGTCGTGATCCTCGTCGGCGCCGTGGGCGTGACTTGGATGGGAGTGCAGACCTACCGCGGCGCTCCGCCGATCGCTTCGTTCCGGTCGCCGTCGGGTGAGGTGATCGCGACGCCCGACGACGTGCTGCTCGGCCAGCAGGTCTTCCAGAAGTACGCGCTGATGCAGTACGGGACGATGTTCGGGGACGGCGGCTCGCGCGGTCCGGACTTCACCGCGGGCGCGCTGCACGAGGTCGCGGTCGCGATGCGCGAGCACTACCTCGCGGAGGCGGGGGCGACCGGACGCACCGAGGACACCGCGATCGCCGATGCCGTCGCCGCGCGCGTGAAGCGGGAGCTCAAGGAGAACGGTCATCGGGAGGCGGACGCGACGATCGCTCTGAGCACGGGAGAGGTGAAGGGGTTCCAGCGCGTCGCAGCCTGGGTGCGCGAGATGTTCCTCGGCGACGGCCCCGAGGCGTTCCGGCCGGCGAGGTACATCACCGACGCCACCGAACTGCGGCAACTCGCAGCGTTCTTCTTCTGGGGTGCCTGGGTCTGCTCGGCGGAGCGGCCGGGCAGTTCGGTGAGCTACACGCACAACTGGCCGTACGACCCACAGGCCGGCAACGTCCCCGGCACGTCGGTCCTGCTTTGGAGCGTGCTGGGCGGCGCGACCTTGATCTTCGGCCTGGGAGTCGTGCTCTGGCTCTATGGGCGCTTGGGGCGCTCGGCGTCGTGGCAGGCGGCGGGACACGAAGCCGTCGCGACGCAGGAGCTCGTCGATCGCGACCAGCCGACGCCCACGCAGCGCGCGACCTACAAGTTCTTCGCCGTCGCCGCGCTGCTCTTCCTGTTCCAGGTGCTCGCGGGCGTCCTGACGATCCACGACTTCGTCGGGTTGACGTCATGGCTCGGCCTCGACCTGCAGGCGCTCGCGCCGCTGCCGGTGACGCGGAGCTGGCACGTGCAGATCGCGGTGCTGTGGATCGCGGCGTGTTGGATCGGTGCCTCGATCCACGTGCTGCCGCGGATCACCGGCATCGAGCCGGCGCGACAGCGGGTGCTCGTCGAGATCTTGTTCTGGATGCTGGTCGTCACGGCGGCGGGCACCGTCGCCGGCGGCTACCTCGGGCCGATGGGACTGCTCGGCGAGAATTGGCGCCTGCTCGGCAATCAGGGCTGGGAGTTCGTCGAACTCGGCCGGGCCTTCCAGGGCCTCTTGTTCGCGTCGCTCGTCTTGTGGGTCGTGATCGTCCTGCGCGGCGTACGGCCATCGCTCGGCGGCAAGGACGGCTGGTTCACGCTGCCGCACTGGCTGCTCTACACGACGCTCGCGATCTGCGTCCTCTTCCTCTCGAGCTTCGTCGCGGGTCCGCGGACGAACTTCGTCATCGCCGACTTCTGGCGATGGATGGTCATCCACATGTGGGCCGAGTGCTTCTTCGAGGTCTTCACGACGGTGATCGTCGCGTGGTTCCTCGTCGCGATGGGACTCGTCACGAAGAAGGCCGCCCGCTTCACGGTGTACTTCGCCGTGCTGCTGTTCTGGGGCACCGGCTTCCTCGGCATCTCCCACAACTTCTATTGGAACGCGAAGCCCGCCGGCACCCTGGCCGTCGGCAGCGTGTTCTCGACGATGCAGGTCATCCCTTTGATCCTGCTCACGGTCGAGGCGTGGCGGTTCAAGCGACTGCCGCAGCAGGCGATGGAGAACGGAGGTGCGGGCGCCGGCGCGCGACGGCTCGCCGGCTTCGGACTGGCCGAAGCCTTCCTGTTCATGGTCGCCGTGAACTTCTGGAACTTCCTCGGCGCGGGCGTCTTCGGCTTCCTGATCAACCTGCCGATCGTCAACTACTACGAGCACGGCACCTACCTGACCGTCAATCACGGGCACGCCGCATTGATGGGCGTCTACGGCAACCTGTCGATCGCCGGGATGCTGTTCTGCGCGCGCTACCTGATCCGTCCCGAGCGCTGGAACGCCGCTCTGCTGCGCACCTCGTTCTGGTCGCTCAACATCGGACTGATGTTGACGGTCGTCCTCGATCTCTTCCCCGCCGGCATCGCACAGTTGATCCGCGTCCTCGACGACGGCCTGTGGTCGGCGCGCTCGCAGGACTTCGTGCAGGGCGCGACCTTCCAGACGCTGACCTGGCTGCGCCTGATCGGCGGCGCGCTGTTCGTCCTCGGCGGCGTCCTGCCGCTGGTCTGGTTCCTCGTCTCGCGCTGGACGTCGCTCCGCGCCTCCGCGCCGCTCACGACGCGCGCGCCCGTCGGTGACCAGGGCGCCGAGCGCGAGGACGCCGGCGCCGTGTCCGTACCCGCAACGGTGGTCCACCCATGATCCGTGCCGCGCTCGCGCTCTGTTTCGCCGCTTTCGTCCCCGTCGTCGCGCAATCGACGACGACCGATCCACTCGCGCCGATCTCGGACGCCGAGTGGGGATCGACGGCCGCACGCCACCTCCTCGCGCGCGCCGGGTTCGGCGGCACGCCGTCGGACGTCGAGCGACTGGTCGCGATGGGCGCTCCAGGCGCCGTCGACTGGCTCGTCGACTACCGCGCACAGCCGCCCTGCGAGGTGGCGATCGAGATCGCGGCGCCCGAAGCTCCGACGGCGCAACAACGCCGCCTGAGCGAGCAGGAGCGACGCGCGCTGGGACAACAGCGCCGTCGCGCCGACCAGCGCCAGATGGCCGACCTGCGCCGCTGGTGGCTGGAGCGGATGGTCGCGACCGGCCGTCCGCTCGAGGAGAAGCTCACCTTGTTCTGGCACGGGCACTTCGCCAGCGGGCAGCGGACGGTGCGCAGCAGCTTCGCGTTGCACCGGCAGAACGAGTTGCTGCGCGAACACGCCGTTGACTACGGCGCCCTGCTCCGCGGCATCGTGCGCGACGCCGCCATGCTGCGGTACCTCGACAACGACAGCAATCGCAAGGGTCACCCCAACGAGAACCTCGCGCGCGAGCTGTTGGAGCTGTTCTCGATGGGCGAGGGCTGCGGCTACACGGAGGACGACATCCGCGAAGCCGCACGCGCGCTGACCGGCTACACGTTCGATCGCCGCACGGCGGCGTTCCAGTTCGTCGCGCGCGCGCACGACAACGGTGACAAGACGATCTTCGGCGAGACCGCTGCGTTCGACGGCGACGACGTGCCGGAGCTGATTCTTCGCCGCCAGGAGACCGCGCGCTTCATCGCCGAGAAGCTGCTGCGATTCTTCGTCTACGACGACCCGCCGGCCGCGATCGTCGACGCGGTCGCGAGCCGATTGCGAGAGAACAACTACCGCCTCGCACCGGTGCTGAGAGCGCTGTTCCTCTCGCGCGAGTTCCACGGCGAACGCGCACGGGGATCCCTGGTCAAGAGCCCCGTGCAATTGCTCGTCGCGACGATCCGCGCGTTGGGCCTGCACGTCGCGGACTACGCCCCGATCGCGAGCGCGGCGGCAGCGATGGGCCAGGACCTCTTCGAACCGCCGGACGTGCGCGGCTGGATCGGCGGGCCGACGTGGATCGACCCCGGTCGGATCCTTACCCGGCAGAACTCGATCGCGGCGCTGTTGCGCGGGCCAACGCTCGCGCGGTCCGCCGCGGCGCAGGCGCTCGCTGCCGACCCGATCGGATCGCCCGAGCGTCTCGTCGACCATGTGCTCGACACGCTCCTCGTCCGCCCGGTCGACGAGTCGACGCGTGATCGGCTTCGAGCAGTGCTCGTCTCTTCCGGCCCGCGCAATCCGCGCTCGGCCGGCAAGCGCGACGCCGCGGCGCGACTCCGCGCCTTGCTCGTGCTCGTCACCACGCTTCCCGAGTTCCAACTCACCTGAGCGATGAACCTCTCCGCCAAGACGAATCGTCGTGAGTTCCTCGTCCATGGGCTCGGCGCCGCCGCGTGCGCTGCCCTGCCCTCCACTGCGCTGCGTCTCGTCACGCCGCGACGTCGCGACGCCGACGCGATCCTCGTCGTCCTGCAGCTCAGCGGCGGAAATGACGCCCTGAGCACCTTCGTGCCGCGCGACGACGATGCCTATGGTCGCGCGCGACGCGCGACGCGCCTCGCCGACGAGGACCTCCTGCCGCTCGACGATCGCGTCGGTCTGCATCCCGCCCTGAAGGGCCTGCACGCGCTCTTCCACGACGGCCACTTCGCACCGATCCTCGGCGTCGGCTACCAGGACCCGAGCTTCAGCCACTTCACGGCCATGGACGTGTGGCACGCCGCGGATCGTCGCGGCCGCTCGATCCCCCACGGCTGGCTCGGGCGACTCGCCGACGCGTGCGACCCGGACGCGAAGCTTCAGGAATTCGCGGTTGCCGTCGGCGACGGGGTGCGACCGCGGGCGATCGTCGGCGCTCGTCATCCCGGCTTGTCCTTCGCGCGCCTCGACGCCTTCCGATTCACCGGCGACCTGCGCGATCCGCGCGCGGAAGCGGCCTATCGCGAGACCAATGCCCAGGCACCGGAGTCGACCGCGACGAGTCTCGATCACGTGCGCAAGAGCGCGGCGATCGCGCTGGAGACCAGCGAACGCATGCGCGCAGCGGCGGACGGCTATGCGCAGAAGGCCGAGTACCCCGGCACGACGTTGGGCTCGTCCTTCCGCACTATTGCGGCGCTGATCGCCGGGGGCGTCCGCACGCGCGTCTACTACGCCTTCCAGGGCGGTTACGACACGCACGCGGGGCAGAAGGCGCGTCACGACCGTCTGATGACGGAACTCGACGCGGCCCTCGGTGCCTTCCAGCTCGACCTCACGAAGCAGGGGCTCGCGGAGCGCGTGCTCACGATGGGCTTCAGCGAGTTCGGGCGGCGCGTCGCCGAGAACGGCAGCGAGGGGACCGACCACGGCGCCGCAGGTGCGATGTTCGTGCTCGGTCGTGGCATCGCACCCGGCATCCACGGCGCGATGCCGAGCCTCACGACGCTCCAGGGCGGGGGTGGCGGCAGCCTTGTGCACGGCACGGACTTCCGGAGCGTGCATGCCGCCGTCGTCGAGCACTGGCTCGGCGCGGACCCGCGCCTCGTGATCGGCGAGGTCGCGAGTGCCGACTGCATCCGCCGCGATCACTGATGACGACCACGGCGCAACGTTCCGTCGACCCGTCGCGGTACTCGAAGCCCCGCGCCGCCGTGCTGATCGGCGTGCACGTCTTGATCGGGCTGCACATCGCGCATTGGTTGGTCGCGAAGCGCACCCTTGCGCCCCTCGAACTCAACGAGGTCATGTATACGCTCGAGCTCGGCATCGTCACCGCCGGGTTCCTGCTGATGGTCGGTGCGGCGCTCTCGGTCGCGCTGTTCGGGCGTTTCTTCTGCGGTTGGGCCTGCCACATCCTCGCCTTGCAGGACCTCGCCGCGTGGTTGTTCGCCAAGGCGGGTGTCGTGGCAAAGCCCGTGCGGTCGCGCTTGCTCCGCTTCGCCCCGTTCGGAGCGGTGTTCTACATGTTCGTCTGGCCGCAGATCCTGCGCCTCGCGAACGGCGAGCCGTTCCCGACCTTCCATGTCGCCTCGCCCGAAGACCCCTGGGCGTCGTTCGCGACGGATGACTTCTGGCGCAACCTGCCCGGTCCGTGGATCGCCGGACTCACGTTCCTGATCTGCGGCTTCCTGGTCGTCTATCTGCTCGGCTCGCGCTCCTTCTGCGCCAATGCGTGCCCGTACGGCGCCGCCTTCTCGCTGCTCGATCGCATCGCTCCGGGACGGATCGCGCTGAAGGGCAAGTGCACGGATTGCGCTCGCTGCACCGCGGTCTGCCAGTCCGGGGTCTGGGTCCACGAGGAAGTGCAGCGCTTCGGCAAGGTCGTCGATCCGGCGTGCCTGAAGGACCTCGACTGCATCGCCGTCTGCCCCGAGCAGGCCCTCGGCTTCGGATTCCGGATGCCTGCCGGCTTCGGGCGACGCACGAACGGCGCCACCAGGAAGCGCGGATTCCACCTCTCGGTCGGTGAGGACGTGCTCGCCGGCGCGACCTTGCTCGCGTCGCTGCTCGTCTACCGCGAGCTGTACTCGACGGTGCCGTTCCTGATGTCGCTCGGCATCGGCTGCGCGCTGGCGTGGCTGGCCGTGATGAGCCTTCGTCTGACCAAGAACGCGCACGTCGTCCTCCGCGGGCTGACGCTGCGGAAAGACCATTGTCTCACGCGGTCCGGTCGGACGTTCGCGGCGGGACTGCTGCTCGTGTTCGCGTTCACGATCCACTCCGGATTCGTGCGATTTCACGAGTTCGCCGGCGCTCGCGCCTACGTCGCCACGACCGAGGCCATGGCCCGGCGAGACGTCGCGGGCGTGCGTCACCACCTGCCGCTCGCGGTCGCGCATCTCGAGACCTGTTCGGCCTGGGGGCTGTGGAACCCGGTCGAACTCGATCGACGCCTCGCCGATCTCCACGCGCACGGTCCGACCCCCGCGCAAGCCGACCATTACCTCGATCGCGTGGTCGCCGCCGACCCCTCTGCCCACGGTGCGCGCGTGCGGCGACTGCTGCGGCGCATCCGCGGCGGCCAACACGACGCCGCGGAGAAGGACCTGGCCCTGATCGATGCCGCGCTCGATTCGGCCGGCGCTTTACCCGACCGCGACGACCTGCTCGCCGGTGCGCTGGCCGCGCACGAGCAACTCGCCGTGGTGCGCGAACAGCAGGGCCATGCCGATTCAGGCGCCGCGCACCGGCGTCGCGTCGAGCTCCTCCAGCGCGAGCGCGGCTCGCATTGACCTGATCCTCCCCACCTCTGTCAGACCCTCACCGATGAAACTCCTCACCTTCGCACTTCTCGCCACCGCGAGCTTCGCGCTCCACGTCCGGGCCCAGGTCGCCGGCCTTGTGCTCGACACCGGCGGCCAACCGGTCGCCGGCGCGCGCGTCACGCTGCAGGCGACGAACGTCCGCACCACCACCGCGATCGACGGCTCGTTCTTCCTCGCCAATGTGCCGCCGGGCTTCGTCGAGATCGTCGCTGCGAAGAAGGGCTACTACAACGAGGGCCAGTCCGTGCTGGCGCCGGCGGTCGGGATCGGGTTCCGGCTCGAAGCGGTCGCCGTGGCGAACAGCCCCAACTACTGGATCGTCGACCCGATGGTCTGCGGCGGTTGCCATCCGGGTCAATACGCCGAGTGGTACGACTCGCCGATGCAGAAGGCCGGCGCGAACACCTGGGTATACGACATCTATGACGGCACCGGCTCGCCCGGCGGCATGAACGGCTTCGTCTACACGCGAGACTCGGTGCACGCGGCGTCGAACCCCGCCTCCGAGTGCGCCTCGTGCCACCAGCCAGAGGTGTGGATCCCGCAGCCGTACATCGCACTGGATCCGATCGGCAATCTGTCGAGCGCCGCGGTGCACGGCATCTCCTGCGAGACCTGCCACAAGGTCGCCGACGTCGACGAGACCAAGACCAACTTCCCGGGGATCTGGCCCGGCGCGGTGACCTTCAATCGGCCCGCGCAACCCCTCAACCTGCACCAGGTGCAGTACGGCGCGCTCGGCGACTCGTCGGTGAACTTCAGCGGGATGATGCGCCCGTCCTACCAGCCGCAGCTCCTCGCCGCCGTGTGCGCGGCATGCCACCAGGACAAGAACGATCCCGACGGCAATGGCAACTTCGAAGAGCCCAACGGCGTGATCTCGGAGCCGACCTATCTCGAGTGGCTCGCGAGCCCGTACGGCGACCCCAACTCGGCGAACTACGCCACCTGCGTCGATTGCCACATGCCGCCCAATGGCGCGACCGAGGCCTGCGTCGTGGCGCCACCGACCCGACCGGTCGGCCAGATCCGCTCACACCGCATCGAGGGCACGACCCCGCGCTATCTCGAGAATGCCGTCGACATGGCGATGAACGTCACGACGTTGACCGACCGTGTGCGCGTGGACGTGCAGATCCACAATCGCCAGACGGGGCACCACGTGCCGACCGGCGTGACGGTCCGCAACATGATCCTCCTCGTCGAAGCCTGGACCGTCGGCGATTCGCAACGCCTTCCGCAACTCGCGGGATCGACCGTCCACCCTCTCGGCGGCGTCGGTGATCCGCGGCAGGGCTACTACGCCGGTCTCCCCGGCAAGCTCTACGCGAAGCACAACCACGACTCGCAGGGCAACGGCCCGGTCTTCTACACCGACGCGACCGGGATCAACTGGGACAACCGCATCGCTGCGCTCGCGACCGACGCGACGAGCTACGAGTTTGCGTTGCCTCCCGCCGGTCAGACCATGCGCGTTCGCACGCGCCTGATCTATCGCCGCTCGTTCCGCTCCTTCACCGACCTGAAGGGTTGGACGACCGACGGTCACGGCCGGCCGCTCGAGGACATCGCGGCGCCGTACTTCGGTCATCTGATGGAAGAAGCGAGCTGGCAGGGACCGGGCGCCGGCGCGGTCGAAGCGCATGGCGTCGGCTGCCGTGGCCTGGTCGCGAGCGCCGCCGGCGAGCCGTCGATCGGCGTGCCGGGTTTCGAACTCGTGCTCGACGGCGCGCTCCCGCAAGCACCCGCGATCGTGTTGCTCGGCTTCGACGATCGGGACTGGGCCGGCTATCGATTGCCGCTCGACCTGAGCCAGGCAGGATCTCCCGGGTGCTGGCTCCTCGCGTCGATCGACGTCCCCGAATGGACGATGGCCGACCCGTCCGGCCAGGCGCGCTTCGCATTGCCTGTGCCGCACGGCGCTCCGCTCGGCGCGACGATCTTCGCGCAATGGGCCGCCGCCGATCCGGGCCTCCCCCTCGGCATCGCGTTCTCGAACGGACTGGCGATCACCGTCCAGCGCTGATCCGATCACCGGCGGCGCACGTCAATTCGGGGCGAGCGGCACGATGCGGCCCGCGTCCTCGCTGCCGCGCACCGTCACCCGCGTGGACGCGCGCAGCGCACCGTCGAGCGTGCGGGCCTCGATCACCCACGCGCCGAGGCGGAGTCCGCACCGCCACTCGAACGGTTTCGGCGGTTCGCGGTCGAGGACGACCTCGTCGACCACCGCACCCGAGGGTTCGATCGCGCGGAATCGCAGTTGGCGGAGATCGCGCGATCTCGGCGAGTCGACGAAGCGGAGGCGCAACTGCACGCCGGACGCGAATGCGACCTCGAGGGTTGTGCGCTCGCCGGCCTTGATCTCCAGCCTTTGCGACTGCGTGACGACGTCGAGGCCGTAGATCCAGAGTCGATATGCGCCGCTCGCCAACGGGCTCGACCGCGCGACGCCATTGGCGTCGACGTCGAGCCATTCGAAGCGACCGCCCGCGTTGTTCTGGCAACAGATCTCCGGACGACCGACCGGTACGCCCGCGTCGCGCCGCAAGCGTATTTCCAGCCAGCCGGGCGCGGTGAGCCGCAGGATGCCGGCGTCGTGCACGGCGTCGGCCGAGACGACATGCGGGCCGCTGCGATTGGCCGGGCGTCCCCGCGCACGCGCCTCGACGAAGTACGAACCGGCGGGCATGCGCTCGATGCGGAATCGCCCGTCGTCCGCCGTGGTCCGGACGACCCCGAGGGGTGTGAATTCGATTCCGGTTGGAATTGTGGGAACGACCGCGGAGTCGCTCGTACGTCTGTAAATGGCTTCAACAGGCATACTTGCACGTGGCAACGAGCCACACTCCGCGGTCTCCAACAGTGGACTCGTCAGCATCATCGCGCGCAAGTTCGAGCGAGAACTCGAGCGGAGGGTCGCGGAACTGGGCCGCGAGGACCTGACCCCGACCCGGTTCCGGTGCTTCGTTGGTGGCCTGAAGTGTAACTGTTCGGCCAACCACATCTGGTTTTGCCCAGCGCCACCGGGAAGCTGCGCGACATGGCAAGACCGAACGAGCGACGCGCGGCGATCGAACGATGGCTGCGATTGCGTGAGAAGCAGGGGCTGACGCTGCGGGAGATCTCCACGCGGTCGGGCATCCCGGAGGGGACCCTG
>JADLHO010000258.1 GCA_020848735.1 Planctomycetota bacterium | reverse complement strand
TGGGCTCGCCCGGCGTGGACTGCGGAGCGAGTCGCCCGCCGACCGCGATCGTGCGCGTCACCTCGGACGCGACGAAGCGCGGGATCGCCGCGCCATCGTCCTCGCGCACGAAGCGACCGCGGCCGAGTTCGGCGATGCGCGCGAGGCGCTCCGAACGCGCGAAGCCACTCGGCGCGATGAGCAGCACGCTCACGCTCGCCCCGCCCTGCGCGATCCGCTTCGCGGTCGCCTGTCCGAGCGCGGCGTCGCCGGGGTCCTGCAGCTCGCCGTCGGTGATCACGACGACGTGCTTCACCGGCGCTCGACACGTGCGCAGCCACTGCTCGGCGCGCTGCAGGGCGGCGCCGATCAGCGTGTCGAAGTCGCTGCCGTCGAGTCCGGCGATCGCCGCATCGATCCGCGCGGCGTCGGGTCGATCGGCGAGCGGCAGGATCGTGTAGGCCCGCTCGCCGAACGCGATCAGTCCGAGCTGGTCGCGGCTCTCGAGCAACTGCGCGGTCTCGCGCGCGCTCTGCTGGGCGAGCTCGAGCTTGCTCTTGCCGACGACGCCGAGCGCCTCGCGCATGCTGCCGGAGTTGTCGAAGACCAGCACGAGGGCCACGTCCTGGTGCTCGACGCGCCCGTCGACGCGCTCGCCGACGCGCGTCTCGCGCTCCGTCGCCGCGGCACGCGGCGGCGTCGCGGCGGCGTCGGGGGAGGCATCGCCCGGCGGCGGACCGAGGGGCTCGGGTGGCGCTTCGGCCTGCGCGGACGCAGCGGCACCGGTTCCGGCCGCCTCGCCCGGTCCCCCTTCCGCGCCCGACGGCGGCGGCTCGACGAGCGGCGGCGGCGGCACGCGCACGAGCGGCGACAGCGCTGCGAGCGCGCTCTCGGCGAGGGGCAGCGCCGCGCCGTTCTCACCACCCAGCAGGAACAGACCGCCACCGCCATCGACGTGCGACTCGAGCCGTTGCACCTCGCTCGGAGCCAAGGGCCCGGTCGCGACGATCACCGCGAAGGGCGCGAGCTCCGCCGGCAGGCCCGGTGCCCGCTCGACCCGGAGCCCCTGCGCCGTCAGCGCCGCAGCGAGGTTGGCGCCCGCGGCTCCCAGGACGAGCACCGCGAGCTCGCCGTCGGCGACCGCGACGCTGCCGACCGCGCGCAGCCGCCGCACCCCGTCGCCGAACGCGAGCGTGAGCTCCAGCGCGTAGGTGCCCGCCTGCATCGGGACGAACTCGAGCGCCGGCCAGGCCGCCTCGCCGAGCGGAGCGTCGGCGAGCTCGGCGACGAGCTCGCCGCCCTCGTCCGTGACCCGGGCGTCGAGACGAGCCGACGGCAGGACTTCGCGGCGCAGGCGCTCCGAGCCCGCGAACTCGATCGCCAGCGGCCGGCCGTGCCGTGCCGCGCCACGCAGGGTCACCCGCAGGTCCTCGGGCGGGAAGGGCCAGGGCGCCGCACTGCGATGCGCGCTCGCCGCGACGCCCTCGAGCGACACGCGGGCCGCAAACGGCGCATCCCAGACCAGCGCGAGCTCGGCGCGATCCGGCATCCGCAGCGCCGTGGCGAGGACCGCGGTTGCGAAGTCCTGGCCGCCTGGCAGTCCACGGCGCTGGATCCGCGCCGCCCGGCCTTCACCCGCCGCATCGAGCGCGGCGAGCCTGGTCTCGAGCTCGGGCGACCCGGAGCCCGAGTCGGACGAACTCGTCTGCACGAAGAGCTCCTGCTCGTCGACCCGCGGCTCCCGCCAGGGCCAGTCGAGCGCGGCGAAGAGCGCCGCCATCACGGCGAGCAGACCGGCCACGCGCACGCGCAGTGCGTCGCGCCGCAGGACGAGCACGGCCCAGAGCCCTGCCGCGAGCGCGCCCGCGGCGCAGAGGAGCCAGGTCGTGCTCGGGGTGATGGGCAAGCGCGGGGCACGATACGTCGGAGTGCGGCGACGTCGAAGGTCCGGCGACGCGAGGTCGCTTGCCGCTCCGGCGGATGTCGAAGTCGGAGCGACCCAGCTTGCGGTTCCCGCCTGCGTCCACTTCCCGTACTTCCTCGACGCACTCCGGCCTCGCAACTCTTGAAGCATGCTGGCCTCGGGCCACAAGCTCGCGATTCGTCGCGCGGGTCTCGAGGCTCGCAAGGTCAAACGGCCCCAGCCCAGGGCAAGCCTCTCCTCTCACGCAGACAGGAGCGCGAATCGCTGCAGCCCCATTGCAGTCGGCGCGAGCACTCTGCGCTGGTAGGTGCAACTCCGGTCGGCGCCCTTCGCCCCGCCGGACCGCTCGCCGCCACCCCCTCCAGCGCAACGGCACGTAGGAGACAAGCCGCCCGAGCCCCCCCAGCCCCCATGCCCTCCCTGCGCAGAGCGCTCACATCCACCACGAGAGCCGTCCACAGAAACGAGAATTCCGGGGTCAGGCCCGAGCTTTCGTGGCCTTTCCACCATATGCACCAATCGATCTTCCGAACAATCGCTGTGCGACAGGTTCCAACCCTGTTCCTCGCCCTCGCTTTCGCAGGAGCGCTTCAAGCCCAATCTCAAGCCCGACATGCACTGCGCTTCGACGGCACGAACGACTGGTGCTACCGCACAGGCGTACCTTCAGCGCGCAGCTTCGAGGCGATCCTCAGGGTCGGGGATCCGTCGCAGACGACTCCCAACTACGCCGCCGCGCTCCTCTCACAGGTTTGGGCCCCGGATATCTGCAACCACGGTGCAGACGTTCTTGTCTTTCCAACGCGTGCGCTTGCGTTCGGCGTCGACATTCCCAACTGCAGGAACGGTAGTTACGCGTTCTCGCCTCCAGTCGGCGAGTCGTGGATCCACGTGGCGGCGTCGTACGACGGTGCAGTACAGAGGATCTACGTCGACGGCGTGCTGCAGGGCCAAATGTCGAACACCACACCGACCTGGTACACCGGACTTGCTCTCGGCGGCGATCTTTCGGGTCGCTCGTACCTGGGTGCACAGTTCGAGATCTGCGAGGTCCGCCTGTGGAACCGAGGCCTGTCTGCCGCCGAGGTCCAGGCCCATCTCTCCGAGCGCTCCGTCGCGACCACGGACCCCGATTTGATTGCGATGTACTTCTTCTATGAAGGCAGCGGCCAGGTCGTGCACGACGTCACTGGCCATGGCTGGGATCTACGGCTTGGCACATCGACCGGCGTCGACGCCGCCGACCCGACCTGGGTGGCCGCACACGGCGCGACGCCGTTCGGCTCGGGCTGTTCGGGCAGCGGCAGCTGCACGCCGTGGATCTCCGCGACCGGCCCCATCCACGCCGGCGTCTCGAGCCTCAACGTCCTGCTCGGCAATGCCCTCGGCGCCTCCGCGGCGGTGCTCATCATCGGCATAGACGAATCGCCCAACGTGGCTCTCCCAATCCGGCTGTCGTCAGACGGGCTGTGCCTGCTCCAGGTAGCCCCACAGTGGACGATGGCAACCCTCACGACCGGTACCGGTGCTTGCAGCGGCACCGCGTCGCAGACCTTACCCCTATCGGTGACGCTTCCCGCAGGCTTTGACTTCACCCTCCAGTGGGTCACGCTCGACCCCCAGGTGTCAGGCCTCGGCTTAGCCGCCTCCGGCGCACTCGCAGTGCGGCTCTAGCCCGGACTATTCGTGAAGGCGGTTGAGCGCGCTCGAACTTGTCTGCGGAGCCGTTCCCGGCGCCAACTTCGCGACGCTGATCGGGCGCCTGGCGCTGTCCTCGGTACCTGCGTGGGCCCCGGCGAGCATGGCGCAGCAGGTGCGAAGCGCCTTCCGTGCGAAGTCGGCCGAGTCGGTACGGACCGTCAGCGCTGAAGGGCGTGAGTCGAGAGCGGTGGGCGACGCTTGGTCGCCGCTACGTCACGAGGCAGAAGCTCGCGGCGTGCTGCCAGAGACCGCGCCACGGATAGCTGGTCGGCAGGTGTTGTCGGCGGTCACGATCCGCCTGATTCCGGCGGTCACGGCGTCGGCGACGATTCGGGGGCCAACCGCTGGGTCGGTGTTCACGCAGACGGGAAGCCGAGGCTGCGGAGCACGTCGGCAGCAGAGAGTGCTCGATGAGCTCGGGCTGCTTGCTGCCGAGGCGGCGGCGGCAGGAGTTGCCAGGCACCATCGCTCCCACCTGGACGCCATGGCCGGTGGTCGACGAGTGCGGCGTCGAGGAGGCGCTGCAAGCCGAGATCGACCGCATCCGACGGCACGTCAAGGGTCTGAACGGCCAGCAGACCGCGCACAGCCACGCCTATGCCTACGACGGCCTCGGCCAACTCGTGCGCTACCAGGATCCCGATCAGTTCG
>JADLHO010000257.1 GCA_020848735.1 Planctomycetota bacterium | reverse complement strand
CCTCGCTCTCGCTGCTCGGTGACCTCAAGTCCACGGTCGATGCCCGCCTCGATCCGTTCAGTCGCGCGATCGACAGCTACGGCTACCACATCTCGGCCGGGATGTACCTCCGGGGCATGGCCGCTCTGGGCCACGACTTCCGCGACTTCGCCCTGATCGCGATGCGAAAGACCGAGTCGCGCGACATCGCCGCCTACCAGCTCGCACCCGGTGCGATCGAGATCGGCCTGGAAGAGGGCATGCGACTCCTCGCGCTCTACCACGAGTGCGAGCAGACCGGGAAGTGGCCCGGCTTGCCGGCGGATGTTCAGACCATCGACCTCCCGCCGTGGAGGTACTCGGCGCTGGCACGTGAAGACGACGTCCCGTTGACCATCGGCGGCGTCGAACTGGAGGTGTAGCCCCATGGACGTACGACTGCTCTACCCATCCGAGTACGTGGCCGCTGCCGACCTCATCGAGGCGCAGAAGAAGACCGGCCGGGACGGCGTCACGCTGACGATCAGCGCCGTCGAGATCGAGGACCTGAAGACCAATCGCGGCACCGAGAAGAAGCCTGTGGTGCGCTTCCGCGAGTACGAGGGGCGCAACCCGAGCAAGCGCTTGGTGATGAACAAGACCAACGCTCGCCTGATCGCGAAGCTGTACGGCCACGAAACCAGCAACTGGATCGGGAAGAGGATCACGCTCTGGCCGACTCAGTGTGAGTGCTTCGGGGAGACGGTCGACTGTGTGCGCGTCATGCCGCACGTTCCGCAGGGCAGTCCACGCGACACCGAGCAGGCGCCAGCTGCGCAGCAGGCACCGCGAACCGCCCGACCGCGTCAGGCGGCGCCGGCGCAGTCCCCGCAGCAGACGGCGATGCAGGCTCAGGCAGGTCCTCGAGCGCAGGCCAAGCCGCTCGCCCTCCATCCGCCGGCGGCGGCCGAGGCAGAGGCCCAGGCGACGCTCCAGGAGGTCCTCGAGGAGCAGGGGCCCGATCCCTGGGACCGCGAGGAGCTGCCTGAGGATCCACCACCAGCGGTGGTGCAGTCGGCCCCCCCGGCGGCGCGAGCTGCTGCGCCCACCCCCGCGCGGCAAGTGAAGCGCTGGAGCTAGTCGTGGCCATCATCATTCCGGGGGCCAGCCCCGCCCCGCGCGCGTCTCGCATCGGCTACCTGTCCAGCCGGTGCGAGCGCGCCGGGTGCGCGCAGCTCGCGAGCATCTCGGTCGCACGACCTGGTCACCCCGCCATTCGAGTCTGCCTGGACTGCGCGCTCGAGCTCGAGCGCACCAAACGAGGAGTCAAACCATGAAGCTGATCTCGCTGCGGGTGCGAGACTTTCTGGGCATCGTCGAGGCCGACCTCGACCTGTCGCACCCCATCACCTGGATCTTCGGCACGAACGGTCAGGGTAAGTCCGCACTCCGCGAAGCCGCCCGATTCGCCCTGACCGGAACCGCGCGCGGGACCGACGCCTCGGGGCGCGGGGCGGTGCGTCTGATCCGGGACGGCGCCAAGCGCGCCGCCATCGCGCTCCAGTTCGCGGAGCCGGACGGCTCGGTGGTCGAGCTGCGGACGATCATCACCGAGGCAGGCACGCGTCACGAGCTGCACCTGGGGGGCCAGCTCTTCACCGGCGATGCGCTCCGGGTGAAGCTGCGCCAGGTCCTCGGCCCCCCCGCACTCGCGCTCTGCCTGACCGACATCGAACACGTGCTGCGTATGAGCGCGAAGGAGCAGAGTGACCTCCTGGCTGCGCTGCTCGTCGACGAGATCTCACTCGATGCGCTCGCCGAGAAGGCGCGCGCCATGCGTCTACCAGAGCCTGCGGTGGAGTGCTTGGTTGCTGGGATCTCCGAGCGGATCCCCGCGGGCTCTGGTGTCACCCCTGCGGTCCTGGCCGGGTCCTACACCTCGGTGTACGAGATGCGGAAGGCGCTCAAGAAGCGCCTGAAGGAACTCCAGGATCGGCCGGTCGATCCGCCGGCGGCCAAGGCTCCGGTGCCCAGCGACGTGGAGCTCGAGGCGGCCAGCGAGACGGTCGCCCAGGCCGAGCGGCAGGAGCAGGAGCTGCGCGAGGAGATCGGGACATTGAAGGCCCGAGCCGAGGAGCGCAACGGCCAGCTCGGTCTCCTCGCGCAGCTCAAGAAGGCGGAGCAGGACCTCGCAGCCCTGCCCGCCCCCACCGAACCCGTCCAGGGCACACTCGCACTCGCGCCGGATGTCGCGGCACTCAAGCAGGCCGCAGCTGACGCGCGGCAGTCCGAGGCCTCCGCCCGCCAAGCGAACAGCGACGCGGCGGCCGAGGTGACTTCGGCACGGGATGGGGTGCAGGCAGTTGAGCGCCTCATCAAGCAGATCGAGGACGGGGACACCACCTGCCCCTCGATCTACGCGCCCCGGGCCTGCCCCTACGCCGCCGAGGCGCTCGAGGCTCAGCTCGCGAATCTGCCCACCCTGCAGGAGTCGCTCGAGGACGCGCGCGCGGCACTGAGAGACGCCGAAGCCGCGCACCAGGCCCGCCTCGAGGAGTGGCAGGCCGCCGCGGCCAAGGTGACCGAGACCAATGCCGCGGTGCAGTCGGCAGAGATCGCTCGGCAGCGTGCGGCCGCGAGCAGAGACACCAAGAGGGACGCCCTGCTCGAGCGCGTCGAGGAACTCAAGGCGAAGATCACCGCGCTGGGTGATCCCGTGGTGGAGCGCCAGACGCGCGAGACCGCGCTGCTCCAGGCAGGACGAACCAAGAGCGAGGCAGGGCGGCTGCTCGAGGCCAAGCGCTGGGTGGCCGAGGCCACGGCGGCGCACGAGAACTACGCGCGCGACCTCGAGGCGGCGAAGGGCGATGTCGCGATCCACGAGGCCCTCTGCTCGGCGCTCGAACCGCGAGGGCTGCCGCTCGCGATCCTGAGTGAGTGCGTCGATCCGTTCGTCGGACGGGTGAACTCGGTGCTCGCGGGCCTGGTCGACTTCACGGTCTCGATCCAGGCCGGTGACACCCTGAGCCTGGTTGTCCATCCGTCCGGCGGCGGAGACGCTCGGGCGGTCGTGCTCCTGAGCGAGAGCGAGATCCTCCGGGTCGGGGCCGCCCTCTCGATCGCCATCGCCATCGCGAGCGAGCACCGGTTCGTGTTCATCGACCAGGTCGACACCTTGCTGCCCGAGAACCGGAACCGCCTGGTCGACTCGATCGAGGCGCTCCTGCCTGAGCTGGACAGCGTCGTCCTGATCTCGG
>JADLHO010000256.1 GCA_020848735.1 Planctomycetota bacterium | reverse complement strand
CTTCATGATCTCCGTCATCTCATCGAAGTGCGTGTAGAGAAAGTTCTCTTTGTGGTGGGCGATGCACCACTTCGCCATGATGGAGCCGCCGCGCGAGACGATACCGGTCACGCGCCGCGCGGTCATCGGGATGTAGCGCAGGAGTACGCCCGCGTGCACGGTGAAGTAGTCGACCCCCTGCTTCGCCTGCTCCTCGATGGTCTCGAGGAAGAGCTCGATGTTCAGGTCCTCGACGCGACCACCGACCTTCTCGAGGCATTGGTAGATCGGCACGGTTCCGATCGGCACCGGCGCGTTGCGCAGGATGGACTCGCGCGTCGCGTGGATGTCCTGCCCGGTCGAGAGGTCCATCACCGTGTCGGCACCCCAGCGGATCGACCACTGGAGCTTCTCGACCTCGTCCGCGATCGAGCTCCGCACGGCCGAGTTGCCGATGTTGGCGTTGATCTTCACGAGGAACCGGCTGCCGATGATCATCGGCTCCAGCTCCGGGTGGCAACGATTGGCGGGGATGATCGCGCGACCCCGCGCGATCTCGTCGCGGACGAAGTCCGGCGACACGTTTTCGCGCAGCGCACAGAAGCGCATCTCCTCGGTGATCTCACCGCGGCGCGCGTAGTGCATCTGCGAGAAGTTGCGGTCGCCGCGCGCGACGCGCGCCGCGATCCAGGGTGCGCGGCGCTTCGGCAGGCCGACGCTCGGGTCGCAACCCTCGGGGCCCGTCGTGTCGTAGACCCGCTGCACCTCGCCGTTGCTGAGCCGGATCTCGCGCACCGGCACGGCGAGTTCGCCGAGGCTGAGCTTCTGGCTGCTGGGAAAACTGTCGCCGACGGGGGGGAGTCCCGTCGCGGCCGGCTGGCCGTCGGTCATCGTGAGTTCCTTTCCTACGCCGGTACGAACCAGATCAGGTTCAGGGGTACGTCTCAGCCCGTCGGCGACGGGCGCCCCCAGGAAGCCGGCCCCGCTGTCCGGATCGCATCGACCGGACCGGGACCGAGCGCGCGTTGTAGGACGTCGCGCGGTGGAGGGCGAGGGTCGGTCGCGCCCGGCGCGCGATCCGGCCGCGGGCGCTCAGCGGTCCCGCGGCGGCAACGCGTCGGCGGGGGTCTCGTTCGCCTGCGCACCGTCGCTGCGCCGGAACGTCGCATCGCCCGGCTGCCCGAGCGGGGCCGCGGCATCGCCGCCGCTCCCGTCCGTCTCGCCGAGCAGGCTCCGCCAGCGGCGGGCGCCCGCCTGGTACTCCGCCGGCAGCACCTTCGCCGCCAGTTCGAGCGCCTCGCGGCCGACCCGCGCCGAACGCGAGGACTCCGCGGCGCGGGCCACGCCACGGTCGCCGAGGAACATCCCCACACCGGTGAGGATCGCGAGCAGGACGAGTCCGCCGACCACGACGCCGGCCGCGGCACCGAGGACTCGACTGAGGCCGGAGACCGGCCTGGGCTCGCGAAAGCGCTGGGCGAACCACACGACCAATCCGACCAGGGCGACGACGCCGACGAAGAGCGCGGTCTGCGCCACGTGCCGCGGGATCGCGGGATCGCCGGCGGCTTCGAACCAGCCGCTGAGCTCGGGTGCGAGCGCGTCGCCGAAGAGCAGGGCGACGGCGTAGGCGGCCACGATCACGAGCAATCGGCTGACCTGCCAGCCGAAGCCCTTCCAGAGGCCGAGGATCGCGAAGACGGCGAGGGTGACGAGTCCCGCGATGTCGAACCACGCGAGGGGCTCGGTGTCCGGGATCTGAAAGGCCAGCATGGGGGACCTGGGTAGGCGGCCGGATCGCGCTATCCTGCGCGGTCCGTCGTGCGGCGGATCCTGACGGTCCGCCGCCGAAGCCGCAAGCACCGTGAACGAGTCCGTACCGATCGGGGACGCCGCCGGCGTCCAGAACCGCCTCCTGGCGTTGCTGTCGCACGTCGAGTCCAACGAAGCGCTGCGCGCCGAGTCGCGGCGCGCGCGGCGCGAGTTCTTCGGTGCCGAGCAACCGGGCTACGTCGACGCCCACGACCGCGCCGCGATGGACGCGGCCGCGCAGCGCTTCTCGGAGTGGTTCCTGCTCGAGCGGCCCAGCGACGTGCTGGGCAATCCGGTGCTCGAGACCTTCGGGGATCCGACGGGGGTCGACGCGCCGCTCGCGCAGAGCCGCGTCGGGCTCTTCCTCGTGGAGTCGGGTGGGAGCGACGCGACGCTGCGCGATCTCGACCGCGGTGAGGCGCTCGAGCTGCGCGATGCGGGGCCCTCGCTGCGGCCTGGCGACGTGCTGGTCGGTCGCCTCTTCCCGCTCGCCGACGGCGCCCACGTCGCCTCGGCGGCGACCGCGCTCTTCGCCGAAGCGCCGAGCCTCGCGGTGGCCTACCAGCGCGACGCGCGGCGGCTCGCGCTCGGCCGACGTCTCACGCAGGCCGAGCTCGAGCGCCTCGTGTTCCAGCAGTGGGCGGCGTCCGCCCATGCGCGCGGAATCGAGGAGCAGGCCGCGGTGCCCCTCGAACACATCGAGGCCGACCTGCAGCGACTGCTGCTCGAAGCCGGGCTCGACGACGAGCACTCCGCGAGTTCGATCAGCGCCGCGCTGCGCGCCGCCGACAGCAGCCCGGGCGCGGTGATCGGACCGCTCCTCGACGAGCTCGCGTTCGACACGGATGCGGACCTCGACCGCGCCCGCGAGTTGCTCGTCTCGCTCTGGAACGCGCAGCGTCGCAGCGCGGCGCCCGCCGCGAAGCCGCCGGCGAGCGACGCGGCGCCGCGGACCCGGACGCGCGCGCCGGAGAGCGCGCCGCCGAAGCCGCGCCCCGGCTTCCAGGAGCGACCGGGCGAGCACCTGGGAGAACGCCTCGCGCGCCGGATCGAAGAGGGTCTCGCGGCGAACGAGAACGTGGAGGCGCTCTTCGCGGACGTCGAACGGCTGCTCGGCGAGAAACTCGAGGACGAGCCCGCCGAGGACCTCGAAGCGAGCGATGTCGACGACGGCGATCTCGGACCGCTCTTCCGCGAGTTCGCGTGGGAGCTCGGACTGTCCGCCGTCGACGAGCACCATCTCGACGAGTTCCTCGCCGCCCAGCGCCGGGCGCCGGTGCCGCGTCTCAACGTCGAGTACCTCGAAGCCGAGGACTGGCTGCGCTGGCTGACACAGATCTGGCTCGGGGCTGCGCCGGCACGCCGCGCCGAGGCCCTGCGGGGCGCCTTCGACCTCGCGACGCGCTTCCACGACTGGCTCGTCGAGACGCAGGCGATCGATGTGCGCCAGTCGCTCGTCCCCGCGCGGCGCGTGCTGCTCGACGCGGCCGAGCGCCTGCAGCGCGCAGGACTCGCGCTCGGCGAGCCCGACGCGCGCCTGCTCGAACCCGATCGCGTGCAGCTCCTGCGCGTGCTCGGTCATCGCGAGGATGCGCTCGACGTCGAGAACGCGAACGATGGGAGCTCGTGCTGGGTCGACGCCGCGCGTGAAGCGCTCGCGGCGCTCGAACCCGGCGACCTCGTGCTCGCGGTGCTGGAGCCGACCGCGAAGGCCGCCGGGGACGCGGCGCCGCGCGCGCGCCTGCGGGGCCCCGTCACCGTGCTGCCCGCCGGCGTCGAACCGCTCCTCGGCTGAGCGCTCGGGGGGATCTCCGGCGTACCCTGATCCACGCGCGCCGTGTGCGCGATGCGATGGGGCCGCTGCGAGCACGAGCGGGGTGTCCACCCGGCCCGGCCGATACCTGCGATCGGCGCCAACCGGCGCCGAGCGAACGGCACATCATGGGTTGGGAGACCGCACTCGATCGCCTCGTCACTCGCCAGATCCACCTCGCCGAGCGCGGGGAGATCGCCCACGACGACGTGATCGCGGTCGTGCGCGACCTGCACGCGCTCCAGCCGGGTCGCGCCGAGACGGCGTTCCATCTCGGCCATGCCCGCGCGCTGCTCGGCGCCGACCTGCCCGAGCCGGAGCCGCGCGAGCGCGCCGCGCGACGCTGGTATCTCTTCGGCCGACTGCGCGGCCACGAGCGGCGCGGCGAGCGCAACTGGGTCGCCGATCTCCTGACGGACCCGACGGCGATCACCGAGTTGCTCGCGGACCCGCGCATCGCCGGCGCGTGCCTGCCGCTCGCGATGCGCACGCTGTTCTGGAGCGGCGACCTCGACGTGGCCGTCCAGGCGATCGACTACCTGGCCTCGGTGAGCGATTCCGACGAGGCTCGCATGCTGGTCGATGCCTCGCTCGCCGACCTGCTCACACGGCTCGAACGACGCGACGATCCCGAGCAGGCCGACGGCACCGTCGCGATCCTGCAGAAGTGCATCCGGCTCAGCTGCTTCGCGCGACTCCCGGACGCGTTGCGCGCGGGCTATCACGTCGAGCTCGGCACGCGACTCCTCGCCGCGAGCGAGTTCGACGAGGCGCGTCGCCAGTTCGATGCCGCGCTGCCGATCGCCGGCAACGAACGCTGTCAGAAGAGCCGGGCCGCGGTGGGGCAGGCACTCGCCGGGATGCGCGTCCATCGCGTCGACGAACTCCGTCCGCTCGCCGATCGACCGGATCGCGACGCCGCGCTGCGCGGGATCACCGCGGGGGGCGTCGGCGACGAGGGGACCGTTCCCGAGGCACAGTTCCTGCTCGGACTCTTCGCCTACGAACGTTGCGAGTGGAGCACCGCCGCGGAGCGCTTCGACGCCTGCATCCGGCGTTTCCGCCGCATCGGCGGCCGCGACGAGGCCTCGCTCGCGCGCACCAAGTTCCTCCTCGCGGCCGCGCTGCTCGCCGGCGGTTCGACCGACGAGACCGCCCGTGCGCTGCGCCTGATGGACGAGGCGCTCGCCGAGGTGAAGCCGGACCTCGAGACCTTCTACGCGGTGCACGAGGAGCTCAAGAGCCGCGATCGGCGGCTCGCGCTGCGCTTCCTCGACGCGGTGGACGTCGGTCGCGGCACGGCGCCGGACCAGCTGCTCTTCGTCGCGCTCGAGTATCTCGCGCTCGGCGAGGCCCAGCCGGCCGCCGCGGCCGCCCAACGCGTGCTGGAGGTCGCCGTCGATCTGGATCAACGCATCGAGGCGCTGCGCGTCGTGATGACCTCGCACAACATGCGCGGCGACCGCGCCGGTGCGCGCGCGACCTACCAGGACATCCGCGAGCTCCTGCTGCACCGCGGCAAGTTCGCGGAGATCGAGCGCCTGCTGAAGGACGAGGACTTCGTCGGACAGGCTCTCGATCACGTCGAGGTCAAGTACGAGCTCGTCGGCGTCTACGAGGAGATGGAGGGCCGCGAGATCGAGAAGGCGCAGCTGCAGGCGGCGATCGCCCGCTCGCTGCGGGCCCGCAAGGACGAGGGCTCGCTCCGCGACGCGTTCGCGATCCTGCGCGAGGTCGAGATCGGGTTCCCCGAGCTGGCGAAGGACGAACTCCGCGCCATCGAGAAGTTGCTCGAACTGGCCGATGCGCCGCCGGCCGATCTCGACGCAGGTGCACGCCGCTGCCACGACCTGGCCGCGGCGCTCGGACGCAAGCCCCGGGTGCTCGTCGTCGGCGGCAACGAACGTCAGCGCCGGCATCACCCGCGCTTCGAGGAACTCGCGGCCGAGTGGGGCTTCGAGGGCGAGTGGTTGATGGCGAACTACCTCTCGCCGCAGCGGGTCGTGTCGGCGATCGCCGATCGCTTCCAGCACGGCGTCGACGTCCTGGTGCTCCTGCACTGGAACCGCCACGAGACGACCGAGCCGGCGCTCGAGCTGGCGCGGCGCGCCGCGGTGCCGGCGCGCACCGTGCACTACGCCGGCTTCACGAGCCTGCAGGTCTGTCTCCTCGAGATGCTGGCGCGCGCCCAGGACAAGGGCACCGCGGCGGTCGCGGTCGCCGCGGCCGGCGAGGGACGCGCGCGCGGCAAGTCCAAGCGCTGACGCCGGGGGCAAGTTCGCTCGCTGCCGCGGCTCCGGCTCCGCCCTCACCACTTCGGATAATGTTGGTTATGGAGAGTCGTGGACCGCCTGGGGGAGCCCATGCGGCGCGGCCCCGCGGCCCGATCCAGGATCCGCAGACAAATCCGGTACGTGTCCGCGGTGGTCCTCCTCCCGATCAGACCGTAACCGGGCGCTCGTCGCTGCCCGCTCGCCGGTCTCCGAGGATCGCTCATGCCGCACGGCCTCCGTCTGCTCGCCAGCTTCCTGTCGCTCGCGTTGCCGCTCGCCGCGCAGGCGACGGACCCGTCCCCGCCGCGCCGCGCGCCGAGCCTCGAGCGCCTGCGGACCGCGAGCGCCGAACTCGACCGGCTGCTCGCCGACGATCTCTCGGAACACCGGCTCCGCCCGACCGAGCGGATCGACGACGAGGCCTTCTGCCGCCGCGCCTACCTGTCGATCACCGGTCGCATCCCGACGCTCGCCGAGCTCGAGGACTTCGTCGCCGAACGCGGTGCCGGCAAGCGCGAGGCCCTCACGGATCGTCTGCTCGCCTCGCCGGGGCACGTCAGCCACTCGTTCAACCGCTGGGCCGACATCCTGCGCGTGCAGTCCCGGATGATGCGCGGCACCTCGGGCGAACCCTACGCGCATCACCTCAAGCAGGCCCTCGCCGAGAACCGGCCCTACGACGAATTGGTGCGCGGGCTGCTGACCGCCACGGGCCCGGCGCACGCCCGCGACAACGGTGCGACCGGCTATCTGCTGCGCGACCTGGGGATGCCGCTCGACAACCTCGCGAACACGATGCGCGTGTTCCTCGGCACGCGCATGGAATGCGCGCAGTGTCACGACCACCCGTTCGACACGTGGACGCAGCGGCAGTTCTACGAGCTCGCGGCCTTCACCGGCGGCCTCCGCTACACCAGCGAGCGCGGAGCCGCGGAGCCGCGCGCGCTGCAGGCCCAGGTCCGCGAACTGCGGCAGCAATACGGCGAAGAGGTCCAGCGCGTGCTCCTGCAGCTGCGGCGCCAGGTCGGCACCGGGATCGGCGGCAGCGGCTCGGGCGCACTCGCGCTGCCGAAGGACTACCAGTACGACGACGCGCGGCCCGGTCAGGTCGTGCACGCCAAGGTCCCCTTCGGCACGGCCCCGGCGATGGCCGAGCCGCAGCGACTCGGCGGTCGCCGTCCGGTCCGTCCCGCGCGTGGCGAACGCGACAACGCGGCCCAGGGCTATGCCGAGATCGGCTCCCGCGAGGCCTTCGCCGCCTGGGTGACGTCGCCGGAGAACCCGCGCTTCACGCGCGTGATCGTCAATCGCCTCTGGCAGGCGGCGTTCGGCCGCGCACTCCACGAGCCGGTCGACGACTTCCGCGAGGACACGGTGCTCGCCCAGCCCGCGATCTTCGCGTTCCTCGAGCGGACGCTGCGCGAGTTCGACTACGACCTCCGCGCGCTCGAGAGCGTGCTCTACCGCAGCGAGCTCTTCTCGCGGCGCGCGGTCGCGGTTCCCGAGGAGTCGGATGCCCCGTTCCGTTTCGCGGGGCCGGCCCTGCGCCGCCTCTCCGCGGAGCAGATCTGGGACTCCGTGCTCACGCTCGGCATCGGGGATCCCGACGTGACGCTCACCGCGCCGGGCGCCAAGGCCGAGCCCGTCTACCGGGAATACGACAGCTTGCTGGCGCAAAGCGCGGAGGGGATCGAGGCCCTCGTCGAGCGCGAGCGCCTGCGCACGACGGACCCGGCGGAGTACCGCCGCCTGCGTGCGAAGGACCTCGCCGGGATGGCCGGCACCTCGACGGAGACGAGGCCTGCCGCCGACGCCGTGCGCGAGCAGGTGCGCGAGCTCACGCGGGCGCTCGCCGAGGCGCGCAAGGCGCGCGACCGCGCGAAGGTCGAGGAGCTCACGAAGCAGCTCGAGGAGCTGCGCGCGCAGGCGGCGCGTGCGGCCGTCGCGCGCAATCGCGAACTCGCGCGCGCATCGGAACTCCCCCAGCCGTCGCGGCCCGGGCACTTCCTGCGCGAGTTCGGCCAGAGCGATCGCGATCAGATCGACGCGTCGAGCAGCGAGGCCAACGTGCCGCAGGCGCTGCGCCTGCTGAACGGCCTCGTCGACCAGCAGCTGCTCGCCCAGGGCACAGCGGTGATGCGCGCGCTCGCGAGCGAGTCCCGCCCCGCGGAACGCATCCGCCTCGCATGGCGCACGATCCTCTCACGCGCGCCGGAGGCCGACGAGCTCGCGCTCTGGCGACGTGATCTCGAGCGCGATCTCGAGTCCGGCACCCGCGATCTGGTCTGGGCGCTGGTGAACTGTCAGGAGTTCCGCTTCCTCGAGTGAACCGACGCGAGTGAACACCATGAACCGTCCCCACGAACTCGCCCGGCGACTCGACGAACCCTCGCGCCGCGACTTCCTCTCCCGTGCCGCCGCCGCCTGTCTCGGCGTCGGGGCGATGCCGTGGCTCGAACACGCGTCGCTCGCGGCTCGCGGCGAGGGTCGCCTGCGCCGCGGCAGCGCGCGCCGCGTGATCTACCTCTTCATGAGCGGGGGCATGTCGCACCTCGACACCTTCGATCCGAAGGCGCCCGGCTCCGCGGTGATGGGCCCCACCGAGGTCATCGATTCCGCGGTCGATGGCCTGCGGCTCGGCGCCGGCTTCCGACACCTCGCGCGCCAGGCCGACAAGCTCGCCGTCGTCCGTTCGCTCTGGTCGAACCAGGGCGCGCACGCGCAGGGCCGCTACTTCATGCACACGGGCTACACGCTGCGCGGGACGATCCGCCACCCGAGCCTGGGCGCGTGGACGAGCAAGCTCCTCGGACCCGCGAACCCGACCTTGCCCGCCCACGTCGCCGTTGGCGACAACGACGTGTACGGCCCCTCGGGCGGCTTCTTCGAGAGCCGTCACTACCCCTTGCCCGTCGGCGACCCGGAGGACGGACTGCGCAATGCGCACCTGCCCAAGACGGTGAGCGAGGAGCAGTTCCATCGGCGGCTCGATCGCGTGGCCGCGATGGACCGCGCCTTCGAGGCGAAGCACGGCGAGGCCAAGATCGTCAAGGCGTACTCCGAAGCCTATGAGCAGGCGGTGCAGCTCATGCGGAGCAAGGACCTCGCGGCCTTCGACCTCGCGCAGGAGGACGAGGCGCTGCGCGACGCCTACGGCCGCAACGAGTTCGGGCAAGGCGTGCTGCTCGCACGGCGCCTCGTCGAGCACGGCGTGCGCTTCGTCGAGGTCAACAGCGGCGGCTGGGATACGCACAACGAGAACTTCGAGGCGCTCGAGGAGCGGATCCCGCCCATCGATCGAGCGGTGGCGGCCTTGCTCGCCGACCTCGAGGCGCGCGGCATGCTCGACGACACGCTCGTCGTGCTGACGACCGAGTTCGGCCGGACCCCGGAGATCACGCGCGATCGCAACGGCCGCAACCACCACGCGAAGGCCTTCTCGAGCCTGCTCGCCGGGGGCGGCATCAAGCGCGGCCACGTGCACGGCCGCACGGACGAACGCGGCGACGAGATCGTCGACGGCAAGGTGCGCGTCCAGGACTTCAACGCGACGATCGCGCACGCGCTCGGCATCCCACTCGACTTCGTCCTCAACTCGCCCTCGGGTCGACCCTTCAAGGTCGCCGACGACGGGCAGGCGGTGCTCGAGCTCTTCGCCTGATCCCGATCGCGGTCGACTCCGTCATGACCATGCGCTCCTCGTCGCGCTCCACGTCGCGCTCCCCGTCGCGCTCCTCGTTGGCGCTCGCGCTCCTGCTCGCGGGCGGGACCGCTCCGCAGCGGCTCTCGGCGCAGGAGACGACGCCCGCTCCGGACTTTCGGACCGAGGTCCTCCCGATCCTCGAAGCGCGCTGCTTCGAATGTCATCAGGCTCCGCGCGCCGACGCGCGCGGACGCCTGCGCAAGCCCAAGGGTGGGCTACGCCTCGACGGCCGCGACTGGCTCCTGCACGGCGGCGATGGCGGCGCGGTGCTCCTCCCCGGCGATCCCGATGGGAGTCCCCTGCTCGCCCGCACCCTGCTCGACGCCGACGACCCCGACCTCATGCCCGAGCGCGGCGAGCGGCTGAGCGACGCGCAGACCGCGATCCTCGCGCGCTGGATCGCCGCGGGGGCGCCGTTCGGCGACTGGACCGGCGCCGCGCGCGATGCCGAACCCCCCGCCGCGTCGTCGGCGCCGTTCGATGCCGCGCGCCCGGCGAGCCCGCGTGCGCTGCGCCTCGCGGCACTCGCCGGCGAGCTGTCGCCGATCGCGCCCGACGCGATGAAGCGCCTCGTCGACGCCGGGGCCCACGCCGACGACCTGCTCGGCGATCGCCGCCTCTTCGCCGTCGGCTTCCCCGGCCACCAGGACCAGATCGACGATCGCGCGCTCCGCTCCCTCGAAGGGGCGCGCGAGCACCTCGCGGAGCTCGATCTCGCGCGCACGGCGGTCGGCGATGCCGCACTCCCCGGCCTCGCGCGACTCCCCCGCCTCGTGAGGCTCGACCTCTCCGCGACGCGGGTGAGCGGCGCGGGCCTGCGTGCTCTCGCGACGGCGCCGGCGCTGCGCGTCCTCGTCCTCGTCGGCACGCGGCTCGATGGTGCGGCGATCGACGCCCTCGCGGCGCTGCCGCAACTCGAGACCGTCTACCTCTGGCGCAGCGGTCTCGAGGAGGCCCAGCTCGCGACCCTGCGTGCCGCCGCACCGCGGCTCACGGTGGTCGGCGCACCCGCCCTGCCCGAGCCCGAGAGCGAAGCGCCGCGCGCGAACCCGCGCCGTCGCCGCTGAGGACCGTCAGCGCGGCTCGCTCGGGCCGAAGCTCGTCGTGAGCGCGATCCAGGCGCTGAAGTCCGGCGCGACGAAGCTCGAGAGGTCCTCGCCCAGTCCGTACTCGAGTCGGGTGCGTTCGCCGAGCCGATGGCGCAGGGCCACCCAGAGCAGCCACTGCGGATCGCTCGCGCGCGCGAGGTCCAGTCCGCGCAGCGTCGACGACTCGTACTGCGTCGTGACGAGCAGCGCGAGCGAGTCGTCGAGCGCGAGTTCGGCGCCGAGGTCGAGCGCCGTCACGTCGGCGAAGTCCAAGCCGGCCGCGCGGGCGCGATCGGGGTTCGCCGCGAAGCTGTGCGAGAGCTGCGCGGTCCACGCGATGGGTCCGCTCCGCGCCTCGAGGACGAGGCCGAGCGACGCGTCGAGTCCCCCATTGCCGAAGCCGGCATCGGCGTCGCCGGTGGGCAGCTCGAGGCCGGCCGCGACGCCGACGCCGAACGGCTGTGCGTCGCTCGGGGCGAGCAGCGAATGGAAGAGGCCGATCGGGACGTCGCCGAGGTGGAGCCCGTGCTGCTCGAGCTCGAAGGCGGTCGCGCCGTTCCGCGTCGCGCGGATCCGGTAGGCATCGCGCGGCGCGACGTCGCGACCCTGATCGGGGAAGCCGAAGAACGCGTGCCAGTCGACGACGAAGTCGTCGAGGAAGCCGCCGGAGGCGTGGAGGAAGGGCAGTTCGAGACCGAGCTCGAAGCCCTCGCCGAGCCCGATGCGCGCGCGGAGCGCCGTGCGCAGGGTCTCGCCGTCCATCGCGAAGCTGTCGCCACCGCCCGTGCCGGCGAGGAAGTCGCTCGTGTAGGCATTCGACCAGCCGAGCTCCACGTCGTCCGCGGCGAGCGCGCTCGCGCCCCGCGGCGCCAGGCGCTGCACGGTGAGCTGGGCGGGATGCTGGTTGCGCGCGGCGAGCGGGCCGTCGAAGCGCGGCGTCGTCGCGCACGCACCGAGCCACGCCGTGAGCAGCACCGCTGCGGAGCTCGAGCGCCGACGCATCGACGCCTCCGCGCGGGATCGATCGGCAACGGGCTTCGTCACAGCGCGGCTTCTAGCATCCGAGTGCGGCCGGAGGCACGCGCTCGGCTGGCATTTTCATGCGTGCTCGCCCATGGCAGCGGGCGGTTATGCTCCGCCGCTCCCTCGCGGTGCCTGCCTTGCGAAACGCCTCTCCGTCCAGCGCGCTCGCCCTCGTGGCGTGTGCATCCCTCCTCCTCCCCGCGTGTTCCAGCGGCGGCAAGCACGACGGCCTGCAGGGGCAGGTGAAGCTCGCCGCCAACCACTACCTGTTCGGGCTCGTCGCGCGGCCGCGCTTCGCCGCGTTCCCGACGGTCACCGCCGACCTCGAGACCATCGACGGCCGCTTCTTCCTGAAGGACACCGGGCGCTACGAGCTGCGGCTCGCGTCCGGCACGCTCCTCGCCGAGAGCGAGTACGAGCTCCAGGAGGACGGCACCTTCGCGATCGCGGTGCCGACGAGCACGCAGACCGTGGTCTATCGCGGCGCCTATGGGCTCGAGGGCACGAGCGGCGACATCGTCCTGACCGACCGCGTCGGCGCCGGCATCGGCCTCTACGTCGGCACCGCGCTCGTGCAGGGCAACCCCGACATGAACGCGGTCGCCGGCAACTGGCACGCCTTCATGCTGCACGCGGTGCTCGCCGCGGCCGGCAGCGTGCCCGACGAAGACGCCGTCGGCCTCGCCTTCGGCGGCACGCTCGTGCTCGCCGCCGACGGTTCGTTCACGGGGACCGGCGTGGAGTCGGAGAACGGCAACGTCTCGATCCGCGGTGATGCCGGGGACTTCCAGGCCTTCGCCGACGGCCGCTTCGCGCTCGAGATGATCGTCGACCCGCCGACGCGCCCCGACTACCAGCGCGGCTTCGTCGCCGGGGGCACCCCGCGCCTCATCGCCGGCGTCGACGAGGACAGCGGCGGCAGCGATGCGGCGGCCGGCACGCTGCTCTTGCTGCGGCAGCGGACCACGGCCTATGCGGCCGCCGATCTCGCCGGCACGTACGTGCTCGGCATGCAAACCCTCTTCCTGCGGCCCGACGCCTCCGGCTCCGACGCCGCGGTGGGAGAACTCGAACTCACGGCCAACGGCGACTTCCGCATCGACGCGACCAACAACCAAGGACAGGACTTCTCCTACACGGGTTCGTGGACGGCCAGCGCGAACGGCGCTTTGACGTTCACCGTGTCGGGCACGAGCGAGACCTGGGTCGGCGCCTTCGACGAAGGCTATGACACCGTGGTCTTCGTGGACCCCTTCAAGGAGGTCCGCACGAGCCTGCAGAAGGAGCTGAACCTCGGAGTCGCGCTGAGGCCGAAGCCGACGCCCTGAAGTCGAGCCCACCCCCTCCGACCAGCGAAAGGACTCCCGTGCAGCCCTCGAGCGATGTCGTCCTGACGACCAACCTGCCCTTCGCGAAGAAGCTCGGCGCCGGCAAGGTGCGCGACCTCTACGAGCTCGGCAGCGATCTCCTGCTCGTCGCCACCGACCGCGTGTCCGCCTTCGACGTCGTGATGCGCGAGGGCATCCCCGGCAAGGGCCGCGTGCTCACCAGCGTCTCGGCGTTCTGGTTCGCGCGGCTCGCGGACATCGTCCCGAACCACCTCATCTCGACGGACGTCGACGCCTGGCCCGAGGTGCCGCGGGAGTACCGCGGACTCCTCCGCGGTCGCACGATGCGCTGCCGGCGCGCGCAGCCGCTGCCGGTCGAGTGGGTCGTGCGCGGCTACCTCACCGGCTCGGGCTGGAACGACTACCGCGCGAGCGGCGTGGTCTCCGGCGTGAAGCTCCCGAGCGGCCTGTCCCATGCGAGCAAGCTCGAGCCGGCGATCCTCACGCCCTCGACGAAGGCCGAGACCGGCCATGACGAACCCATCGCGTTCGAACGCGCGGCGGAGCTCGTCGGCCGCGAGATCGCCGAGCAGGCGCGGCACGTCGCACTCGCGCTGTACGAGCGCGGCCGTGCCTACGCCGCGACGCGCGGCATCGTGATCGCCGACACCAAGTTCGAGTTCGGGATCCGCGACGGCAAGCTCGTGCTGATCGACGAGTGCCTCACCCCCGACTCGAGCCGCTTCTGGCCGGCGCACGAGGTCGCGCCGGGCGCGCGCCCGACGAGCTACGACAAGCAGGTGCTGCGCGACTGGTTGACGAACAGCGGCTGGAACAAGGAACCGCCGCCGCCCACCCTGCCCGACGACGTCGTCGCCACCACCGCGAAGACCTACCGCGAGATCGAAGAGCGTCTCACCCGATGACCAAACCCATCGCGTTCCTGCTCGGCTCCGACTCCGACCTCCCCCAGCTCGAGGGCGCGTTCGACGCGCTGCGTCAGCTCGAGATCGGCTTCCACGTGCGTGTGCTCTCCGCCCATCGGACTCCGGCGGAGGCCTGCGCCTTCGCACGCGATGCCGAGACCGCGGGCATCAAGGTCCTGATCGGGGTCGCCGGCATGGCCGCCCACCTGGCCGGCGCCCTCGCGGCGCACAGCAACCTCCCGGTGCTCGGCGTGCCCGCGGAGACGGGTCCGCTGCGCGGTGCCGACGCGCTGCTCTCGACCGTGATGATGCCGCCGGGCATCCCGGTCGGAACCCTCGGCATCGGCTCCGCGGGCGCGCGCAACGCCGCACTGCTCGCGGCGCGCATCGTCGCGCTTGGCGATCCCAAGCTCGCGGAGCGCCTGCGGACTGCGCGCGAGCTCGATCGGCGCAAGACCCTCGAGAAGGACAGCAAGGTCCGCCAGCAGTTCGACTGCTGATGGTCGGGCACGGCGCTTCCGCGGCGGCCGGCAGGCCTGCGGCGCTGCCGCCCACCTTGCGCTGGGTGGGCGGCGTGGACGGCCGTCTCGAACTGCTCGACCAGACGCGCCTGCCCGCCGAGGAGTCCGTCCTCGCCCTGCACGACGAGGCCGCCGTGGTCGCCGCCATCCGGCGACTCGCGGTGCGTGGCGCCCCCGCGATCGGCGTCGCCGGGGCCTATGCCGTGCTGCTCGGCGTGCGCGCCGCGCGGCCGCGCGACGCCGCCGCCTTCGCCATCGCGCTCGAGGAATCGATCGCGCGCGTCGGGGCCGCACGTCCCACCGCGGTGAACCTCGCCGCGGCGCTCGCGAAGGTCCGCACCCAGGGTCTCGCGGAACCCCGCCTGCCCGCGCTGCTCGCCGCCGCCGATGCGCTCGCGACCGAGGACGCCGCGCTCTGCCGCGCGCTCGCCGAGCACGGCGCGGAGCTCGTGCACGACGGCGCGACCGTGCTCACCCACTGCAACACCGGACGCCTCGCGACCGCGGGCGAAGGCACGGCGCTCGCGCTGCTCTTCGAGGCGCATCGTCGCGGTCGCCGCTTCCAGGTCCTCGTGGACGAGACCCGCCCGCTGCTCCAGGGCGCACGCCTCACGGCGCTCGAGTTGTCCCGATCCGGGATCGCCTGCGCGCTCCTGGTCGACTCGGCGGCGGCCGGGCTCATCGCCCGCGGCGAGGTCGACCTCGTCCTCACCGGTGCGGATCGCATCGCCCGCAACGGCGACGCTGCCAACAAGGTCGGCACCTACGGACTCGCGCTCGCTGCCGCGGCGCACGACGTGCCGTTCTGGATCGTCGCGCCGCACACCACGATCGACCTCGCCACCCCGACCGGTGCGGCGATTCCCATCGAGGAGCGCGCCCAGGAGGAGGTCCTCGAGCTCGACGGTCACCGCATCGCGGCCCCGTTCGTCGCGGCACGCAACCCCGCCTTCGACATCACGCCGGCACACCTGCTCACCGGACTCGTCACCGACCGCGGCCGGGTCAGCCCGGTCGATGCCGCAAAGCTCACGGCGCTCTTCCAGTCCGATTCGTCGATCGGTCGAATTCCCGATCATGAGTTCGGGACGGAGCCAGACGAAGGTCGCGCGGGCGACCACGACGCGGACGCGCAAGGCGGGCGCGAAGCCGGCCCCTCGCTCCGCACGCGCGCCGATCCCGGCCGCGGAACCTGACGACGAGCTGGACGACATCGTCGCGCCCTCGCGCTCGGCGCCGATGGAGCACGACCTCGGACCGGACGAGCTCGAGTTCATCGCCGCGCTCGATCGCTTCAAGAAGAAGCACGGCCGCCCGTTCCCGACCTGGAGCGAGGTCCTGACCGTGCTGCGCGAACTCGGCTACCGCAAGGTCTGAGACCGCGCGCGGTTCACGCGCGCAGGACGCCGGAGAAGATCAGCGCGAGCAACGCGATCCCGGCCACGATGCGGTAGTAGGCGAAGGGCAGGAACGTGTGCTTCTGGAGGAAGCGCACGAAGGGCAGCACGACGAGGATCGCCGTGACGAAGCTCGCGGCGGCCCCGATGCCGAGATCGACGAGGTACTCGCCGCGCAGCGCCTCGCGACTCTTCCAGAGCTTGAGCGCGCAGGCGCCGTACAGGATCGGCAGTCCGACGAGGAACGAGAACTCGGCCGCAGCACTGCGCGAGAGTCCGGCGAGCAGGCCGCCCGCGATCGTCGACGCCGAGCGGCTCGTGCCCGGCACGAGCGCGAGGCATTGCATCGCACCGACGGTCACGGCGTCGCGCAGCGTCAACGAGTCGAGCGAGCGCATCGCCCGGTCCCCGCGACGCGCGAGCCAGCGCTCGAGCACGATGAGCAGCAGTCCGCCGAGGATCGTGGTCGCCGCGACGACCGCGGGGCGGAAGAGATGCGCATCGAGCCAATCGTCGGCGAGCAGGCCGAGCACGGTGGCCGGCAGCGCGGCGACGGCGATCAGCGTGAGCAGGTTCGTCGCGAGGCCGGCGCCGCCGCGCACGATGCCCATCAACGCGCGCACGAGCCGCTGCCGGTAGAGCACCGCGATCGCCGTGATCGCGCCGGCCTGGATCGCGACCTCGAAGGTCGGATCCTCGTTGCCGAGCAGACGGTTGGCGACGACGAGGTGGCCCGTGCTGCTCACGGGGAGGAACTCGGTCAGTCCCTCGACGATGCCGAGCACGACCGCACCGAGGACGCCGGGGCCGACGAGCTGCAGGGCGGCGAGTCCCGTCTCCCCCGCGAACTCGTCGGGCGCGAGCGCCGCCTCCTCCGTGCCCGCCGGGTTCGTCAGAGCGCCTTCTCCGGCGAGACGAACTCGTAACCGAAGGCATCGGCGACGCCGGGGTGGGTCACCTTGCCGTCGATCGCGTTGGCGGCGGTGCGCAGGATCGGATCCTGCAGGGCCGCGCGCGTGCCGAGCTTCGCGAGGCGGATCGCCCAGGGCGCCGTGGCGTTCGTGAGGGCGAAGGTCGAGGTGCGCGGCACCGCGCCGGGCATGTTCGCGACGCAGTAGTGGATCACGCCGTCGATCGTGAAGGTCGGGTTCTCGTGCGTCGTCGGCTTGCAGGTCTCGACGCAGCCGCCCTGGTCGACCGCGACGTCGACGATCACGGGGCCATCGTCCTTCATGATCTTCAGGTCCTCGCGGCGCACGAGGCGCGGCGCACGCGCGCCGTGCACGAGGACCGCCCCGACGACGAGGTCGGCGTGCGGGAGCTGCTCGCGGATCGCGAAGGGATTGCTGTGCAGCAGGTGCACGTTCGCCGGCATGACGTCGGCCAGGTAGCGCAGTCGCTCGAGGTCGATGTCCATGAGCACGACGTTCGCGCCCATGCCGGCCGCCATCTTCGCGGCCTGGGTCCCCACGATGCCGCCGCCGAGCACGAGCACGGTGGCGGCTTCGACACCGGGGACACCCCCGAGCAGGATGCCGCGCCCGCCGTTGTGCATCTCGAGGCAGGCCGCACCGACCTGGATCGCCATGCGACCCGCGACCTCGCTCATCGGCGTCAGCAAGGGCAGGCGTCGCTGCACCTCGAGCGTCTCGTACGCGAAGCAGGCCGCGCCCGACTTCAACATCGCGTCGGTGAGCTCCTGGCTCGCCGCGAAGTGGAAGTAGGTGAAGAGCAGCTGACCGCGCTTGATCAGCGGATACTCGCTCGGCAGCGGCTCCTTGACCTTCACGATCATGTCGGCCTTGGCGTAGATCTCCGCCGCGCTGGCGAGGAGCTTCGCGCCCGCACTCTCGAAGGCCGCGTCGGAGATGCCGGCACCGAGCCCGCCACCCTTCTGCACGTAGACCGTGTGGCCGGCCTCGACCAGGCCATGAACCATCGCCGGCACCGCACCCACGCGGTTCTCCTGCGGTTTGATCTCCTTGGGGACGCCGATGATCATCGCGGTCGTTTCAGCCTTTCGCGGGAACAGGGAGCAGCGGTCTCGGAGAGACGCGAGCGCGGAAGCATCGCGCCGCGGGCGCGCGCAGGCAAACGCGCCGCACGACGCGGCCCCGGAATGGGTCGCGGGTGCGCGCGCGCACGGCGCGAAGTTTCACGACGCCCTCTTGATCCCGCCCGCGCGCCTCGCTACGAAACTCGCCCTCGCGGGCGTTTAGCTCAGTTGGTAGAGCACCAGCTCGACAAGCTGGGGGTCACTGGTTCGAGCCCAGTAACGCCCAACCTCCTCCGTCCTGCTCCGCGCGGCGCACCGGGCCTGGCCCGGGGGCGCCGCGTGTGTTCCGGGGCGGGGATGGCGCGGCCCGCGGCGCTTCCCGTCCGGCACCCTGCTGCCCGTCCGGAACCCTGCGAACCGCGAGCGGCTAGCATCCCCCGCCGTGCGTCGCGCCGCTTTCGCCCTGTTCGCCAGCCTGTGCCACGCTCCGGCACAGGAACCCGCGCCCGCCGCGGGTGGCGCGGACTTCGCCGCCTTCGTCGAACGGCACTGTGCGCGCTGCCACGGCAGCGACGAACCCGAGGCCGGCCTCGATCTCGTGCGCCTCGCCGCGCAGGCGCCCCGCCCCGACGATGCGGCGGACTGGCTCGAGCTGCGCGACGCCTTGCGCGACGGCGCGATGCCGCCGCGCGACGAGCCGCAGCCCAGCGCCGAGGAACGCGCCCAGGCCCTGGCCGCGCTCGAGCCGCGGCTCGCCGTCCTCGCGGCCGCGCTGCGCGGCGATCCCGGCCGGGTCACGATGCGGCGCCTCAGCCGCGTCGAGTACACGAACACCGTGCGCGACCTCTGCGGCGTGCACGTCGATCTCGCCGGCTTCCCGGCCGACGACCTCGCGTACGGCTTCGACAACAACGGCGATGCACTCACGCTCTCGCCGCTCCATCTCGAGAAGTACGCCGCGCTCGCCGAGGAGATCGCCGCACGGGCCCTGCCGGATGAAGATCCCTCGCCGCCGCCGACGCTGCGCATCGACGCCGAGCAGATGGACTGCAGCATCGAGGGCGCCGTCCGCCCCGACCACGTCGCCCTCTACACGCGCGGCAGCGCGTGGCGGACCCTCGCGCTGCCGCGCGCCGGTCGCTACCGCGTCGCGGTCGTCGCCTGGGCCACGCAGTCCGGCGACGAGGCCGCCCGCCTCGAGTTGCAGGTCGACGAGGCGACGCAGGCGCGCTTCGAAGTGCTCGCTCCCGATTCGGCACCCGGCGTCTTCGCGACGGAGCTCGCGCTCACGGCGTCGCCGCGGCTCGGTGTCGCGTTCGTCAACGACCACTGGGAGCCGAAGCACCCCGATCCCCAGCGACGCGACCGCAACGTCTTCGTGCTGCACTTCGAGGTGACGGGCCCGCTCGACGCGCGCGAGCCGGGCCCTGCCGAGCGCTGGCTCGCGCCCTTCGAGCAGAAGCGCGGCACCGCGTACGCGCGGGCGCGCGGCGTCGTCCGCGAGATGCTGCGCCGCACCTGGCGTCGTGCGCCCCGACAGCGCGAGGTCGATCGCCTCGCGAAGCTCGTCGCCGACGCCGAGAAGTCCGGCGAGACCTTCCGCGGCGGCCTCCGCCTCGCGCTGGCGAGTGCGCTCGTCTCGCCGTCGTTCCTCTTCCGCGTCGAGCCACAGGGCAAGTCGGCGTCGACGCAGCTCGCCCTCGACGACGACGCCCTGGCCGTGCGGCTCTCCTACTACCTCTGGAGCTCGATGCCCGACGAGGCCCTCTTCGCGCGCGCGCGCGAGGGTGCGCTGGGCGAGCCGTCGACGCTGCTCGCCGAGTGCGAGCGCATGCTCGCGGACCCGCGCGCCGAGGCGCTCGCGACGAACTTCGCCGCGCAGTGGCTCGAGCTGCGCAAGCTCGAGGCGCTCGCGCCCGATCCCGAGCGCTTCCCGGGCTTCACCCAGGAGCTCGCGCGCGCGCTCCGGCGTGAGACCGAATTGCTCGTGCTCGACGTCCTGCAGGCGCGACGACCGGTGCGCGAGCTGCTGCTCGCGGAACACAGCTTCCTCGACGCCACGCTGGCGGCGCACTACGGCCTCGAGTCCGCAGCACCCCCGGCCGGGGGCTTCGCGCGCGTGGAGCTCGCCGGCCGACGCCTCGGCGGCCTGCTCGGTCACGGCAGCATCCTCGCCCTCACCTCGCATCCGACGCGCACCTCGCCGGTGCGCCGCGGGCGCTTCGTGCTCGACCAGCTCCTCGACGAACCGCCCCCGCCCCCCGCGCCGGGCGCCGACAGCTTCCCTCCCGACGCCGCGCTCGACACACCCGCCGACCTGCGCGCGCAGCTCGCACGCCACCGCGAGGATCCGCGCTGCGCGGTCTGCCACGACCGCATCGATCCGCTCGGCCTCGCGCTCGAGGGCTTCGATCCGCTCGGGCGCCGCCGCGAAGGTCCGATCGACGAGAGCGGCCGGCTCCCCGACGGCCGCGCGATCGCCGGAGCGAGGGGGCTGCGCGAACTGCTCGCCGAGGGCCGCGCGTTCCCCAGAGCGGTGCTCCACAAGCTCTTCGTCTTCGCGCTCGGCCGCGAGCTGCGTCCCGCCGACGCGATGGCGCTCGACGCCGCCCTCGCGCGGCTGCCCGCGCAGCCGACCCTGCACGAACTCGTGCTCGTCATCCCGACGCTCGACGCCTTCCTCCGCCGCAGCCCGCTCCCCTCGGAGTCCCGATGAGTGCCTACGTCTCGCGTCGTGCGCTCTCGCGCCGCAGCTTCCTCCGCGGTGCCGGTGCCTGTCTCGGCCTGCCCTGGCTCGAGGCCATGCAGCCCGCGCTCAGCCGCGAGCGCGTCCCGGCACCCCGTGCGCTGTTCGTGTTCGCGCCCAATGGCAAGCACATGGTGGACTGGCGTCCACACGGCGAGGGCTTCGACGCGACGCTCCCCTTCCTCCTCGAACCGCTGCGTCCGCTCTTCGCCGAGCTCACGGTGATCTCGAATCTCGCGATCGACGGCGGCAACGCGCACGGCGACGGCCCCGGCGATCACGCGCGCGCCGCCGCGTCGTTCCTCACGTGTGCACACCCGAAGAAGACCGGCGGCGCCGACCTCCGCACCGGCGTCTCGGTCGATCAGGTGCTCGCGGCGGCGATCGGCGGCACGAGCCTGCTGCCGAGCCTCGAACTCGGCATGGAGCCCGGCGCCGCGGCGGGGGTCTGCGACTCCGGCTACTCGTGCGCGTACTCGAACAACGTCGCGTGGCGCTCCCCGAGCACGCCGGCGGCGAAGGAGACCGACCCGCGCGCCACCTTCGTGCGGCTCTTCGGCGATCCGGCCGCGCGCGACGACGCCGCGACCGCGGCGCGCGCGCGGCGTCGCACGCGCAGCATCCTCGACGCCGCACAGGCGGACGCGAAGGAGCTCGCCGGGCGCCTGGGCCCCGCCGATCGCAGCAAGCTCGGGGAGTACCTCGACGCGGTGCGCGGCGTCGAGCAACGCATCGCACATCTCGAGGCGGAGAGCCGCGAGGCGACCCGCGACGGCGTGGATCCGCGCTTCCTCGACGAAGGCCTGCGAGGCGGCTTCCCGGGCAAGCTGCGCGTCGTCTACGAGCTCATCGCGCTCGCGATGCAGACCGAGCGCACGCGCGTCCTCACCCTCATGCTCGGCAACGCGGGCAGCGACCGCAGCTATCGCTTCCTCGGCGTGCCCGATGGCCATCACTTCCTCTCCCACCACGGCAACGATCCGCAGAAGCTCGCGGCGATCCGCACGATCAATCGCTTCCACACCGAGGAGTTCGCGCGCTTCCTGCTGCGCCTGAAGGCGACCGAGGAGGGTGCGGGCGATCTCCTCGGCAACGCGGCGATCGTCTACGGCTGTGGGATCAGCGACGGCAACCGCCACAACCACGACGATCTGCCCTTCCTGCTCGCGGGGCGTGCGGCCGGCGCGCTGCGCCCGCGCGGCCATCTCCGCTGTCGTCCCGACACGCCGGCCGCCAACCTCTACCTCACCCTCCTGCGCGCCTTCGGCGTGGACCAGGACGCGTTCGCCGACAGCACCGGCGTGCTGGCCGGATTGGCCTGAGCCCGCTCCCCCCATGCCTGCGGTCGCCATCCACGTCGGTCCCCTCGTCTCCCACTTCGCCGCGGGCGTGCGCGCCGCGGCACGCGACGCGGGCGAGACTCCGCCCAGCGACGCCGAGCTGCGCGACAGCATCGCGGCCTGGCGCGCCTGGATCAGCGAAGGGCTCGAGGCCCGCGGGCTCCTGCTGCGGCCCCTGGTCTGGGACGAGGACCAGGCTCCCGAGCCCGGTCACGACCTCGCGCTGGCCGCGTTGCAGGCGTTGAAGCTCTTCCTCGCCCACGGCGGCGCGGCGAGTTGTCCACCCGAGTTGCCCGACGCCCCCGAGCTCGATCCCGCGTGGCGTGCGATGGTCGACGCCGACTTCGCCGACACGCCCTACGACCAGCTCCTCGTGCCGGAGCTCTGGTTGCCCGCGGCGTTCGACTTCACGTTCGCGTGTCCGCTCCCCGACGGCCACGAGCTGCTCGCCGGTTCCGTCGATGGGCTCCTCGCCCAGTGCGCCGCGCTCCGCGAGCGGCTCTTCGCGGCGACTCCGATCGACGCCGCGCTCTGGGCCGAGTCCACGCCGTCCGGCCCGGCGGTCCGTGCGCTGGCCCGCCACGCCCTCGGTCGGATCGAACGCGCCGCAGCGCGCGCCGCCGCGCGGCGCGTGCCGATGCTCCTGCACGCCGGGTCCGGCGCGTGAGACCGTGGGCGCCGGTCTTCAGCCGGCCTTCTTCTGCGGTCCGCCGCCGGCCTGCAGCGCGTCGACGCGTTCCTGCAGCGTGCGCAGCTCGCGACGGAGCCGCTCGAGCTCCTCGCGCAGTTCGGTCAGCGACTCCGGCACCCGCGTGACCTGCAGCCCGGCGTCGCGCAGCAGCTCGACGAGCCCGACCTCGCCGAAGTAGTGGGCCGCGCCGACCGCGAAGAAGAAGCTGCGCCGCGGCTCGGCGCGGAGCTTCGCCACGATCCGCTCCGCCATGCGCCGGTTGCGGTCGTCGAGCAGCGCCTTCTCGATGCGCCGGTTGAGCTCCTGGTCGCCGTCCTCGTTCGACTCGTTCATCAACGCCTCGAGCCGCTCGCCCTCGCCCGAGAGGTAGCAGGCGATGAGCTCCTCGTAGAGATCGCGGCCCTCGCGCCGGTAGCGCTCGACCTGGTCGATCGCCTTGCGCAGGACCTCGGCCTGCTCCGCCTCGCTGAGGCTGTCGAAGACGCCCATCTGTTCGTCCATCGTCTCGAGACCGCCGACCTCCTTGTCGTCGTCCTGCGCCCGTTGGTAGAGCTGCAGGTCGAGCGGCTTGCCCTTCGCGAGGTCGGCGAGGTGATCGATCATCGCGACCTGTGTCGCGATCACCCAGGGCTTCATCCGCTCCATCGCCCCGAGCGGCAGCTTGCGCTCCGCGAAGAAGGCCTCGAGCTTCGCGTACAGGGGCTCGGGCAGGACCGTCCGCAGGCTCTTCCCGCGCGGCAGCATCATCCCCTTGGTCGCGGCGCTGAGCAGCTTGAGGTCCATCGCGAGCTCCGTGTACAGCGCATCGCAGCCATCGACGGCGGACTCGACCGCGGGGTGGAGGGTCGTCACGCGCTCGTCGGGCAGGTGGATCGTGCCGAAGAGGTACGAGGGCACCGCACCCTCGATGCGCCAGAGGAAGGGGCGTGCGGGGGGCTGCGGCTCGGCGTCGGGCGTGGCCACGCGGTCTTGCGCGACGAGCGAGAGGACGAGCGAACCCAACGCGACGAACGCGGCGATGAGGCGGGTGATGGCGTTTCGGATCATGGCGGCTACCGCAGCGCGCCGACCCTAAGCCGGAAGACGCTCGCACGCGAGGCCGCGCTCGCAACCGGAGCACCCCGAGCTATCCTCCGCCGCGCGCATGTCCGGGACGCCGAGCCACGACCGCGAGCCGCCGGCGCTGATTCCGTGGCCCGGTGGACCGCAGGCCCTGGCCCCTCTCGCGAAGCTCCGCCCCGGCGGCGAGTACCGCGACGGCCGTGGGGAACGCGCGCGCCTGAGCCTCGCGCGCTTCCTCGTGGAGCTGCTGCGTCACCTCGTGTTCTTCGTCCTCGACCTGACCCTGCGCGCGACGCTCTCCCTGCTCGGCCTCGGCGCCCGGCCGCGGGACCTGCCGCGAAGCCCGAGCGGGAGTGGCCCGCTCGCGCTGGTGCTGCCGATCCTCCCGGACCTCTCGCACACCTTCGTCTACCGCGAGGTCGAGACCCTGCGCGCCCTCGCCCCCGACGCCCTGATCGTCGTGCTCGAGCGGGGCTCGCCACGGGTCGTGCACCGTGAGGCCGCGGCGCTGCTCGAGCACGCGCAGTTCGTGCCGCCCCGCGGCGTGCTCGCGCGCACGGCCCTGATCCTGACCACCGCGCTGCGCACGCCGCGTCGCCTGCGCGCGCTCTGGGCGCTCTCGCGCGATCGGGACGGCGGTCCCGCCGCCGCTTTGCTCGGCAAACTCCCGTTGCGCGAGCCGCGCCATCCCGGCCGCGCGTTCGAGCTCGCGGCGCTGCTGCGGCATCATCGGCCCTCCCAGATCCACGTCTACGGTTCGACCTGGTCGGCGAACGCCGCGCTCGGTGCCGCGCAGCTCCTCGCGATCCCCTTCAGCATCTCGAGCTACGTCGACTTCGAGTTCGACTACGCGCACCAGCAGCTCGCGACGAAGTACGCGCAGGCGCGCTTCTTCCGCGTCTGCACCCGGGACTGTCGCGCGCGCCTCGCGCGGCGACTCGGCGTCCCTGCGATCGCGACCGAGCAGCGCCGCGTGCCGATCCTGCACTGGGGCATCGACGCGGCGCGGCTGCGCGCCCGCCAGGCGAGTCCCCCGCCGGCGCTGCGCCGTGACCGACTGGGCCTGTTCTCCGCCTGTCGCGTCGTCCGGAAGAAGGGCCTCCACCTGCTGCCGCCCCTGCTCGCCGAACTCGCACGCCGCGGCGTCGACGCCCGCTGGACCCTCGTCGGTGACGGCGAGGAGCTCACGCGGCTGCAGCAGCTCGCCGTGGAGCACGGCGTGGTGGAGCGTTGCGAGTTCGTCGGACCGCTGCCGAACGAGGTCCTGCTCGATCGCCTCGCCGCCACCGACGTCGCGATCCTCACCTGCATCGAGACCGCCGACGGCGAGCGCGACGGCATCCCGGTGTTCCTGATCGAGGCGATGGCGCTGGGCCGCTGCGCGCTCAGCACGCGCGTCTCCGGCATCCCCGAGTTCATCCAGGACGGCGTGAACGGTTGGCTCGCGGACGCCACGCCGAACGCGCTCGCCGACGCGATCTGCCGTGTGCTCGCCGATCCGGTGACGGCGCGCGCGATCGCGGCGCGCGGCCGCGAGACGGCGCTCGCGACGCAGGACGCCGCCGCGAGCGCGCAGGCGCTCCTGGCCCTGCTCGATGCGCCCGAGCTTCGGGCGTCCTGAGGTTCGGATCCCGCAACGCCGCCCCTACGCTGCACGCCGCGCATGAAGCTCGTCTTCGTCATCCACCAGTACTTCCCCCAGTGCCACTCGGGCACCGAGCAGTACTGCCGCGCCGTCGCGCGCGAGGCCACGCGCCGCGGGCATCAGGTGACGATCCTCTCGCTCGACCCCTGGGTCTGGCGCGACGATCCGCCGCTCTGGCTGCGCGACGAGCCGTACGAGGGCCTGCGCACGCTGCGCCTGCGGCATTGGGAAGGCCTGTCGGCGAACGACGTGCTGCTCGACGGCGACAATCCGCTCCTCGCCCGCAAGGTCGCCGAGATCCTGCGCGACGAGACCCCGGACGCGGTGCACGTGTTCCACCTGCGGCGCCTCGGCGCGGGCCTGCTCGACGTCGCGCGCGAGCACGCGCGCCGCGTGATCGTCAGCCTGACCGACTTCTGGTACCTCTGCCCCCGCTTCACGCTGCAGCGGCGCGACGGCGCGCTCTGCGAAGGTCCCCCCGAGGGCGGGCTCGGCTGCCTGAGCTGCGAGTTCCAAGACCTCGCCCCG
>JADLHO010000255.1 GCA_020848735.1 Planctomycetota bacterium | reverse complement strand
TCGTGTGCAGCGACGGCGGCGCGATGCACGTCGCCGCGGCGCTCGGGAAGCCGATCGTGTGCTTCTTCGGGAACTCGGACGCGACGCTGTGGCGGCCGTGGGGCGTGCCGCACGCGCTGCTGCAGCCGGCGAGCCGCGACGTCGCCGACGTGGGCGTGGATCAGGCGCTCGCGGCCTTCGACTCGCTCGGCGGAAGGTTGCGGGCGGGCTGACGCCCGGAGCCGCGAGACGTCAGAGCTTCTTGGCGACCGCCGCCGCGAACGCTCTGAAGTCGTCGACGTGCTTGTGCGCGATCTCGTGAACAATCTGCCAGTCGATCGCGAGATAGCTGTGAACCGCGATGTTGCGGAACCCGACGGCTCTCTTCATTCGCGTCGCGAGCTCCGGGTCGAGGACCTGCAGGGTGACGAGACGGTCGAACGCCTCGCCCATGGTCGCCGGAGCAGTGGCTTCCGACTCCGCGATGAGGTGTGCTGCAACGTCGACGCACAGCTGCACTGCACGGGTCAGGTTGAGCGCGAGGATGTCTTGCAGGTCCGAATCCGACGCAAGCACCCCCGCCGCTTGAGGACGCTTCGCCTCGATCCTGGCGACGCAACGCCGCAGGGCTTCGAGCTTCTCCTCGATCAGGCGCCGATCCATGCATCGCGCCTCGCGCCGAGGATGCGCTGGCGATAGCGCTCCAGGTCGGCGTCGTCGTACAGCGCCTTCTTGATGAGCTCCGCATACAGGGTGTGGTCGCTGCAGAACAGCAACCGCCCGGTCGTGAGCACGCGACTCAGCACCGTGCCGGACGCAATCGTCAAGTCCACCAGGTCGACCGCCCTGCCGGTGAGCTGCGCGAGCTCGCCGATGAGCTCGATCCGCTCCTGGGGCGAGAGCCCGCGTGCTCCGGCCACGGCGACGTCGACGTCGCTGTCCGGCCGCTGCCGCCCCGCGGCCGCCGAACCAAACAGGATCGCAAGGCGCAGACTCGCGTGGCGACTGAGGAGGCTGGCGAGTTCGCGTTCGGCATTCATCTGTTGCTCGGATTCGCGTCGGTGCACGTTTCGATTATCCGCCGTGGGCGTTCGCCCGGTCAAACTGCGCGGCGGCGGCGATCCGCTCGCTTCTCGACGTGGCATCCGCCGATTCGAGCTCGGCCGGGCGGTACTCCGGAATGCGCGCCGCGAGGCCCGCCCGCGCGTCCCCGGCGGCGACGGTGTGCGGCGTCTCCAGCCAGCGCACCGTTTCGGCGACCCACGCCATCCCCGGCACCGCATCGGCCTTCATGACGCGCAGCTTCGGGTGCGGCGTCGGCAGGGTGGTCTCGTCGTCGGCGAGCAGCTCCTCGTAGAGCTTCTCGCCGGGGCGCAGCCCGGTGAAGACGATCTTCACGTCGCTCTCCGTGAGCCCGGACAGCCGGATCAGGTCGCGCGCGAGGTCGGCGATCTTCACCGGCTCACCCATGTCGAGCACGAGGATCTCGCCGCCCTTGCCCATGAGGCCGGCTTGCAGCACGAGCTGCGCCGCCTCGGGGATCGACATGAAATAGCGCCGGATCTCGGGATGCGTCACGGTCACCGGGCCGCCGGCGGCGATCTGCCGGCGGAACTTCGGGATCACGCTGCCGGTCGAGCCGAGCACGTTGCCGAAGCGCACCATCACGAAGCGCGTGCGGTCGGTGGAGAGCGCCTGACACACGAGCTCGGCCAGGCGCTTGCTTGCGCCCATCACGTTGGTCGGGTTCACCGCCTTGTCGGTCGAGACCATGACCATCTTCTCGACGCGATGCCGGACCGCGGCGTCGGCGACGCGCCAGGTCCCGAGCGTGTTGTTCTGCACCGCCTCCCACGCGTTCTCGTTCTCCATCAGCGGCACGTGCTTGTATGCCGCGGCGTGGAAGATCGCAGAGGGGCGATGCAGCGCGAGCACCTCGTCGATGCGGCGCGCGTTCTTCACGTCGCCGATCACGTACGCGAGCTCGGTCGCGTCGGCGCGCTCGCCGAGCTCCTGCTCGAGGGTGTAGAGCGCGAGCTCGTTCGCCTCGAGCGCGACGAGGCGCTGCGGCGCGAACTTCAGGATCTGCCGGCAGAGCTCGGACCCGATCGAGCCGCCCGCGCCGGTCACCAGCACCACGCGCCCCTGGAGCCACGCGTTCAGCCCGTCGCTGTCGAGCGTCACCGGGTCGCGCCCGAGCAGGTCGTCGAGCTCGATGCGCCGCAGCTGCGAGACGGTCACCTTGCCGCTCACCAGGTCCTCGTACGAGGGCACCGTCATCGCCGCGATGCCGGCTTCCTGGCACAGCGCGACCGCCCGGCGCCGGGCGGCGTGCGAGGCGCCAGGCATCGCGATGACGGCGAGCTGAACATCCTTGTCGTCCGCGATCCGGGGCAGATCGTCGAGGCGACCCACGACCTTCACACCCTGGATCTCGCGGCCGCGCTTCGCTGGGGCGTCGTCGAGCAGCCCGACGAAGTTCCACTCGGGGCTGCGGCCCAGGTTCTTGAGCAGATTGGCAGCCGCCGCGCCGGCGCCGATCACGATCACGCGCCGCCCCTCGTTCGTCAGCCGCGAGAGATGGCCTTCCTTCCATGCCCGATAGGCGAGGCGCGTGCCGCCCATGATCATGGTGAGCAGGATCGGGTACAGCACGACCGTCGAGCGCGGCACCGACGGCCGCTGAAAGAGCCAGACGACGAGCGCGATCACCAGCGCGCCGCCGAGCGCAGCGGCCACGATGCGGCGCAGGTCGATCAGGCTCGCGTAGCGCCACAGGCCGCGGTACATGCCCGACCACAGGAGCAGCGCGGCCTGCATCGGCACGATCCACAGCAGGTTCGACGCGAGCGCTTCGGCGTGGTCGGGCTCGAGCTCGAAGTTGTAGCGCAGCAGAAACGCGAGTGCCCAGGCCACACCCGCGGCGACCAGGTCGTGCCCGAGCGCGACTGCGTTGCGCCAGTTAATGCGCACGGGCGTCGCCCTCCGGGCCGCGCCGGTGCCGGCGCCACGCCGCATCGATCGCGGCGGCGAGCGCGACGTAAGCGAGAGCGGCCGCCACGAGCGTGCCGGCCTGGACCGCGGGCGGCTGCGCGAGCGCCCACAGCGCGGCCGTGCCGCACGCGGCCATCAGCGCGTACTCCGCGAGCGCGGTGTTGACGTGGCCCCAGCCGAGCTGCACGAGGCGCTGGTAGTAGTGCGTCTTGTGCGCCTCCCAGACGCGTTCGCGCCGCAGCGCGCGCCGCGCGAGCGTGAAGCTCGCGTCCACGATGAAGGGCGAGAACGCGAGGAGCGGAAACCACAGCGGCCAGCGCCCCGTGTACCAGCCGATGAGCCCCAGCGCGGCGGCGAGGAAGCCGAGCGGGATCGAACCCGCGTCGCCCATGAACACCTTCGCCGGCGGGAAATTGAACGCCAGGAAGGCCGCCGCTGCCGCGGCGATAGAGCCGGCGGCGATCACCATCACGGTATCGCCGGCGAGCGACGCGCCGAGCGCGTACGCCCCGAAGCCGAACAGCGCCATGCCGCCTGCGAGGCCGTCCGAGCCGTCCATGAAGTTATAGAGGTTGGTCATCCACACGATAGCGAGGACGAGCACGCCCTGCCAGAGCCGGGGGACGTCGGGCGCCAGCACCACGACGAAGACGACCGCCGCCAGCACGTGCGCGCCGAAGCGCAGCGCGATCGGGACGTGCCAGCGGTCATCGACGAACGACACGACCGCCAGCGCGCCGGCGAGCGCCGCGAGCGGTTCGGCGCGGATCAGGAGGAACGCGACCAGGACGCCCGCCATGATTCCGAGCCCGCCGATGCGAGGCGTCGGAGTCGCGTGCAACGAGCGCTCGTTCGGCCGGTCGAGCGGCAGCCACTCGGGCTTGCGCAGCAGCGTGAGGATCACCGCGACGCAGGCGAGGGCGGCGGCGAGGGGGATGAGGGCAAGGGCGGGCATCAGGGTGGGGCGGGTAGCGCGCGATATTACCCGCCGGCGCCCGGGCAGCATGAGGAAGGCGCGCGCGCCGGCAACTGGCGAGCGAGCGCCGCCAGCGCGGCACCGTTCGATCTCAGGAAAACAACCCGGTCAGATCGACTTCGATGTCCGGCGCGACCGCGAGATGAATCCTGGCCGGCCGCTCGGTCTTCTCCACCCGAGCGTAGCCCCCCGCTTGGGGATCGCGGTAGAGCCAGAGCACTCTGTCGGCGACGTCGACGACCCAGAGTTCGGGAATCCCGTGAGCCGCGTAGAGCGGGGCCTTGAGCTCGCGGTCATACTTCAGCGAGGTCTCCGCGACCTCCACCAGGAGCAGCACCTCGTCCGCACGCGGCGTGGCTGACTGGTAGTCGTCCGCGCGCGGCTTCAATACGGCAAGGTCGGGCTGGGGCTCGCTCGTCCGGCTCAACCGGACGGAGTTTTGCACGAAGACGAGCCCGCGATCGCCGGCCGAGTGAACGAGCATCCGGGTGAGGCGCCCAACCATCCCGGAATGCCGGCTTCCGATCGGCGCCATTTCGACTACTTCCCCCTCGATGAGTTCCACGCGCTCGTCGGGCGCGAGAATGCCGACCTCGCCCATCCGGTGATAGGCCTCGACGGTGATCGCTCGCCGCTTGACTTCGAGATCGGCGGGAAGGTTCATGGGCTCCTCTGCGTGGAAATGATAGCCCCGTTCGAGAGGTCGTGCGAGCATGGTTCTGGGGCGAATTCCCGATTTCTCGGTGCACGTTCCCCGTCAGCGACCCTCGCCGCTGGCTCGGCCTGCGGGGCGCGAGCTGAGGGTGAGCCCTTCGTGCGCGGTGAAGGGCGGTGTCCAGTCGAGGCGCCTACGAAGTCGGGCGCTGTCGATCGCGAGATCGTCGATCAACCGCCCGACTTCGCCCCGCCTTCCGAGCATCGCGCCCGCGCATCGGAGCAGCACGGGAGGGCAGGGCAGCAGGCGCGCCGGTGTACCCGACGCCTCCGCAATCCTGCGGACGAGATTCGCGGTCGACAGGTTCGCGCCGTCGCTCACCACGAACGTTTCGTTCGCCGCGGCCAGGTGGTCAATGCAGCGCACGATTGCGTCGGCGAGGTTCTCGACGTAGATCAGGCTGCGGCGATTGCGCACCGCGCCGAGCGGCAGCGGGACGCCGCGCGCGACGAGCCGCACTAGGCGCCCGAAGTTGCCCGGCGCGTCGGGACCGTAGACGAGCGGTGGGCGGAGGATCGTCCATTCGGTGCGCGAACCGGCGAGCACTTCGCGCAGCACCTTCTCGCCCTCGAGCTTCGACTGGGCGTAGAGGCTCTCGGGCGCAAACGGGCTCGACTCGTCGAACGGCCGGCCCTCCGTCTTCACACCGTGCACGCCGATCGTGCTGACGTACACGACGCGGCGCACACTCGCCGCGCGCGCAGCTTCGGCCAAGCGGCGCGTCCCTTCGGCGTTGACGGCCCGAAATGTAGCGAGCGGATCCGCGGCGTCCTCGCGCAGAACATGCACCCGTGCGGCGAGATGCGCGACTGTATCGACGCCGTCGAACGCCGCGGACCAGTCGGTCTCCGGCCCGATGTCGCCGACGACCGCGCGCTCGACCTCCGCCGGCAACTCTGCCGATGCGCCGCGCAACGCCGCGCGCACCCTCCGGCCCTCGGCGAGCAGGCGACGCACGAGCGCGCGACCGACGAACCCGGTCGCGCCGGTGACCAGTATGCACTTTGACTCCACGGCGATCGATTATCGCCGAGGG
>JADLHO010000254.1 GCA_020848735.1 Planctomycetota bacterium | reverse complement strand
GCGTTGCGGTCTGCTACGACTCGGCCCTCGGCCGCACGGTCCTCTTCGGCGGCTATCTCGGCATCGTGGTCAACGACACGATGGTCTGGGACGGGATCGGCTGGCGGAACCTCGGCTTCGCGGTCGCTCCGCCGCCGCGCGCCAATCACGCCATCGCCTACGACGCCGCGCGGCGGGAGGTGCTGCTCTACGGCGGCTTCGACACGGCCGTGCGCGACGACACCTGGACGATGCGCGACAACACCTGGACCAACCGCACGATCGGGCCGATCCCGCCGGCGCGCGAGCGGCCGACGCTCTGCTACGACCCCGTGCGCCAGCGCGTGATCCTCTTCGGCGGCTCCACCGCGTTCAGCTTCGTGAACGACACCTGGGAGTGGGACGGCAACTCGTGGACGGAGCTGTTCCCCGCCACGGCGCCGTCGCCGCGCTATGGGCACACGATGACCTGGGACCCGGTGAGGCAGCGCATCGTGCTCTTCGGGGGGCTCGGCAACGGCGGCTTCCTGAGTGACACCTGGGAGTGGACCGGGACCAATTGGGTGTCGCGCCCGACCTCCGTCTCGCCCCCGGCGCGCGCCTTCCACGGCGCCTGGTACGACGAGACCATGCAGCGCGTGCACGTCTTCGGCGGCGCCGACGGCAGCGGCATGCGCGGAGACTGGTTCGCGCTCGGCTCCTCGGCGAGCAACTGGGGCGGCTTCACGGCCAATGTGCTGCCGGGTCCGCGCCAGGAGTTCGGCGCGGTCTGGGATGCGTCCCGCCGCCGCGCGGTCTTCGTCTGTGGGCGGGTGCCGTCGGCGTTCTATTCGCGCGAGGTCTGGGAGTTCGGCGAGGGCAGCGGTGGCAATTGGCTGCGCCGCGAGACGCTCTACGACCAGGGCCTCGGCGGCAGCTCGCCGCCGGCGCGCTTCGGCGCGGCGATGGACTTCGATGCCGCGCGGGGTCAGATGCTCCTCTTCGGTGGCTCGCCGGCCTGGCCCAACGTGCTCGGCGACACCTGGCTGCGCAGCGACGTGCGCTGGAATGCCCCCGGACCCTTCCCGACGCCGTCCGCGCGCATGTTCTCGCGGCTTGCCTACGACAGCGCGCGCGGCGTCGCGGTGCTGTTCGGCGGCAGCGGTGCGGTGGGCGAACTGGGTGACACCTGGGAGTGGAACGGCAGCACGTGGACGAACCGCGGCGCCGCTTCGCCCTCGAGCCGCACGCTGTTCGCGATGGCCTACGACTCCGTCCGCCAGAACACGGTGGTCTACGGCGGAGCTGCCGGTTCGACGATCCGCGGTGAGACCTTCACCTGGAACGGCACGAGCTGGACGCAGCAGGCGCCCTTCACCTCGCCGCCGGTCCTCGCGGAATGCGCCATGGCCTTCGATGCGGCGCGCGGCGAAGCCGTGCTCTTCGGCGGACGGCGGACGAGCGTCGAGTACCGCAACCAGACCTGGGTCTGGAACGGCTCGAACTGGATCCTGCGCGCGCCGGCGAACAATCCCGCGCGGCGCGTCGGGCACATGATGGCCTATGACCCGACGCGGCAGCGGGTCGTGCTCTTCGGCGGCTACAACGACGTGATCGCCGCGGAGCTGGACGAGACCTGGGAATGGAACGGCAGCGATTGGTCCCTGCGCTCCGCCGCGGCCACGCCGTCGGGGCGCGCCTACGGCGCGATGGCCTATGACGCGGGCCGCAACCGGATCGTGCTTCGCGGCGGTCTGCGCGGCGGCGTCCTCGTCGACGACGAATGGGAATGGGACGGCACGCAATGGAGCACGCCCACGCCGCGCGCCACGCCGCCGGCGCGGCAGGACCACATGATGGCCTACGACTCCCAGCGCGCTCGCACGGTGCTCTTCGGCGGTTCCGGGCCGAGCTCGCAATACGGCGACACCTGGGAGTTCGACGGGCAGCGCTGGCTCGCGCGCGGCGCGGCGATCGGCCCGGCCGCGCGCATCGCGGGCGCCATGGCCTACGACCGCGCGCGTGGGAAGACCGTGCTCTTCGGCGGCTATCGGGCCGGGGTCTCCGACAACGAGACCTGGGAATGGGACGGCACGAACTGGGTGCTGCGGGCGAACAGCGGTCCGGCACCGCGCCTGAACCACGCGCTCGCCTTCGACACCGCTCGCAATCGCATCGTGCTCTTCGGCGGCGCGAACGAGTTCGGGCAGGTCTTCGGCGACACCTGGGAATGGGATGGCTCCGGCTGGACCCAGCGCAGCACCTCCGGCCCCGCGCCGCGCAGCATGCACACGCTGACCTACGACGCCGTGCGCCAGCGTTGCGTGCTCTTCGGCGGCGAGATCGCCGGCTCCGGCCGCACAGCGGAGACCTGGGAGTGGAACGGCACGGCCTGGTCCCAGCGTTCGCCGGCTCACGTGCCCCCGGTGCGGCAGAACCACAGCGCCTGCTTCGACAGCGGGCGCGGCCGCGTCGTGATCCACGGCGGTTGGCAGCCCGGGACCTTCGGCGACGTCTATGGCGCCGACTGCTGGGAATGGAACGGGCTCGATTGGACCCAGCGCACGGTGGCAGGTGCTCCCGCCGGCCGCGAGAACGCGGGCCTGGTCTTCGACATCGCGCGGGGCCGCGGCGTGCTCTTCGGCGGGCTCCGCAACAGCCGCCTCGGCGGCTCGCTCTGGCTCGGTGACACGCATGAATACGCGTGTCCCCTCGATCCCGCCGGCGTCGGCCATGCGTCGGGTCAGAGCCTGCCGATCACCTCGTATGCGCCGCCGCGGCTCGGCCGCGCCTTCGACCTGCGCTTCGACAGCCCGCTCGGGCTCGCGGCGATCTTCGTCGACTTCGTGCCGCGCTCGACGCCCTTCCTCACCCTCGCGCAGCCGTTGGCCTGTTTCCAGGCCTCGCTCTTCACCGATCCCCTGCTCAATGTCTCGCTCTATGGCAGCCCGGCGCGTTACACGGGGACCCTGAACCTGAGCGTGCTGCGCGGGGCTTCGCTGACGCTGCAAGGCGTCGTCATCACGCCGTCGAATTGCCTGCAGTTCACCGACGCGATCGCCGCGACGGTGCAGGACGGCTGAGTCCGGATCAGAACCCGAGCGTCACCCACCACGCCGTGCCCATCTCGAAGCCGAGCGGGTGGGTGGACGGGACGAAGATCGCCTGGGTGACGAGTGCCGCGCCGCGCAGGCTCGGCGTGCTCGGCAGCGTCAGGCTGCCGGTCCAGCGGCCGCCGGCATCCGGGAAGATGCCGGCGATCGTCACCGCGCTCGCCGGGTCGAGCTGGATGAAGCAGCCGCTGCCGAGCGCGAGCGGCGAACTCGCGGGCAGCGCGAGCAGGGCGAAGCCGAAGGCCGCGACGTCGAGTCCGCCGGCGCGCAGGGGCCAGGCCGCGCCGAGCACCGGATCGCCGACGGAATAGACGGCCGGGTCGCTGCAGCCCCCGAGCAGATGGGCGCGCGCTCCCTCGAGATCGACCGCGTGGGGCTCGGCCCCGTGCACGCCGTCGTCGGCCGCATAGAGGAAGCGCGTTCCCGCGGTCCAACCCCAGAAGGTCCAGGGCTGGATCGACGATGCGGGACCCGGTCGCAGATCGCCGAGCAGACGCGTGCCGGCGCTCGTGCCGTCGCTGATCCAGAGCTCGTTGCCGACGGCGCTCGTCGTGATCGGCAGCAGCATGCGGCGCTCCCCCGCGAGGCCGCCGATGCCGGAGAAGTCGTCGGGCGTCGAGCTGCCCGGGCCGGGCTCGAGGTCGCCGAGGAGCTGCGTGCCCGCCGGCGTGCCGTCGCTCGACCAGGGTTCGCTGCCGGTCGCCGGCTGCGTCATCCAGAACACGACGCGTGAGCCGATGCCGTAGGTGGCGCCGAGCGTGCTCGACGCCACACCCGCGCTGAAGTCGCCGAGCAGGCGCGTGCCGTTCGCGCTGAGGTCTGTCCACCAGGGCTCGAAGCCATGGATCCCGTCGTCGGCGCGGAAGAGGAGGCCCCGGCCGTCGGGTCGGAAGCCGATCGTCGTGCCGGTCGTCGGATCGAGCAGCGATGCGAAGCTCCGCAGCGCCTGCGGCGGACCCGCGCCGTCCCAGCGCCAGAGCGTGGTCGTGCCGAGCAGGCCGATCGCGTTGCCCATGGCGAACGCGAAGACCGGCTCGTTCAGCGTCGTCTGCGGCGACGGAGTCACGCCGAAGACCTGCAGCGTCGACTGGGTGCCGCTCGTCTGCACGGCCAGCACCCCGCCGAGGGCGGGCATCGCGAGGTCGACGTTCGGCGCGACCTGCACCGTGCCGCCTGCGCTGCCGTCGCTCCGCCAGAGACCGCGCGCCATCCCATCGTGGATCCAGGGCAGGCCCCGGAGCACGGCGACGAGATAGCCTTCGGGCATGCCCAGCGACGCGAGCTGGGTGCCATTGCGGTCGCTGCGCCAGGTCTGGCCGCCGTGGCCGAAGAGGAAGCTGCCGTCCGCGAAGAAATGGCTCGGCGGGGACAGGCTCTGCGCCGCCGTCGCGAACACGAGCCGGGTGCCGGCGGCGGTCCCGTCGCAATGCCAGAGCTCGCGCTGCGCCTGGGCGTCGACGACGAACCAGAGGCCGTCGGCAGCTGCGCTCCAGCTCCAGAAGCTCGTGCTCGCGGGGCCGGGGCTGAGGTCGATCAGGAGTCGCGTGCCCGTGGCACTGCCGTCGCTGAGCCAGAGCTCGGCGCCGTGCACGCCGTCGTCGAGGACGAGGAAGAGCTCGCCGGCCCTCGGCGCGGGGGCGACGAAGAGACCCGCGCTTTGCACCGAGTCCGCCGGGCCGGGTCGTGCGTCGAGGACGCGGCGCGGTGCCTGCGCGGGGCTGGTGCTGCAGAGGAGGACGACGCCGGCGGCGACGCCGAACGAAACTCGGTTCATCGAAGGGTTCCGTATCGGGCGGCAACGCGCGAGAGGGCGCGCAGTCTAGCGCGCGCCGCGCCGGAGTTTCAGCGCGCCAGCCAGCCACTCAGGAAGCGCGCGAGCTCCCGACCGGCGACTTCGTTGCCACGGCGGTTCCAATGCGTGTCGCGGCGGTGGTAGAGGTGTCGCTGGCCATCGGGAAGGGGCGGGACGGCCAGGAACGCGGGCAGCAGATCGAGCACGGCGATGCCCCGCGCGCGCAGCCCCTCGCCGAGGATGCGCTGCGGCCGGTCGCGCTCATAGCCGCTCGCCGCGACGCTCGCCCAGAGCGCGTCCTCGACCTGGAACTCGTCGGGGATCACGACGAATGCGATCGGCACGCCGGACGCTGCGGCGATCAGCGCGTCGAGGGCGGCGAAGCAGCGCGACCATGCCGCGTCGTCGTCGCCGGCGCAGACGAAGCGCGCGCGGCGGAGCTCGACCTCGAGGAAGGCCGACGCGCTCATCGTCGGCGCCTCGAGCGCTGGGTCCTCGAGCCAGGGCATCGGCGTGCCGGGCTCCGCATCCTCACCCTGGATGGCGCCGGGCCTGGCATCGCCTTCGCGGCTCTGCGCGATCGCCCAGAGGCGCTTCGGCAAGACGCCGAGCATGAGCTGCTCGCGGTCGAGCAAGCGCGCCAGGAGCGGCCAGCGCGCGCCGAAGCGCTCCGACTCCTCGACGTCGTTGCCGACGAAGAATGCGCACAGGATCGCATCCGGCCGCAGCGGGAGGACGTCCTCGACGAGCAGGCGCAGGTACTCCGCCGGTCCCGCGGCGATGACGCTCGCGTTGTAGATCTCGATGCCGTCGAGGTCCTGCTCGGCGCGCGTCGTGTAATGCAGCGCCTGCGGGACGAGACCGAAGCCGAAGGAGTCGCCGATGCCGGCGACGAGTTTCGTCCCCGGGGCGCGCACGAGCCGATCGCAGAAGCCGCGTTCATCGCACGCGAAGCCGAGGTGGCGCTCGCCGGGGGCCTTGCGGAACCGCGCGAAGACCTCGCTCGGACTCGCCCCGACGGCGAAGACCGGCGAGGTGCTCACGGCCGCGAGCACGCGCAATGCGGCTTCGGCGAGGAGCAGGGCGAGGCAGAGATTGAATGCGACGAGCTCGAGGCGCCGCGGCACGGATTGGAGACCGCGCAGGCCGAGGGCGACGAAGCCCGCCACGGCGCCGGCATACATGGACAGCCACAGGGCCTTGAAGGGCTGGATCCAGACGAACCACGGCACGGCGAGGACGACCGCGGCGACGACGAGATAGCGCGCGACCTGCGCCGCGTTCGCGCGGGCCGGCGCGCGTTGCTCGCGCACGTACACGAACGCCGCGGCGACGAACGAGAGCGCGAGCCCCGCGAGCAGTCCGCCGTAGGCGGCATCGCTCCAGAAGAACATCGACCAGGGCCGCGCGATCGCGATCGCGAGCGCGAACGCGCTCGCCGCGCCGCTCGCCGCCGCGAGGAGCCGGATCACACGCGACGGTCGCGCGCTGCGCCGGGTCATGGCGTGGCTGCCCTCATCGCCCCACGAGGACGGCGATGCCGTTCGAGAGCGCGAGCAGGTCCTGCCACGCCGCACCGATGTCGAAGACGGCGGCCTGCGCCGCGAGTTCGAGGCCGAGGAGCGTCGGCGTCGTGGGGATCGCGAGGGCGACGCGCGTGATGCCCTGCGCGTCGATGGGGAAGCTGCCGCTGATCGGCGCCGCGACGAGGTACAGCGTGCAGCCGCTGCCGAGCTCGAGGGCGCCGTGCACGAGGTCGACGAGCACCAGCGCGGTCGAGAGCGGCTTCGCGTCGTCGAGTCGCAGCGCGAACCCGGTCTCGCCGAGGCGGGGAACCCCATCGGCCGCAAGCCGCGGCGGGCGGCCATTGCTCCCCGGACAGCCGGCGCCGAACGCCAACGCCGCGCTGGCCTCGAGCGCGCGGAGCGGGATCGACCAGGGCTCCTCACCCAGGCTCGGGTCGTAGGCCGCAAACGCGAGCTGCAGACCGAAGGTGCCGAACGCGCGCGGCGCGCTCGAGACCTGCCCCTCGGCGAGATCGGTGACGCGCCGTGTGCCCGCGGCGCTGCCGTCCGAGACGAAGAGTTCGATGCCCGTGCTCGCGCCCTCGTTCGCGGCGAAGACGACGCGTCGGCCGGAGCCGGCCGGGAACAACTCGGCATTGTCGGCGATCGCCGCCGCCGCCCCGGGAAGGAGATCGACGACGCGCTGCGTGCCCGCGCTCGTGCCGTCGCAGGTCCAGAGCTCGCGCCCGCTCGCGGCATCGCGCTCGGTGAAGAAGAGCCGATCGTCGGCGACGGTCAACGCGCGGGGATCGACCAATCCATCCCGGAGCAGACGCGTGCCCGCGGCGCTGCCATCGCTGATCCAGAGCCCGAGCCGGCCCTGCGTCGTGGCGAGGAAGGCGACGCGATTGCCGAAGGCGACCAGCGCCCGCGGGTCGCTGCCCGCAGCGCCGGGCTCGAGATCGACGATCCGCCGCGTGCCGGCGGGACTGCCGTCGCTGAGGTAGAGCTCGCTGCCGGCCGCGGGGTCGCTCGCCACGAAGACGAGCCGCGCCCCGAGCGGCGTCAGGGACCGGGGCCACGACGATGTCGGTCCGGGCACGACGTCGATCGCCAGGGCACCGCCCTGGCTGCTGCCGTCGCTGCGCCAGAGCTCGACGCCATGGCTCGCATCCCCGGCGGCGAACCAGCACGCGTCCGACCAGCCGGCGAGCTCGTGCGGCGCGACGAAGCCCGGCAGGTTCGCGAGGAAGAGCGCGACGCGGGCACTGCCGCCTGGCGTGCCATCGCTCACCCAGAGCGCGCTGCCGAAGGGGTCCGCGGCGACGAAGAACGCCCGCGAGCCGACCCGCGTCAGCCAGGCGGGGCTGCCATTGCCGATGCCCGCGAGCACGTCGACGGCGAGCCGGGTGCCCGCGCTCGTGCCGTCGCTCACCCAGAGCTCGTGACCGAAGACCGGATCCTCGACGACGAACCACGCGCGCGCGCCGTCCGAGAATGCGCGCCGGTTCCAGAACTCGGGGGCCGTCGCACCGGGTGCGATCAATGCCTGCGTGCCGGCGCGCGTGCCGTCGCTCGACCAGAGCCGTTCGCCGTTCACGCCGTCGTCGGCGAGGAAGGTGAGCCGCTCGCCGCAGCGGAGCAGATGCGACGGCCGCGACGCGGCGGCGGCGAGATTGATGTCGGCGAGGAGTCGCGTGCCGGCGACGCTGCCATCGCTCACGAAGAGCTCGACGCCGGAACGGCCGTCGTCGCCGGCGAAGAGCAGCGCGCCCCCGGGCAGGGTCGTGCCCGGCACCGCGATGCCGGGTCGCGTGTCGACGCCGCTGCCGGGGCCCGGCTCGAGGTCGATGACGCGCGCGCTCGTCGCGGGACTGCCGAGGCTCCGCCAGGGCTCGCGCCCGTGGGCGGAACTCGTCGCGAAGAACCAGACGCCGGCACCGGCGCTGACGAATTGCCCGGGATCCGAGGAGCCTGCGCCCGGCTCGACGTCCGCGAGACGCACGGTGCCGGTGCCGCTGCCGTCGCTCCGATAGGGTTCCCGGCCGTGCGTCGTGGTGCTCGCGGAGAAGACGAGCGCGCCGCCGTGCGCGCAGAGCTCGAGCGGATCCGAGCCCAGGGGGCCCGGTTCGAGGTCGACGACCAGGCGGGTGCCCGGGCCCGTGCCGTCGCTGGCCCAGAGCTCGCGGCCGTGCACGCCGTCGTCGGCCGAGAAATAGACGAGCCCGCCGGCGCGACAGAGCAGGCGCGGCGTTGCCGAGGCCGCGCCGGGCGCGATGTCGAGGACGAGCGTCGCATTGCCGGGATTGCCGTCGCTCCGCCAGAGTTCGACGCCCGTGGGACCCGTCGACGCGGCGAAGAGCACCGCATTGCCGATCGCGGTCAGGGATTGTGGATACGAGCCGCCGCTGCCGGGCTCGAGGTCGGCCACGCGGAAGGTCCCCGCGAGCGTGCCGTCGCTGCGCCAGAGCTCGCGGTCGGCGAGCCGACCGGTGCTCACCGCGGAGAACATCGCGACGATGCCCGGTGTGCCGTTGCCCAGCGCGACGAAGGCCGAGGGATTGATCGGCGTCGGCGAGGGCAGGAGTGCCTGCGTGCCCGCCACCGTCCCGTCGCTGATCCAGACGCGCTGGTCGAGCGGATTGGCACCGGCGGCGAAGAGCACGCGCGTGCCGAAGGGGGAGAGCAGGCGCGGGGAACCGAGCCCGACGACCGCGAGCGGCGCGGTGCCCGCGCGCGTGCCGTCGCTGCGCCAGAGCCGGCTGCCGCCGCCCAGCGTGGTCGCGGCGAAGCAGATGCCGCCTTGGACCGGGACGAAGCCGCTCGGCTGGAACACCTCGCCGATGGGCAGGTCGGTGATCGGCACCGTGCCGGCGACGCTGCCGTCGCTGCGCCAGAGCTGTCCGCCGCGGACGTGCCCGCTCGCCGCGAATGCGATCCAACCGGCGCCGCTGTCGGCGAAGCCAGAGGGAAAGGAGCCCGTCGGATCGGGAGCCGGCGCCTGCGTGTTGAGGTCGGCGATCAGCGTCTGCGCGCCGAGCCCAGCGATCGACAGGGCGACGGCGGCGAGGGCGAGAGCGGTGGAGCGGCAGACGGGCATCGGATTCGTCCGTGTCGGCGGGAGAGCCGTCGCGCGATGCTACGCCGGATCACCGCGTCGCGAACGCCGCGCTCTCCCCGATGGACCAGACGATCCTCCAGGGCTTCCTCGCCAGCACGCTCGCGGGCCTCTGCACGGGACTCGGCGCCTTGCCGATCTTCCTGCGCCGCCGATGGAGCGAGTCCGCGCGCACGCTGATGCTCGCCGCGGCGGCGGGCGTGATGCTCGGGGCGACCGTCTTCTCGCTCGTCCTGCCGGCGCTCGCCGTCGAGACCGCGCGGGGCCGTTCCGAGACCTCTGCGGCGTTGCTCGTCGGCGCGGGACTCCTCGTCGGCGCGCTCGCGATCGCCGCGCTGCACGCGCTCACGCCGCACGAACACTTCGTCAAGGGTCGGGAGGGACCGCGGTCGGGGCTCGGTCGCCATGGCCTCTTCGTCATCGCCATCACCCTGCACAACTTCCCCGAAGGCGCGAGCGTGGGGATCGCGTGGGGCGCCGGTACGGCGGCGGGCAGCTCGGTCGCCACCGGCATCGGGTTGCAGAACCTCCCCGAGGGGCTCGCGGTCGCCGCGGCGCTGCTCGCCGATGGCGCGTCGCGCGGCCGCGCGTTCTGGATCGCGCTCGCGACCGGCTTCGCCGAACCGATCGGTGGACTCTGCGGTGCGCTCTTCGCCTCGCTCGGCGAGTCGCTGCTCGGCCTCGGCCTCGCCGCGGCCGCGGGCGCGATGCTCTTCGTGGTCTCGGGCGAGGTGATCCCCGAGACGCATCGCGATCGGCGCGAGCGGAGCGCGACCTTCGCGCTCGTGGCGGGCTTCGTCGCGATGATGTTCGTCGATGCGTGGCTCGGGTGAGCACGCGCTCAGCGGCGTCGCAGCGCGAGCAGCAGCACCGCGAGGCCCGCGAGCAGCGCCCCGACGGTGAACGCCGCGTCGTCCCCGAAGGCCTCCCAGACGCTGCCGAAGAGCAGCCGCGGGACGAAGGCGAGCAGGAGGTAGTACCACGCGAAGGCCGAGCCGCGCGTGCCGGCGGGCGCGAGCTCCGCGACCAGCGCGCGTTCGGCGCCCTCGGTGAAGGCGCTGCGCGCACCGTGCGCCAGGAACAGCGCGTACAGGCCGAGCTGACCGTCGACCGCGGCGAAGCCGGCGAACACCAGCGCGTGCGCGATCCAGCCCAGGGCGAGCACGCGCCGTGTGCCGATGCGGTCGGCGAGCCTGCCGCAGGGCGCGGCGAGCGCGGCGCGGACGACGTGCACGGCCATCCACAGCAGCGGGAGCGTGGTCCAGGACTCGCGGGTCGCGCCGACCCGCAGCAGCAGGAACTCGTCGCTGGCCGCGCCGAGCAGGAAGATCGCGAAGGGGACGAGGAAGCCCCGCAGCGAGCCGGCCGCGCGTGCGCGCTTCGGCTTGACGGCGCGCTCGGCGTCGGCGGGCAGCTCGCGCACGAAGGCCCAGGCGACGAACACCGCGGCCACGCCCGGGATCGCCGCGCACCAGAAGACGGTGCGGACGTCGTCGGTCGCGTACTGCAGGAGCAGGAACGCGACGAGCGGCCCGATCGCGGCCCCGAGGTGGTCCATCGAGCGGTGGAAGCCGAAGGCCGCCGCGCGGCGTTCCGGCGGGACGGAGCTCGCGAGCAGCGCGTCGCGGGGCGTGCTGCGCAGCCCCTTGCCGACGCGGTCGAGGGCGCGCGCCGTCGCGACGTGCCAGGGCGCCTGCGCGAGCGCGATCAGCGGTCGCATCACGGTCGCGATCGCGTAGCCGGCGACGATGAGCGGCCGGCAGCGTCCGTCGCGATCCGCGAGGCGTCCGGCCCAGAATCGCACGAGCGCCGCAACCGCGTCCGCGAGGCCCTCGATCCAGGCGAGCGCGAGGGCACCGCCGCCGAGCGTGGTGACGAGGAACACGGGCAGCAGCGGGAAGACCATCTCGCTGCCGATGTCGGTGAGCAGGCTCACGACACCGAGCACCAGGACGTTGCGCGCGAGGCGGGGCGCATTGGCCGGCGTCGCCTGCACACCCGCGCCGTCGTGCTGCGCATCGCTCATGGGCGCGGCACAGTAGCCCGCGCGCTCGCGGGCGCACGTCGCGTCGGGCCGTGAGCCGCGCTATCGTCCGCGGCCGCATGGACATCCTGGAGATCCGCAGGGGCGAGCGGTGCCAGGTCTTCGAGCTGCTCGACGACGAGTTCACCATCGGCTGCGGCGATGGCGATCGCCTGCGCGTCCTCGAGCGCGGCGTCGGTCCCCATGAGCTGCGCGTCACGCGCGGCGAGCTCGGCTACCGCGTGCGACCCGACCGTGAGGGCGCGCGCCTCGTGGTGAACGGCGTGGCGACGAAGCAGCGCGAGCTGCGACACGGCGACCGTCTCGCGGTGGGTGGCGTGACGATCGCGTTCCGCGAGGAGGGCAAGCCCTGGCCGGTCGAGCCCGAGCCGGTGACGGACGGTCTCGATCTCAAGATCGGCCCGATCGCCGCCGTCGCGCCGCCGCGCGCGAAGCCCCGCGCGGGGTCGCAGGCCGCGCATGGCTCCGCGCCGCGCGACACCACGCTGGCCGCGCGTGCCCGCGCGCGCCCGGCGGCGCCGCGTTGGCCCTGGTGGAACCTGCTCCTCGTCGGCGGCGTGGTCGCGCTGCTCTACGTCCGCAGCGTCGTGAACGCGCCGCGCGAGCCGAACGCCGCCGACCTCGTGCATCTCGCGGAGAGCCAGCATCGCTCCCTCGATCACGAAGGCGCCCTCGCGACGCTCGCCCTCGCCGAGGAGCGCTTCCCCGCGGACCCGCTGCGGCCGCGCATCGAGGAACTGCGGCGCACGATCCGCGCCGCGATGGAACGCGCCCTCGACCGGCCCGCGATCCGCCGCGCGCAGATCGACCGCGATGAGCTCGCGCGCGTCATCGCGTTCCATCTCGCGAAAGGGCCGCATCGCCCGGCGGCGCGCGAGCTGCACCGTCTCGCGACGGCGTGGCTCCGCAACCACAGCGATCTCGCGGCGCGATCCGCCGAGGTTGCCGCGATGAAGGACGAGGTCGACGCCTGGCTCGCGACCCACGGTCCCGCCGCGGCGCTCGGTGAGCCGGACCAGGTCGAGGACGTGCTCTTCGCCGCCGAGCGGCGCCTGCGCTTCGAGATCCGCCGCTACGTCGAGGCCATCGCGATCCTCGAGACCTGGCTCGGCGGCGCGGGTGCCGCGGCGCCCGAAGCCGAGCGACGGCGCGTGCGCGAACTCCTCGCGGCCTGGCGGGAGGAGGGACCGGTCTGGGTCGCCGGTCGTCGGGCCACGATCGAGCGCATGATCCAAGACGGCCAGCGCGAGCGCGCGCGCGAGGAGCTCGCGACGCTCGTCGAGGGTGGCTATGTCCCGGCGGAGTGGCTGGGCGATGCGGCCGCGAGGCTCGCGGCGCTGCGCGGCTGAGAGCGACGCCCTATTGCCGGGATTCGCGCAGGGCGCCGACCGCGAGCGCGATGCCGAAGAGCGACGTGCCGGCGAAGCCGAGCGTGGCGAAGGCGATCCAGACGAACTCGGGGATGTTGTCGAAGCGCTTCAACCAGGGAATCAGCTCGGCTCCCATCCCGATCGCGCCGACGATCGCGGCCAGGCGCGCGCCGTCGAGATCACGGGCCTCCAGCTCGATCTGGTGGAAGCACAGACACGCCAGGAGGCCCGCCGTCCCGATGAGGCCGAGGATCTGCTGGTCGTCGAAACCACTGAGGCGTGAGACGACCGCAATGCCATAGCCGAGGAACAGACACAGGCCGCCGAGCGCTCCCGCCATGCCGCTCAGTCCGCGCGTTCCGAGCCATGTCCAACCGACCAGCAGGAGGAGACCCGCCAAGAGCATGGCGCCGACGACGATCAACGCGATCGTCGTCCCGTGGCTGCCCGGCCCGAAGAGCGCGACCCACGAACTGGTGAGCATGCCGACCGCGACGCAGGCGCCGCCCGCCGCCACGAGGGCCCACGGTGGGCCGCTCGAGATGGCGCCGGCGCCGGCGACGGCGGGCGAGGGTTGAGGTGGGGCCGAGATCGGGTCCGCAATGCCGCTGTCCGGGCTCGTCGGGGATTCGAAGGGCACGACTGCGGGCGCGGCGGCTTCAGCGTCGAAGCGATAGCCGCAGAAGCGACACTTGCGGGCGGCGTCCTGGATGGACTCGGCGCAATCGGGGCAGGTCTTCATCGCACGGCGCGCTGGATTGGACAATGGACCGAACGAGCCGGGATCCTGGCGGTGCAGACCGCTCTCCGCAAGGACGCATTGGCTTCCCCACGCGGGCATCGCCGCGCGATCCTCCGGGCGCAATCGGTATGCGCTCCGCGTCACGGGCCGTCACGTGCCGTCACGGGCGGGGGAAGGCAAGGCCCAGCGCCCAGGTCACGCGGCCGCCGCAATTCCGCCGCCGAAGGCGCGGCGGCCGTCAATCCGCATCCCCGCCCGCACCCATCGGCTTCCGCCCGCGCGCCGCGAGCCGCTCCGGCGTGGTCCGCCAGCGCGCGTGGAACCAGCACCATTGCTCCGGGCAGGCCCGGATCATGCGTTCGATCTCCGCGCTCCAGGCCTTGGTCAGGCGCAGGATCTCCGCCTCGCGCGGCGCGGTCTTGTCCGGTTCGATCGGCTCGGAGACCAGCAAGCGGTAACGACCGCCCTCGACGCGCACGAGGACGCCGCAGGCGAGCGGCACCTGCGCGGCGAGCGCGAGACGTGCGGGGCCCGTCGGGGTGTAGGCCGGCTTGCCGAAGAACTCGATGAAGACGCCGCCGACGTTCTTCACGTCCTGGTCGGGCACGATCGCGACCGCGTGGCCGTCCTTCAGGTAGCGCAGGAGTTCGCGACTCGATTCCTCGCGGTGGAAGGTCGCGAGGCCGAGGCGCGCCCGGAACGCGACGATGCGGCGGTCGAGCCAGGGATTGCTGTGGCGGGTCGCGACGGCGGCGATCTCGTCGACGATGCCGGCCGCGGCGAACCAGGAGCCGAGCAGCTCCCAATTGCCGAGGTGTGCGGTGATCGCGACGAAGCCGCGCGATCCGTCGCCGCGGAGGCGTTCCGCGAGCGCGCGCGCCTCGCGGTCGTCGATCCTCTCGAGGAACGGGCCCGCGCCGTGGCGCAGGAGTTCGACGAGCTCGCCGGCCCCGCGCACGAAGTTCCGCGCGACGGCGCGGGCGATGCGCCGGCGTTCCGCGTCCGGCAGCGCGTCCCCGAAGGCGTGCGCGAGGTGGCGACGGGATGCGCCGCGCGTCGCGAGCCAGAACACGGGTTCGACGACCACCACCAGGAACGCGCGCAGCACGGGTCCTGGCAGGACCCGCAGGAGCCCCAGCAGCGGGGCGATCGCGAGCGCATACGTGAGGAAGCGGCGCGCGAGGCGGATGCGCCGCCGCCACGTCAGCGGACGGTGGTCGCCGTGTGCGTGCGTGCCCACGCGCGCGCGCGCGCCGCGGTACGCCGCCGGAGATCGGTCGCTTGGGTCGAGCGGAGACAACGTCGCGCCGCAAGATAGCTGCGCCAGAAGCTCACGACCACGCGCGCCTGCGCGGGCAGCCGATGGTCGACGAGCGCGGCGAGCAGGCGGCCGAGGTCGGCGGCCTGACCACGACCGTCGGCGGGGGACTTCGCGCGCACGCCGTCGAGGTCGACCATCAGGACCTCGCCGCGCGCGGGATCGCGTACGAGGTTCTCGAACTTGAGGTCGCGGTTGCGCAGGCCGTGCGCATGCAGGCGCCCGACGCTGCGCCCGAGGGCGCGTGCGGCGTCGAGCTGGGCGGCGGTGTCGAGCGCGCCCGCCTGCAACTCGGCGTGCAGATCGGGACGCGCGACGCGCGCCGTGAACACGAGACCGACGCCGTGATGGATGCGCAGCGCGACCGGCGCCGGCGCGGCGACGCCCGCGAAGCGCAGGCGGTAGCTCGCCTGGTGGAGGCGCCGCGCGGCCGCGGTGGCGCGGCGTTTCACGACGAGCGCCCCGTCGAACCACACCGCGCCGCGTCGGCCGGACTTCACCGGGTTCGCCGGCGGCGTCGCGAGCGCGGCGTCGCGCGCGGCCGCGTGCAGCTCCGCGGTCTCGGTCGCGAAGTACCAGCGCACGTCGTCGGCCTCGCGCAGCTCGCGCGTGTGGCGACAGGTCCGCGTGGCGCGCCGCCCGAACGCGGCGAGCGCCCGCATGCGCAGGCGACGGCCGCATTGCATCGCGAGCCGCACGAGCTCCGGCGAGGCCGCGTAGGCGGCGAGCAGCGGGGCCGCGGCGGGGTCGAGGACGCTGCCGTCGAGGTCCTGACAGAAGAACGCGAGGCCCTGCGCGCGGGCGCGGAGCTCGAGCGACTCGGTGAAGCTCGCGCTCGTCAGGTCGCAGAGCAGCAGCGCGCCGCTGCGATCGCGGAGCACGTTGCCGGGATGCAGGTCGCGTGCCCGGAGCCCGGCGTCGTGGGCGGCGCGCAGCAGCGCGCCGGCGGCTGCGGCGCTCGCCGGATCGAGCGGACCCCGCGGCAAGGGGACCGCACCCGGCACGCTGCGCGTGAGCACGAAGGAGCGCGGCCCGCTCGGACCCTCGAAGCGCCCGGCCGCGAGCGGTTCGACGCAGGGCAGGCCGCGCGCGTGCGCGGTGGCGAGGCGTTCGAGTTCGACGCGGCCGCGGGCACCGCGCCACAGATCACGGGCGCGGTCCGCGAGCGTCGCGGCGCGATGCACCTTGAAGTGGACCGCGAGGCCGGGCGCGAGCTCGCCCGCGCTCACGTGGCGCACCGTCGAGGACTTGACGATCGCGAAGCCGTTCGGCACCGGCAGCGCGCAGGTGGCGAGCCAGGCGCCGAGCGTGTCGGCGAGTCCGCGGGCGAGGAGCGCCGTGCCGTGCGGGCTGTCGCGCTCCGCTGCGGCGCTCGTCATGATGGCGCGCTCCACGAACCGAGCGGGTGGCGGCGCCGAGGCGGTCGCTGGTCTTGGGTTCGGTGGAGCGCTCACGACGGCATGAAGAAGCTGCATCGATACTACCTGAGGGAGCTGGCGGCCAACGCGCTCATCTCGACGGTCGTGCTCTTCGGCGTCGTGCTGGTCTCGTTCGTCTACCGCGGCCTCACCCGGGCCCAGGGCTTCGGCTTCGCGGCGGCGGCGGAGATCACGGTCTACATGGCCGCCGACAGCCTCCAGCACCTGATGCCGATCGCGCTCCTCTTCGCGACGGTCCTGACCTTCGCGCGCGCCTCGCGCGATCGCGAGATCACGGCGATCCGCGCGGCGGGCATCAGCCCGCGGACCGCGCTCGTGCCGGCGATGCTGCTCGGCATCGTCGTCAGCCTGTTCGCGATGCAGGTCTTCCACCAGATCGCGCCGGAGTTCCACTTCCGCAAGTTCCGGGTCGTGGCGGACCGCATCCGCCGCCTCATGACGACGACCGGGATGATGACGGACCGCTTCGAGACCGGGAACCTGCTGATGACCTGGGACCGCAAGACCCAGGACAAGCACTGGCACGACGTCATCATCCGCGTGCTCCGCAAGCAGGCGGAATTCGGCCCGCTCAGCGCCGGCGTGTTCCTCGCCGACGAGGCGTGGATCGAGGACAGCGGCGACGACATCCTGACGCTCGTGCTGCGCAACGCGCGCGGCACGACCGTCGAGGCCTCGCTGCCCGAGTTCCTCCGCATCAGCGTGAGCCTGCGCTCGATCGTCGCCGACGAGGAGCTGCGCAAGGAGGACGAGCGCGACCAGACCAGCGACCAGCTCCTCTCCGAGGTCTACCGCGGCGTGCATCCGCGGCCGATCACCGCGGAGTACACGGTCGCACGGCGCACCTGCTTCGGACTCCTGCCCGCGCTGCTCGCGCCGATCGGCTTCTGCATCGGCGTGATGTCGCGCGACCGCGGTCGCGTGACGGCGCTCGTCTTCTCGCTCGTGCCCCTCTGCCTGTTCTACTTCGCCGACTTCCTCGGGACCGAGATCGTGCGCGCCACCGACCAGCCGCTCTTCGCCTACACCGCCGCCGTCGTGCTCGCGCTGTGCGGCATCCCCTTCTGCTGGCGTCTGCTGCGCGTCTGACGCCCACCGATGGGAGCTCTCTTCGGCGATCGCCTCGACCGTTACCTGGGCCGCAGCGTCGCGGGCGCGTGGCTCGCGGCGCTCCTGTTCATGGTGCTGCTGGTCTCGCTCATCGACCTGCTCCTGCACCTCGGCGGCTATCTCCGCGGTGCCGACGAGCGCGGCGCGGGGACCCTCGAACTGCTCGTCGACCTCGCGGCGTTCTACGCGTTGTCGGTGCCGTTGACCTTCGTGATGGTCGCACCCTTCGTGACGGTGATCGCGGCGATGTTCACCGTCTCGGCCTTCTTCTCGACGAACGAGATCGCCCCGATGCTCTTCTGCGGGCGATCGATCCTGCGGGTCCTGCGGCCGGTGCTCGCGGTCGCGGTGACCAGCGCGCTCCTCATGGCCGCCTGCTGGGAGTGGGTGATCCCGGCGACCAACGAGACCTGGACGGCGATGAGCAAGCGGCTCGACGCCGACGAGTCGGTGGAGCAGAGCAAGAACGTCGTCCTCAAGGTGCGCGAGGGGGGCGTCGACCAGACCCTGCTCGTGACGCGCTACGACCACGCGGCGCGTCGCATGAGCGGCGTGACCCTCGTCGACCGCGGCAGCGGTCCTCACGACGTCGTGACGGTGGTCGCGAGCGAGGCCGTCTGGGACCCCGCGCGCGAGGACTGGGCCCTGACGGACGGCGAGCGCCTCGTGCCCGGGCGCGGCACCCCGCAGCCCTGGCTCGCCGTGCCCTCGGCCACGCCGGACCTGATCACGCGGCTCGGCAAGGAGGGCAAGGAGACCCTCCAGCTCTCGTACAGCGAGCTGCTCGACCTGCGCGCATTGCGCCCCGGTCGCCGCGACCTCGTGATGGCCTTCCACGCCCATCTCACCTTCCCGCTGGCGAACCTCGTCCTCCTCCTCCTGGCCCTGCCGTTCGCGATCAGCTACGAGCGCGGCCGCCGCATCGAGCGCGTCGTCTTCGCCGTGCTCGTCTGCGGCCTCTACCTCGTCACCGACCTGTCCTGCCAGAGCCTGGGTCTCGCGACCCTCCATCCCGTCCTCGCCGCCTGGCTGCCGACGATCGTCTTCGGCGCCTTCGGCAGCGTGTTCTTCGCCGGCATGCGGAGCTGAACCATGAACGACTCATCCAAGCACCCGCCCGACGAACGCCCGCGCGTCCCGGGCTGGACCATCGTCGTCGTGATCGTGCTGCTCGCCAGCGCGCTCGGCTGGTTCATCGCGGCGAACGCGACGCGGTGAGCGGCGCTGACCGCCGCGGCAGCTTCCGCGCGACGAACTCTCAGTCCTTGGGCCTCTCGACGAGGTAATTCGTGCGATCGATCCTGAAGTTCCCCGACAGGATCTTCGCGCCGATCGCCTTGGCTCGCGTCGCCTTCTCTGCCGGGTCGAGCGACAGATCGCGAAGCGCCACGAGCGCGGCCATGGCCTCGTAGTGTGCCTCGATCCTGGCGCGGCGTTCCGCGTAGGGGAGGGCATTGAAGATCTCGGCCTGCGTATCGCGGACGACCTCGCGGATGCTCATGCAGGCGGCGACGGCCTCGGCGACCCCCGGGTCGTCGTAGCGAGCGCAGAACAGGGCGTCACAGGAGACCCCATGGAGGGTCCCCGCGTTGTACAGCCGCATCGCCAGGAACCCCGCCGGTGGGATGACGCGGTCGACGGTCCCCCCCGAGGGAAAGAGCAGATACTCGTCGCGCTGCATCTGCGCGATCGCAAGCTGTCGCTGATCGGCGGCGAGGATCATGTCGTACTGTCGTTGGACGTCCTCGGCGGTCGTGGAGTCCGGGTCGCTGCACATCCGCAGGGCCTTGGACATCAGCTCGTCCCGCGCGGAGGCCATGTTCGCCGTGAGCTCCCGCTCGATTGCCTCCGGGAGTCCGCCTCTGCCCGCGAGCGGCACGATGCCCTTGGGAAGCGCGAAGCCCGGGTCGAAGGGTGCCTGCCCTTCCGTCGTGGAGCCGTCGCTGGGCCCTGGGCTCGGGGTCCGATCGATCTCCGGCGCGGTCCGAGCGGGCTCGTCGCCCTGCGCAGGCGGCACGCTCGGAGTCTCCTGGACCTGCGATGGCCCAGGAGAAGGGTCCTGGCGAAGCACGAGATAGACGCCGAGCAGAGCGAGTACGAGGATCAGGGCGCCGGCGAATCGACTCATGGCGAGATTGTCCTGGTCACGACGGAAGCGGGTCTTGGTGTGCGTTCAGTCCAAGAGCGACGTGCATGCCGAGCAGCCGTCCTTCACCTCGAAGACGTGTTCGGCCGGGAACGGCAGTCCGGGACACGTGAAGCGGATCAGGTCTCCCTGGCCTTCGCTCTCGCCGCTCCCCGTGCACGCCGTGAGGTCTCCACCCACGGAGACGACGAGGGCCGCGCTGGACCCCACGCTGATCGTTCCCTGGGATTGGCCATCGAGCTCGGGGTCCCATGCGATCGAGCGCTGCTTGGACGAAGGGCAGGCGCTTCGCATCGAGGACTCGGTTCGCCGCACGCTCCTCATTCGGCAGGAGATCGAGTTCGCAAGACGACACCGTCACACGACGGCGAGCGGATCGCGCGCACTGGCGACTCGCGACGACCCACAACCAGGAACGCGAGATCCAGTTCGGCTGGGTGCCGCGGAGGCAGGCATCCACCACGGCATCGAACACCGACTCGGCCAGTTCGTGTCGCTCCGGCGAAGCGCGAACGACCCGCGCCACGACCGAGCGGATCATCGCTTGCAGCGCGTCGAGTCGCAGGGCCAGGTTCTCCAGTGCGGCTTCCATGGGGGTGCTCAGATCGATGCCCCCGGCGCTGGAGAGGTCTTCGAGAGCTCCTTTCTCTCTCTCTCTCTCTCTCTGCACATCGCGAGCTTCCTCCTTCAATCTGCCGTCATCCGGCTCGGGCGTTGGGCGCCCGCTCCGCTGCGAAGGTCTTGCCGACCGCGCCTCGTCGACCCTAGCCAGCAGCTCGAGATCGATCAAGCGACGAGAGATCGGGCGCGGGTCTTGGTTTGCAACCGAATCGAAGCTGTCGACCCCCCTGACCAGGTTGGCGGGGGAACACCCGTCCTCGTGTCGTTGGCCGAGAGACGCGGCCATCCGCCCTCCATCGCTCGATCCGCTGCGACGGCGCCCTGGGCGTCGCGAGCTTCGAATCGTCGCGAGCTACCGGGCCTCGCCATGAATCGACGGACGCGCTCCCCGATGGAACGGCAAGCGTCCCGAGGCATCCATGCCCCGGCTGCAGCTCAATCCCCGCGCGCGAGCAGCTCCTGCCACTCGACCAGCTTCTGCAGGGCATCGCGCGGGCTCAGCCCGTCGGCGTCGGCGCTGCGCAGCTCGCGGAGCACGCGTGCGCTCGCGCTCTCGAAGAGTTCGAGCTGGCGAGCGCGCGGCGCTTCGTCCGGCGCCGCGGTGGCGGGCAGCGGCGCATCGGCCTCGAGCTGCGCGAGGACCGCGCGTGCGCGCGCGATGACGTCCTTGGGCACGCCGGCGAGGCGCGCGACGTGGAGCCCGTAGCTGCGGTCGGTGCCGCCCTCCTCGATGCGGTGGAGGAAGACGACCTCGTCGCCCCATTCCTTCACCGCGACGCGATGGTTGACGACGCCCTGGCGCTCCTCGGCCATGCGCGTGAGCGGGTGGTAGTGCGTCGCGAAGAGGGCGCGGCAGCCGATGCGCCCGTGCAGGTCCTCGGCGATCGCCCAGGCGAGCGCGAGCCCGTCGTAGGTGCTCGTGCCGCGGCCGACCTCGTCGAGGATGACGAGGCTGCGCTCGGTCGCGTGGTTGAGGATGTTGGCGGTCTCGACCATCTCGACCATGAAGGTCGAGGCGCCGCGGCTGATGTCGTCGGAGGCGCCGACGCGCGTGAAGACGCGGTCGGCGACGCCGATCCGCGCCGCGCGCGCGGGCACGAAGCTGCCGATCTGCGCGAGCAGCACGCAGAGCGCGTTCTGCCGGATCCAGGTCGACTTGCCCGCCATGTTGGGGCCGGTGAGCAGCACGAGGCGCCGCTCCGGCGGCTCGAGGCGCGTGTCGTTGGGGACGAAGGTCCCCGCGGCATGCGTGGCCTCGATCACGGGGTGGCGGCCGTCCTCGATGACGAGCGCGGTGGAGCCGTCGACCGTGGGGCGCGCGTAGTCGCGATCGCGGGCGACCACCGCGAGCCCGACGAGGACGTCGATCGTCGCGACGCGTGACGCCGTGTCCTGGAGGCGCGCCGTGCTCGCCGCGATCGTCTGCCGCACGCGATCGAAGAGCTCGTATTCGAGCTGCTTGCTGCTCTCCTCTGCGCGCAACACCTTCGATTCGAAGCCGCGCAGTTCGTCGGTCACGTAGCGCTCGGAGTTGCGCGTCGTCTGCTTGCGCTGGTACTCCGGCGGCAGCGCGACGTGCCGATGGCCGTGCGTGACCTCGAGGTAGTAGCCGAAGACGCGGTTGAAGCCGACCTTCAGGTTCGCGATGCCGGTCCGGGCGGCCTCCCGCGCCTGGAACTGCGCGAGCCAGCTCTGGCTGTCGCGCGCGAGCGTGCGCAGCTCGTCGAGCTCGGCGTCGTGTCCTTCCCGGATGATGCCGCCGTCCTTCGTCGTCGCAGGTGGTTCGTCGGCGATCGCCGCGCCGACGAGTCCGGTGACGTCGTCGAGGGGATCGAGCCCGTCGCAGAGTTCGGCGAGGAGGGGCGCATCGAGATCGCGCAGCAGCGTCACGAGCGACGGCACCCGCAGGAGGCTCGCGCGGAGCGCGACGAGATCGCGCCCGTTCGCCCGGCCGGTCGCGATGCGCGTCGTGAGGCGCTCGAGGTCGAGCACGCCGGCGAGCGCCTCCTGCGCCTTGCGGGCGCGGGTCGCGTCGGCGAAGAGCGCGGCCACCGCCTGCTGGCGGTGCAGGATGGGAGCCGGTTCCGCGAGCGGCGCCTGGAGCCACTCGCGCAGCAGGCGCTTGCCCATCGGCGTCTTCGTGCGGTCGATCACCGCGACCAGCGGTGTGCCGTGGCCGTCGCCGTGCAGCGGGGCAACGAGCTCGAGGCTCGCACGCGTCGTCGCGTCGAGCGTCATGAACGCGCCGCTGCGCCAGATGCCGATGCGCCGGATGTGCGGCAGTGCGGCCAGCTGCGTCTCCTGGAGATAGGTGATGAGCGCGCCGGCCGCGGCGGTCGCGAGCGGCAGCGCGCCGAGGCCGAAGCCGTCGAGCGTGCCCACCAGGAAGAAGCGCGTGAGCGCCGCGTGCGCCGTGTCGCGACCGAACTCGAACGGGGGGCGCTTCGTCAGCGCGACGCCGCGCCGCGCGACGCGCGTGCGCAGGCCCTCGTCGTCCTCGCGGACCAGGATCTCCGCGGGTTCGATGCGCGCGAGCTCGTCGTCGAGGCGCGTCGCATCGCACTCGGACACGGTGAAGCTCCCCGTCGAGAGCTCCACCCAGGCCAACCCGACGCGCGCCTCGCGCTCGACCACCGCGGCGAGATGGTTCGCCGCGGCACCGCCGAGCAGGTCGTCCTCGGTGAGCGTCCCCGGGGTGACCACGCGCACGACCTGGCGCTCGACCAGGCCCTTGGCCTCGCGCGGGTCCTGCATCTGCTCGCAGATCGCGACCTTCTCGCCGAGCTCGACGAGCCGGCGCAGGTAGTTGTCGACCGCGCGCACCGGCACGCCGGCCATCGGGATCGGATCCTCGCCCTTGTTGCGCGAGGTCAACGTGAGCTCGAGCAGGGTCGCCGCGCGCTTCGCGTCGTCGAAGAAGAGCTCGTAGAAGTCGCCCATGCGGAAGAAGAGCAGGGCATCGGGATGCCTGGCCTTCGCCGCGAGGTACTGCGCCATCGCCGGCGTCGCGCTCGCGCCGCCGCCGCTCACGGGGCGGTCCTCTCCCGGCGCGGTGCCATCGCGAGCAGCGCGCGCGCTTCCTCGACGAGGATGCGCGTCGCCGCGAGCACCTCGTCACGCGTGGTCGTCGCGCCGAACGAGAGCCGGATGACCTCGCGCGCGGCCTGGCGTTCGAGTCCGATCGCGCGCAGCACGGGGTTCTCGCCGTCGCCGCTGCCGTGACACGCGGCGCCGACCGAGAACGCGACGCCGCGCTCGTCGCAGCGCTGCTGCAGGCTCTGCCCCACGAGTCCGGGCAGGCGTAGCGAGAGGATGTGCGGCAGGCGGCGCGTCGGATGGCCGAGCCGTGTGACTCCCGGCACCGCGCTCGCGATCTCGTCGAAGGCCAGTGCCGCGAGTGCCGCGGTGTGCGCCGCGCGTTGCGCGAGACCGGTGAGCGCGAGCTCGGCGGCGCACGCGAAGCCGACGGCCCCGGCGACGTTCTCGGTGCCGCCGCGGAGCCCGTCCTCCTGTCCGCCGGCCGGGTGGAGTGCGGCGAGCTGCGCCTTGCTCGAGAGCGCGAGGAAGCCGACGCCGCGCGGGCCGTTCAGCTTGTGGGCCGAGACCGCCACCGAGTCCACGTCGGCGAGGTCGAGGTCGAAGTCGAGCTTGCCGTAGGCCTGCACGAGATCGACGTGGACGTGGGCCTCCGGCGCCACGCGGCGCACGAGCTCGACCTGTTCCGCGAGAGCGGGCAGGGTGCCGAGCTCGTTGTGGCCGTGCAGGATCGCGACCACGCGCACGTCGGCACCGAGCCGATCGAAGAGGGTCTCGGGCGCGACGTCGCCGTGCTCGGTGACCGGCACTTCGACGAGTTCGTGTCGCCGCGTCGCCAGCAGCGCGCGCAGCGTCCGCACGGCCGGATGATCGCTCGCGCCGACGAGCACGCGGCCGGGCGCCCGCGCGAAGGCGGCGCCCACCACGCCGAGCAGGTCGGCCTCGGTGCCACCCGAGCAGAGCACGAGCCGGCTCGCCCCGACGCTGCCGCGCAGGAACTCGCGCGCGTCCTCGAGGCGTCGCTTCGCCTCGCGACCGAAGCGGTGGCTCGACGACGGGTTGCCGAAACAGCTCGCCGCGGCCTCGCCGCTCGCCTCGATCACCTCGGGCGCGGTCGGGGTCGTGGCGGCGTGGTCGAGGTAGACGCGGGTCTCACTCACTCGTCGTCGTCCCCGTCGTCTTCGGCATCGTCCTCGTCGTCGGCGACGTCGTCGTCGTCCTCGTCGTCGTCGAAGTCCTCGTCCTCGTCTTCGAACTCGTCGTCGTCATCGTCGACGTCGTCCTCCTCGTCGTCGTCGGGCGACGCGGCGGCCGGCGGGACCTGGCCCATCGCCTTCAGCTTCTCGTAGAGGGTCGTCGGCGAGATGCCGAGCATCGCCGCCGCGCGGCGCTTCACGTTGCCGCTGATCTCGAGCACGGCGCGGATGTGCTCCTGTTCGACGGTGGCGAGACTCGGGACCCAATCGCTGGCGGGACCGAGGTGCTGCGAGAGCTCGACGAGCTCGGCGAATTCGATGACGTTGCTGCGGGCGCGCATCGCGGCAGTCTGCACCACGCGGCGCAGCTCCGCGACGTTTTCGGGCCACGAATACGCCTTCAGCGCCTGCTCCGCGCCCTTGCCCAGGCGGCGGGGGCTGCCGTCGGCGGCCGGGCCGAGCTCGTCGAGGAGCGAGCCGGCGAGCCGCAGGATCTCGGCGCCGTGGCCGCGGAGCGGGGGCACGACGAGCGGCGTGCCGCGGATCGCCTCGGCCAGCTCGGGATGCAGGCGCGCATCGATCTCCGCGGCGTCCGCGCCCTCGTGCCCGACGACGAGCCGCGGTGCCTGCGCCCCGCGTCGGGCGTCGCGGAGCTGGGCCGCGAGTTCGACCTGGAGGTCGAAGGGCAGGTGCTCCGGTTGATCGAGGTACATCGTGCCGTCGGCGACCTTGGTCAGGCAGGTGGCGGTCCCGGCCTGGATGACCGAGCCGTCCGTCGGTCCGAGGAGGAGCTCCCGCACGCGGCTGAGCGGGAGCAGGCGCACGTAGCAGGTGACGAAGGGGCCGGCGACGTCCGGCGCTTCGTGGTGGAGGAAGCGCGCGAGCTCCTCGCGCTCGGTCCCCGCTTCGCCGATGAGGCGCACCGGCTCCCGGGAGCGGGCCGCGGCCGCGAGACCCCGCCGGACCTCGGCGAGGCGCTCGCTGCCGACGATCGCGCCGTAGGTCTCCTGCCGCGCGAGCTTCAGGCGCGTGAGCTCCTCGCGCTGACGCTCCCGCTCGTCGCTCGCCTCGACGGCGGCCCAGACCAGGGCGCCGAGGCCTTCGGCGAGCTCGCGGCGGCTGGCCTCGTCGACCGCCGCGGGCCCGCTCGTCGCGAGTGGCTGACCGAGCACGAGCAGACCGCGGCCCGTTCCGGCGAGCGGCACGACGAGGAGCGCGCCGGCGGGAGCGCCGCCATCGCGGACGCTCCGCGCCCGCAGGTCCTCGGCACCCGCCAGGACCTCGCTCGGGACCGTGAGCCGCACGCCCGGTTCGGCCTGTTCCGCCAGGACCTCGAGCACGCCGTCACTGTTGCGCGCGAGGATGCCCGCGCGGTGGCCGGTGACCGCGAGCAGCCCGCTCAGCGCGCGCGAGGCGATCGCCTCGCTCGGGCCCTCGTGCAGGCCGATCGCCAGGATCCGGCGCGCGAACGCGGCGAGCCGCGGGTCCGGCGCGGGTGGCGCGTCGGGCTCCGGGTTCGCGTCGCGGTGGATCGTGACCGTCGAGTCGCCGCTCCCCGGGCGGACGGCGAGGACGGGCTCCTGCGGCACCCGCCGCAGCTCGAGCAGGGTCATCCCGACCGTCAGCGTCTGTCCCGGGCCCAGGATGCCCTCGGGCTGCGGCTCGCCGTCGAGCTTCGTCGGGTTCGTCCCGCTGAGGTGGCGGAAGTACAGCTGCTCGCCGGCATCGCGCCGTTCGAGGACGACGTGCCGTCGGCTGACGCTCGGGTCCGTGACCACGATGTCGCACTCGACGGCGCGGCCGAGGAGGAGGCGCGGCCGATCCAGGTCCACCAGGCGATGCGTCGACGCGCCGTGGATGAAGAGGCGGAGACGGGAGGGGGGACTGGTCAAGGCTCGTGCTCTCGCGACGGGAGTATCGCGGTGGTGCACCGCGGCCGGAAGGCCCGGGCTTCGAGCCGCAAAGTGCCGATGAAGGACGCGTGTCGATCGTCGTCGTCCTCGGTGGGCTCGCCCTCGTGCTCGCAGGTCTCGCGCGCGCGCGCACGCGGCGCATCCCGCACTGCACGGCCCGGCTCGGCGGGATCCGCACCGTGCTCGCGCAACGGCATCCCGAGATCCGCTGGTGCGGCTTCGTGCCCGCGAGCTTCACGGCCCTGCTCGAGGTCGATGGCCAGGAGACGCAGGTGCCCATGTCGCGGGTCCTGCGCCGCGCCGAGGAGTTCCCGGAGGCGATCCCGCAGCTCGTCGATCAGCTCGTGATGGAGATCCGGAACGCGGGTCTCGATCGACTCGACGAACTCACGTTCGACGCGGTGGCCGAGCACCTCGTGCCGCAGGTCCGGAGCCGGGCCTTCGCGGCGCAGCGCGGCGGTCCGTTCGGCGACGCCGCACTGCTCTGGCAGCCCCTCGGCGACGAACTCGGCATCTGCCTCGCGATCGACCGCGGTGACGGCCTGCTCTTCCTCTGCCGTGCGCTCGCGCGCCGCTTCGGCCGCAGCGACGAGGAGCTCTTCGCGCTCGCGCTCGCCAACCTGCGCCGCCGCGGTGCGGTCTCGCTCCCGCGCCCGGCCCGCGGCGCGAGCTTCGTGCTGCAAAGTGGCGACGGCCTCGATGCCGCGCGCCTCTGTCTGCTCGACTGGTCGAACGCCGAGGGCCTGCACGTGTGCATCCCCGACCGCGACCTGCTCTGGATCGGCGACGTCGATGCCGCGACGGCGCGCCGCGCGCAGGACGCGGCCGCGAGCGTGCCGCTCGCCCATGCGATCACGCCCGCGCTCTTCGTCGTGAGGGATGGACGGCTCGTGGCGGCCCACGCCTGAACGTCGCCGCCGACCGCGTGCGGCCGCGGTCTACTGCGGCCGGCCGCGGATCTCGAGCTGCGACGTCGCCGGCACCGCGAACTCCCCGGGCGTCGCCGGCTCCGGTGTGAAGCCGCCGAAGCTCAACGCATAGCGGCCCGGCCCGAGCGGGCCGAGTTCGAGCTCGAGCTCCGACTGACCGCGTGCGAAACCGGTCGCGATCGTGGTCGAGCTGCCGCCGCCCCAGTCCGGCACGTCGACGCGCGTCAGACCCAGCACCACGCAGGACCAGCGCTCGTCGGCGTCGACGGCGTTCGACTGCAGGCGCACGCGCACCCGCGTGCGCGTGACGTCGAGCTGCGCCGCGCGCGGTCCCGTGCCCTCCGCCGCCGGGATCGCCGCGCGCGAGAGCCAGCCGTGCCGCGGCGAATCGGTCGCCGCGTGCAACGCCGCGACGATCGCCACGTTGGGCACCGCCTCGAACTCGAGCGCGCCGCGCGCCGACCCCAGCGGGCGGCTCGCGATCCGCGCGCCGGACCGCGCGTCGAGCAGCGTGACGACGAGCGCGCCGTCGCCGTCGGCGCCGGGATCCCCGAGGAGCTCGAGGCGGAGTGCCGCGCTCGCCGGCCGGGCGCGGACCTCGAAGCTCGCCTCCGCCGCGGCGAGGACGCGCGGCAGGGGACCGCGCGGCGGCGCCGGCAGCGCCGCGCGCAGCTCAGCCTCTTGAGTCGGCGTCGCGACGCGCGCCGCCGCGCGCGGCCACGCCTGCAGACCGGCCCAGGCCCCGATCGCGGCGAGGACCGTGAGCACGGCGCAGAGGAAGGCGAACGAGACGGCGCGGATGGCGGACTCCTGGGCTGAAGCGGCGCGGATCATAGGCAGCCGCGCGACGGCGACGAGGCTCGATCCCGTCGCGGGACCGTGCGCTCGACCCCGATGCCCTCAGCGCGCGTCGCGCTCGAGCGTGATCGCCACGCGGCCGAGCGACGGATCGATGCCGTCGAGCTCGCGCGCCGCGTAGCCCTCGGCCTGCACGCGGAGCCGGCGAAGCCCGGGTGCGAGGCCGTCGAACTGGCACGTGCCCTCGGCGTCGCTGCGGGCTCGCCGGGTGCCGGCGGCCTCGGCCGCGACGGGCAGCAGCTCGAGGCGTGCGCCGACGATGGGGGAGCCCGCGGCGTCCTGCACGCTCACGTGGAGCGCGTGGCCCTCATCGAGGGTCATCGCGCCGAGCTCCAGGACGCTGCGCTCGTCGATGCGGAAGGGGCCGTGGCGCGCCGTGCGGTGCAGCGGCGCGCCCGCGACGAGCACGTAGCGGCCGGCCGGCAGCTCGGTCAGCGCGAAGGAGCCGTCGCGCGCGACGAGCACGCGTTGGACGCTCGGGCGGGTCCCCGCGTCGACGGCGAGCGCATGCAGATCGACCCAGCCGCCCGGCTGCGCTTCGCCCGCGCTGCCGACCAGGCGGCCGATCACGCGCGCGGCGCCCACCTGGGGCTCGGCCGCACGCGGGTCCGCGGCGGGCGGCGTGGTCGCAGGCGCCTCGCGGCGCACGGCGCGCTCGCCGTTCCCGGCCGGGACTTCGGCGGCGATCCGCGCGCCGGGGTCGTGGACCGGGCGCGGAGCCTCGCGCGGCGCGACCGCGGCGGGAACCGATGGCTGCGCGTCGAACCACGCGACGACGGCGAGCGCGCTCGCGAGGATCGCGAGCACGAAGACCAGCGCAGCATGGACGCGAGGATCGGACATCGCGGGCATGCTTCGGCGCACGGGCGTCGCGGCTTGAGTCGCTCGCTCGAGCCGCGTGCGCGAACGACCGATCAGTCCGGAACTTGCCCCACGACCCCGAAGCACCCGGCGAGCCGTCGGACGCGGCGCGCGCCCTGCTCGCGCAGATCGCGCAGTTCGCCCGCGAGCGCGGGCTCCAACTCTGCGGCGTCGTCGCCGCGCACGAGTTCGACGCGACGCAGCCGGCGGGGCGCCGCGCCGCGGAGCGTCGCAGCGCCTGCGGCACCGTGCTCGTGCTCGCGTCCGGCGGGCGGAGCTGTTGGGAACACGTCGTCGCCGCCCACGGCGGCCGGCTCGAAGCGGCGCGCCCCGGCTATCACCCGATCGACGCGTGGTCGCGCGCGATCGCCGACGCGGTGATCGCGATGCTGCACGCGGCGGGACTCGGTGCGCAGGCGAGTTATCCGGACGAACCGCAGCCCCTGAACTTCCGCCAGCTCGCCGAGCAGGCCGGGCTCGGCACGATCTCGCCCGTGCTCGGTCATCTGCTCCATCCCGAGTACGGGCCCTGGGTGAGCCTGCGCGTCGCGATCCTGATCGACGGCACGCCGTTCGGCGTCTCACCCGGTGAGCCGCTCGACTTCGATCCCTGCACGCCTTGCGATCAACCCTGCGTGCGCGCGTGCCCGGCCGAGGTCTACGCGCGGGGCGGAGGGGCGCAGCTCGAGCGCTGTGCGACGCACCGCCTCGGCGGTGGTTGCCGCGACGGCTGCGCGACGCTGCGCGCCTGCCCGGTCGGGGCCGCGCACCGCTACGGGCCCGCGGAGGAACGCTTCCGCAGCGCCTACTCGCTCTTCGCGATGCGCCGCTGGCTCGGCGTCGGCCGCTGGAAGTTCGTGCCGCAGCGCTGGCGTCGCCGGCCCTGAGGCCGGATCGCGCGTAACGTCGCGTGGGCGCGTCGGATCACCGAGGCGGAGCCCGCGGGCTCCGCGCCCGCATGAGCCTTCCCCACGGTGTCCTCGAAGCCGTTCGCCACGCCCTCTCCGCACGGCTCCGCGGCGACGGCGCCGCGCTCGCCAGGGCGTGCCTGCCGCACGCGGAGCTCGCGACGCTCACGAGTCCGGTCGCGCGTGCGTTCGATCCCGCACCGCTGCTGCGTGAACTCGACGCGGTCCAGACCTCCGGCCGCGCGACGTGGAACGGGCGTTGGCTCGTGCACGCCTTCCTCGGCGGCCGCATCGAGCTGCTCGTCGCGGTGCAAGGCGACGACGGCCGCTGGCGCATCGACCCGCGGTACTGGATCGCCGCGCGTCGCCCGGCGACGCCGCCGGCGGAGGCGGCCCGGGACTTCTACCGCGCGCTGCTGCTCGGCGACGCGGCGGCCCTCGCGGAACTGGCGCTGGACCCGCGGGGACTCGAGCTCCTCGGTTCGAATCCGCCGCCAGCGGGCGAGCACGCGCAGCTCCTGCACGTCGCGGCGAGCGTCGCGTTCGCGCCCCTGGCGCTGGGCGACGAGTACCCGACTCCGGAACGCGTCGCGCGCGTCGAGGCGAAGCATCTCGAACACGGCTACACGGTCCTGCTCGCGCTCTGCCCCGACGGCGAGCTGCCCTTCCTCGTCAAGCTCGTCGACGGGCGCTGGAAGCTCAGCGCGTTCCACTTCATCCAGGCCGCGGTGCTGGCGCGCGGCGGCAGCCTCGGACGGACCGATGCCTGAGGCGCTGCGCTGGGTCCTCGCCGCGGTCGCCCTGCTCGCGCTCGCCGCGTGGTGCGGGTTCGCCGTCCTCGCCGCGCGCTTCCGGCGCTCCTTCGGCGCCCGGCCTCTCGGCACGCCGCTCGTCGTGCTGGTCGCCCTCGGTCTCGCGGCGGCGGCCTGGCTCGCGCTGCCGCTCAGCGCAGGGTGATGGCGATCGCCGCCGTGGTGCCGAGGATCGGGTCGCGTGGATCGAGGAACGCGGCCTGCGCACCGAAGGGCAGGTTCACGCCGAAGCCGGGATTGACGAGGTCCACCCGCGCGTGGCCCTGGGCGTCGAGCGGGACGAGGATCGACTCGATCGCGCGGAAGAAGCTCTCGTCCCAGAAGAGCGGCTGTTCGAAGCCCTCCAGCGGGAGGCGTTGCTCGCGCTGCGTGGGGTTGAGGCCGAAGGCGATCACCGCGAAGCCGCCGGCGGCTGCGCCGCGGAGCTCGAGCGCGAACGGTCCCGCGGGCACCGGGTTCGCCGGCCGCAGCTCGAGGCTCGCGCGCTGCGGGGCGATGCGGCGCAGGCGGCTCGCACCGCTCGCGAAGTCGCTCTCGTGCACGAAGAGCGCGTGGTCGGCCGCCGGCTGATAGGGCTCGAAGGCCGCGGGACCGAGGTTCTCCGACGTGAACTGCAGGCCCGCGGCGCTCGGGCCGCTGGCCGCGTACCGCACGAGCGTGCTGACGCGCGGGCTCAGTCGGGGATGGCGGCTGAGTTCGCCGACGGTGCCGTTGCGCCAGTCGATGAAGAACACGTCGCCGTCGCGGTCGACCGCGAGGTCGCTCGCGGCGTCGAGGCCGCGGTGCACGAGCTGCGCATCCGCGGCGCCGAGGTGCGTGGGCCCGAGCGCGCCGACGAGCTGCGTGTCGCCGAAGAAGAGCAGATCGACGCTGCCCGGCGGCGCGGGGAAGGCGAGGCTCGCGGTCGCGTAGAGCACGCCGTCGCCGTCGCGCACGAGCGGGCCCGAGGAACCCGGCAGACGCGCGATCAGATCGCTGCGGCCGTCGTCGAGCGCGAGCGCGACGAGCTCGTTGTCGGGGCTCGCGAAGCCGCCGGTCTTCGCCGAGATCAACGCGAGGCCCGGTCGCCAGAGGATCGCGTCGTACGGGAAGGCCAGCGTCGCGAGCACGCGGCCGCCACCCTGCACGAGATCGACGAGCCAGAGCTCGCCGCTCAGCCCATCGGCGAAGAGCACGTGATCGCGGTCGGTGCGCAGCGTGAACGCGCCGAAGCTCGGGGCGGCCAGGCTGAGCAGCGTGCGTGGTCCGCCCGGCGTGTCGAGCACGAGGCGCGTGCCGTCGAAGGCGACGAACGCGTCGAGGTCGTCGAGCACGAGCACGTTGCCGCTGCGGAGCGGGAGATCGCGCGCGGAGGCCTGGTAGCCGGGCTCGAGTGCCTGGGCGCTCGCGAGCGCGGCGAGGGTGGAGCCGGCGACGGCGCAGGAGACGAGTGGGTTCATGGTGGGCGTCAGGGGGAGCGGGAGCGGTGAGGATTCAGGGCTGCAGCACGAGCGCCAGCGCGCGCGAGATCGCCGGCGCGCCCGTCGCGGGCAGCGCGGCGACGACGAAGCTCAGCGGCAGGGCGAAGCCGCCCTGGTGCTGGAAGGCGAAGCGGGCGCGACCCGCGGCGTCGACCGACAGCGCGCCGCCGATCGGGGCGATCGCGAAGTCGAGATCGCAGAGCAGCGGGACGTCGTCGTGCCAGGCGAGCACGCGCGGCGGGACCGGCGGCAGGAAGCTGACGAGCAGCAGCGCGGCGCTCGCGGGCGGCAGCTGCTCCGCATCGATCTGCACGATGCCGGGCGGAGGCGTGGGGCCCTGGGCGCAGCGGAGCCGCGGCGGCTGCGCGCGCACCGCGTGCACGCTCGCCTCGCTGGAGAAGTCGCTGCTCGCGACGAGCAGCGTTCCGCCGTCGTCGCGTTGCCAGGCGGCGAAGCGCGCGGGGCCGCCGTCGACGAAGGCGAGGCCGAGTGCCGCCTGGCTGCGGCGAGGCACCAGCGGCGTGGCGTCGACCGCACCGTCGCGCGCGATGCGGCGCACGTCGCCGTGCACGGGGTCGCTGATCCAGAGCGCGCCGCGGTCGTCCTGCGCGAGGTCGTAGGCGCCATCGAGGCCGCTCGCGAAGAGCGACGCGGCACCGACCGAGAGGGGCGGGGCGCCGGCGATCGCGGCGTCGAGCGACGCGCGCGCGAAGCGCAGCACGACGACGCTGCCCGGCGGTGCCGGGACGCCCTGCGTGAAGCGCGCGCAGAACAGATCGCCGCTCTCGCGGTCGATCAGGAGCGGCGCGGAGGGCCCGCCGAGCCGCACGACCTCGCGCGCGGCGCCGCTGCCCGCGGGCAGCGCCCAGATCCCGCTCGCGGCGCCGGGCGCGGGCCAGTCCGGATTGGCGGCGAGGAGCACGATGCCGTCGAGCGTGCGCTCCGCGTCGAAGCTGTTGGCGGGGATCGCGCGCTGCGTCTCGTGACCGGTCGTCAGCTCGCGGAGGATCAGCGTCGCGCTCGCGAACTCGCTGTAGAGCAGCGGGCCCGTGGCGCGCGGGCGCAGCACGAAGCCGATGTCGAGACCGCCCGGCGTGAAGGCGATGCCCTGCGGGGGCGCGCCGGCCTGCGCGCGCCAGAGCGCATTGCCGAGCGCGAAGTAGAACTCGGTCTCGCTCGTCCCGACGGCGAGGCCGAGCCAGCGCCACGGGGCACCGCGTTCGACGAGCAGGGCCTCGGCCGAGTGACCCGCGGCCAGGGGCAGGGGACTTTGCGCGACCAAGGCGGAGGGGGCCGCCGGCTGCGCGGCGAGCAGCCGCAGGAGCGCGAGCAGGAACGCCGCGACGGCAGGACGCCGCGCGGACGCGATGCGGGATCGGCGTGCCGCTGCGGCACGCCGTCGGATGAAGGCCATGGGTCTCCGAGCCACGAGAGACAGGACCGCGAGGCAAGTGCCTCGCTTCGCGTTCCGGGCCGTCTTCTGGCTTGCGCATCGACCGGCGCGTCTCGCAGGTCCGGCCGCGTCTTCCCGCGTGCGCGCGCGCTGGGCCGTGGCCCTGGCGCGCGCAGGCAGTGACGAAGTCGGCGATCGAGACGTCCGTCCGCGCTCACAGCGGCGGGCCCGCGGAGGATTCACACCTCGCTTCCGGTACCCGGAACGTGGGCGGCACCTTAGCCCGCGTGCGCGCTCGATCAAGCGCAGGGATGGCGGCAGCCGGACGCGGCGCCTGGATTC
>JADLHO010000253.1 GCA_020848735.1 Planctomycetota bacterium | reverse complement strand
ATCGACGTGGCGGGCATGGGCCCCGGTTGGTTCCCGGTGACGACGCAGGGCCTCAGCATCCAGGACCTCGGCTTCGGGCTCGAGCCGGTCCTGTCCAACGCGGTCGAGCTCTCGGTGCGACCGCCGGCCTCGCAGCTGCGCTACTGCGCGATCTTCGCGCCGTCGCTCGCTGCGAGCAGCGGCACGCGCTCGGATCAGTTCCTGCCCGTGATGCGTCTGCAGCGACCCTGACGCACGCGGACCGCGGACCGGCGCGCGCCGCGCTCAGGCGAGGATGGGGTGGATCAGCTCGCCGTAGACATCCGTGAGCCGGATGTCGCGACCGCCGAAGCGGTACGTGAGGCGCAGGTGATCGATGCCGAGCAGGTGGAGCATCGTCGCGTGCAGGTCGTGCACCGTGACCTTGCCCTGCACCACCTTGTAGCCGTACTCGTCGGTGACCCCGTGCACGACGCCGCCGCGGATGCCGCCACCCGCGAGCCAGATGCTGAAGCCGAAGGGATTGTGGTCGCGGCCGTCGCGCCCCTGGGCGAAGGGCGTCCGGCCGAACTCGCCGGCCCAGACGACGAGCGTCGTGTCGAGGAGCCCGCGGCCCTCGAGGTCGCGCAGGAGCCCGGCGATCCCGCGATCGACGCTGCGCGCATTGCGCTCGTGGTTGTCCTTCAGGCCGCTGTGCTGGTCCCAGCGATCCGTGCCGAGGTTCGGGCAGGTGAGTTCGACGAAGCGCACGCCGCGTTCGACGAGGCGCCGGGCGAGGAGACACTGACGGCCGTAGCCGCGTGCGGGTTCGTACTCGTCGTCGAGGCCGTAGAGGCGCTGCGTCGCCGCGCTCTCGCCCGCGAGCGAGGTGAGCTCCGGCACCGCGAGCTGCATGCGCGCCGCGAGCTCGTGGTTCGCGATCGCGGACTCGATCGCGTCCGCGTGGCCGAGTCGCTCGGCGACCGCGGCGTCGAGGCGGCGCAGCAGGTCGAGCTTGCGCGACTGTTGGCCGGCGCGCTCCTCGCGCGCCCGCACGTTGGCGAGCGGCTCCTCGCCGCGACCGAGCACCGAGGCCTGGTGGCTCGCGGGCAGGAAGCCGGAATGGAAGCAGTCGAGTCCGCCGGGCGGGATGAGTCCGCCGTTCAGCACGACGAAGGCCGGCAGATCGCGCGAGGCACAGCCGAGGCCGTAGTCGAACCAGGCGCCCATGCTCGGGCGCCCTTGCAGGCCGTGGCCGGTGTGCAGGAAGTAGTTCGCGTTGGTGTGCTCGCTGAAGTCCGCCGTCATCGACCGGACCACCGCGAGTCGATCGACGCAGCGGGCGATGTGGGGGAAGAGCTCGCTGACGGGGATGCCGCTCTCGCCGTGCGGTGCGAAGCGCCAGGGTGAGCCGAGCGTGTTGCCGTTGTCGTTGAACTGCGTCGGCTCCTTCTTCATCGGGAAGGGCTTGCCGTCGTCCTGCTGGAGCCGCGGCTTCGGATCGAAGGTGTCGACCTGCGAAGGGCCGCCATCCATGTAGAGGAAGATCACCGCGTTCGCGCGCGGCGCGAAGTGCGGGCCGCGCACGAGCGGTCGTTCGGCCCGCGCGGCATCCGCCAGCAGCGAGCAGGCGGCGAGGCCGCCGAAGCCGTGGCAGGCGCGGGCGAGCAGTTCGCGTCGGCTCGGCGGTCGTGGTTCGCCGGTCGCTGTGGGCTCGGTCATGGGCTCACTCGAGGAACACGAAGTCCTTCACGTTGAAGAGCACGTGCGCGAGCTCGCGCCACGCGGTCTCGTCGGGCTGCTCACCGAGGAACGCGAGCGCGGCGGCGAGCTCGGGTTCGCTCGGACGACGGGCGAAGGCACCTCGGTACAGCAGCCCGACGGCATGTGCCGCATCCCCGCCGGAGCTCGCGACGATGCGCTGTGACCAGCGCGCGGCCTGCTCCATCGCGAACGGGTCGTTGAGCAGCGCGAGCGCCTGTCCCGGCACGTTCGAGACGCTGCGCGCGCCCATCGTCGTCGCCGGGATCGGCTGGTCGAAGGCGAGGAAGAAGGGGTCGAGGAAGTTGCGGCGCACCTCGAGGTACACGCTGCGCCGCCCCGCGCCATCCGCGGGTCCCGAGCGCGAGGGTCGGCCACGACCGTCCATGAACGGCGTGAGATGCACGGGCACGCTCGGGCCGCAGCGGGTCAGGTCGAGCCGACCCGAGAGCGCGAGCATCGCGTCGCGGATCGCCTCGCCCTGCAGGCGACGCACGCGCGCGCGGTGCAGCAGCGCGATCCCCGGATCGAGCGTCGCGGCGCGCTCGGCGCTCGCGGCATCCGCGTGCGCGCTCGCGAGTCCGTAGGTCTCGCTGAGCACGATGCGACGGATGAGTTGCTTGATGGACCAGTCGTCCTCGACGAAGCGCCGCGCGAGCCAGTCGAGCAGTTCGGGATGCGTGGGCTCCTCGCCGAGCTTGCCGAAGTTGTCGACGGAGCCGACGAGCCCGCGCCCGAAGAGATGGTGCCAGACCCGGTTGACGAGCACGCGCGCCGTGAGCGGATGGTCCGCGCTCGCGATGCGCCGCGCCCAATCGAGGCGGCCATGACCCGCGCCCGACAAGGCCGCGCCGCCCAGCGCCGTCAGGTCGCGATGGGGGACCGGCTCGCCGAGCTTCGCGGTGCCGCCGCGCACGTGGATGGGCTCGTCGACCGCGTCGCCCTCGGCGAGCGTGGTGACCAGGATGGGCTCGGGGATGGCTTCGGCGGCAGCGCTCACCGCGGCGGACGCCGCGCGCAGCGCCGCGGCCTCGAGCGGAAGCGCGAGCCCGGCCTGGTCGAGCACCGCGAGCTCGCGTGCCTCGGCACCGGGTGCGAGGGCGCGGCTCAGCGCCGCCGCGGCGCGATCGGGCGAGGCGACCCACTCGGACGGCAGCGCCGGTGCCTCGGGCGCGTGCGGCGAATCGGAGAGCAGCACGCTCGCGACCGCGAACCAGCCGTCGTTGCCCCAGCCGCCCTCGTGCAGCGGGTCCGCGGGGTCCGCGGCCGGCAGGTCGGCGAACTCGACGTGGGCGCGGCGCCCGGCCGTCATCTCGAGGTCGACGCGGTGCCAGCGCAGTTCGTCGCTGCCGAGCTCCTGCTTGTACTGGTCGTAGATCGGCCCGCGCACGAGCCGGAAGCCGTCGAGCACGACCGTGAAGCGCGTGCGACGACCCGCCGCGAGCAGGTGGAGGTAGCGCTTCCCGATGCGGAAGGAGCGCGTCGCCTGGGAGCCCGGTTCGCGCGGCGCGCGGCGCGCGGAGTGGAGCAGCGCGCGCGGCGCGGCGCGCACGCGCGTGGTGCCGTCCTGGTCCTGCACGACGTAGGGGCCGACCGGAACGTGTGCGTCGACGAGGGCCGGGCCGTGCCGATGGCCGGATGGAGGGGCCGTCTCGCCCGCGTCGAAGATCACGAGATCGTCGTCGCGCTCTGCGGCGAGGGCCGGCGGGCGCAGCGCCGCGAGCGCCGTCAGGCGGGCGGGATCGGCAGCCAGCCAGTCGCGGTAGCGCGCGGGCAGCTCGGTGCGCGCGGTCTGCAAGGCGAGCGCGTCCCGCTCGTGGGCGAGCGCGGCGAGCGTCGCGCGTTGCTCCGAGACGCCGCTCGGCTCGAGCACGCGCGTGATCGAGCGCGCCGACGCGAGGACTCCGTAGATCGAGTAGTAGTCGCTCGTCGGGATCGGATCGAACTTGTGGTCGTGACAGCGCGCGCAGGCGAGCGTCACCCCGAGGAAGGTCTTGCTGACGACGTCGATCACGTTGTCGAGCCGATCGCTCTCGGCCTGCTTCGTGTCGATCGGCGCGTGCTTCTCCTCGTGGAGCAGGAGGCCCGTCGTGCCGAGCGCGGAGATGGGCAGACCGCTGTCCGGATCGCGGCGCGGCGCCTCGAGGAGGTCGCCCGCGAGGTGCTCGACGACGAAGCGGTCGTAGGGCAGGTCGCGGTTGAACGCGTCGATGAGCCAGTCGCGGTAGCGCCACGCGCCGAGGATCTCGAAGTCGAACTCGTGTCCCATCGAGTCCGCGTAGCGCACGAGGTCCATCCAGTGCCGTGCCCAGCGCTCGCCGAACTGCGGCGACGCGAGCAGGCGGTCCACGACGCGGGCGCGGGCGTCCGGCGAGGGGTCGGCGAGGAAGGCGTCGAGCTCGTCGAGGGTCGGGGGCAGGCCGCAGAGGTCGAAGCTGACGCGGCGGAGCCAGGTGGCGGGCTCGGCGGGGGGCGCGGCGGAGAGGCCCGCTGCCGCGAGCCGCGCGTGCACGAAGCGATCGATCGGTTCGCGCGCGAAGCGTGGGTCGCTCGCGGGGGGCGGCTCGTCGGCGCGCGGGGCGACCCAGCACCAGCGCTGCCCGTCCGTGCCCGCCGGTCCGGGTCGCGGCAGGTCCGCGTGGTCGGCGGGAATCTGCGCTGCGAGCGGCAGCGCTGCCGCGGCGAGCAGGATGGAGGAGCACGCCAGGCGAGCGTTGCGACGGAGCATGGCCGGTGAGGGACGGCCGCGTATGGTAATCGGCCCCGCTCGCATCGCGATGAGCTCGAACCAGGTCGTCCCCATGTTCTCCCTCGCCGGCCGCGTGGCGCTCGTCACCGGCAGCAGCAAGGGTCTCGGCAAGGCGATGGCCTTCGCGCTCGGTCGCGCCGGCGCCAAGGTCGCGATCAATTACCGCAACGGTCAGGCGGCCGCCGAGCGCTGCTTCGCCGAGTACCGCGCGGCGGGTCTCGCGGGTGGCCTGTTCCGCGGCGACGTGAGCGACGAACACGAGGTGCCGCGCCTCGTCGCCGCGATCGCGGCCGAGCTCGGCGGAATCGACATCCTCGTGCTCAATGCGACACCCGACCAGCCGCACGCGCGCATCGAGGACTACGACTGGGCCTTCCACCAGCAGATGCTCGACTTCTTCGTGAAGTCGCCCTTCCTGCTGACGCGCGCCGTGCTGCCGCACATGAAGCGGCAGCGCTTCGGGCGGATCATCAACATCGGCTCCGAGGTCTTCCACCGCGGCGTCGGCCAGTTCAGCGCCTATGTCGCGGCCAAGGGCGCGCAGGACGGCTGGACGCGCAGCATGGCGACCGAGCTCGCGCCCTGGAACATCACGGTCAACATCATCGCTCCGGGCTGGATCCCCGTGGAACGCCACGCGAACGACCCCCAGTCCGAGAAGGACGCGTACCGCGCGCTCATCCCGATGGGGCGTTGGGGGGTCCCCGACGACGTCGCGGGCGCCTGCGTGTTCTTCGCCAGCGAGGCCGCAGGCTTCGTCACCGGCCAGAACCTCTGTGTGAACGGCGGCATGACCGTCGGCTGATCCGCTCGCAACCCGGTCGAGGACCACTCACCGCTCATGATCCGCTCCCGTCTCCCTGCCTCTCTCGGACTCGCCGCGCTCGTCGCCGGGGTCGCCGTCGGCCTCGCCGCCTGTTCGAGGTCGGAGCCGCCCCCGGGCGGCACCCAGCCGATCCGAGTCGCCTATGTGACCAACGGCGTCGACCCGTTCTGGGTCATCGCCGAGGCCGGTGCGCTCGAGGCGGCGCAGCGGCTCGGCGTGCAGTGCATGGTGCAGATGCCGCCGAACGGGATCGGCGACCAGAAGCAGATCCTCGAGGATCTCCTCGCCCGCGGCGTCGACGGGATCGCGGTCTCCCCGATCGACCACGTGAACCAGACGCCGCAGCTCGACAAGCTCGCGGCGCGCCTCCATCTCATCACGCACGACAGCGATGCCCCGCAGAGCAAGCGGCTCTGCTTCGTCGGGATGGACAACTACGAGGCCGGCCGCATGGTCGGTGAACTCGTGCGCGAGGCGCTGCCGCAGGGCGGCAAGGTCATGCTCTTCATCGGCCGGCTCGAGCAGGACAACGCGCGGCTGCGCACGCGCGGCGCGATCGACGCCATCCTGCAGCGCCCGCGCGACGATGCGCGGGTCCTCGATTCCCAGGCCGTCGAGACGGTCGGGCCCTTCACCGTGCTCGGCGTGCGCACGGACCAATTCGACAAGAGCGCGGCGAAGGCCAACGCCGCCGACGCGCTGACCGCGCACCAGGACCTCGCCGCGATGGTGGGGCTCTTCGCCTACAACCCGCCCGCGATCCTCGAGGCGCTGCGGCAGGCCGGCAAGCTCGGCACGGTGAAGGTCGTCGGCTTCGACGAGTCCGACCCGACCCTGCAAGGCATCGTCGACGGCCACGTCGTCGGGACCGTCGTGCAGGATCCGTATCGATACGGCAGCCGCTCCGTGGAGATCCTCGTGGCGCTGAGCAAGGGCGATCGCAGCGTCCTGCCGGCCGATGGCAACGTGCTCATCCCGGCGCGGAAGATCACGCGCGCCGGAGTCGAGGCGTTCTGGGCCGAGAAGAAGCAGCGGCTCGCCAAGCCGGATGGTCGCTGAGCAGACGCCGCGCCTGTGGGCGCGGGGCATCGGCAAGGCCTTCCCCGGGGGGGTCGCGCTCGAGGGCGTCGATCTCCGCGTCGGCGCCGGCGAGGTCGTGGCCCTGGTCGGCGAGAACGGCGCCGGCAAGAGCACGCTGATGAAGATCCTCGCCGGCGTGCAGCGCCCCGACGCGGGCACGCTGCTCGTCGATGGGGCGCCGCGGCAGTTCCGCTCGGTCGCCGAGGCCCAGGCACTCGGCATCGCGCTGATCCACCAGGAGCTCAATCTCTGCGACAACCTCAGCGTCGGCGCGAACGTCTTCCTCGGCCGTGAGCCGCGTCGCCGCGGGTTGATCGACGAGGCCGCGATCCGCCGCGGCGCCGCGGAGCTGCTCCTGCGCGTCGGGCTCGCGATCGATCCGGGGCTCTCGCTCGCGGGGCTGAGCCTCGGGCAGCGCCAGCTCGTCGAGATCGCCAAGGCGCTCTCGATCGACGCGCGGGTGCTCATCATGGACGAGCCGACGTCGAGCCTCTCGCTCGCGGAGACGCAGCGGCTCTTCGCCGTCGTGCACGATCTCCGGCGCCAGGGCGTGAGCGTCATCTACATCTCGCATCGCCTCGGCGAGGTCTGTGAGCTCGCCGATCGCGTCGTCGTGCTGCGCGACGGGCGCAACGCGGGTTCGCTGGCGCGCGACGAGATCAGCCATGACCGCATGGTCGCGCTGATGGTCGGGCGTGAACTGCGCCTGGCGCGTTCGCGCGCCGTGCCTGCGACCGCCGGTGCACCGCGTCTGCGCGTGAGCGGGCTCCGCACGCAGGCCTGGCCCGCACACGCGATCGACTTCGCGGTGCGGGCCGGTGAGATCGTCGGTCTCGCGGGTCTGGTCGGCGCCGGACGCAGCGAGCTCCTGCGCGCGATCTTCGGCGCGGATGCCGCCGTCGACGGCGCCGTCGAGGTGGAGGGCCGACTCCTGCGGGGCGGCGAGCCGCGTGAGGCCATCGCCGCGGGGCTCGCGCTCGTGCCCGAGGATCGCAAGGCCGAGGGCCTCGTGCTCGAGGCCTCGGTGCGCGAGAACCTCGCCCTGCCGGGGCTCGCGCGGCGCGCGCGCTTCGGCTGCGTCGATGGGGCCGTGGAGCGCCGCCTCGCCGCGGCGAGCGTCGAGTCGCTCGCGGTCCGGACCGCGGGGCTCGAACAGGTCGTGCGCACCTTGTCGGGCGGCAACCAGCAGAAGCTCGTGCTCGGCAAGTGGCTCACGCTCGAACCGCGCGTGCTCCTGCTCGACGAGCCCACGCGCGGCATCGATGTCGGCAGCAAGGACGAGATCTACGCGCTCGTGCGGGAGCTCGCGTCGCGTGGCCTCGCCGTGCTCTTCGCGTCGAGCGAGATGGAGGAACTGCTCGGACTGGCCGATCGCATCCTCGTCGTGCACGAAGGCCGTCTCGCCGGCGAGCTCGCGGGGGCCGACGCCACGGAGGAACTCGTCATGCAGCTCGCCACGGGCGGCGACGCGAAGGGAACTGCGGCACCGTGAAGAAGATCCTCGGCATCCTCGGACTCCTCGTCGCGATCGTCGTGGCCACGTCGCTCGCGAGCGACCGCTTCCTCAGCCCCGAGAACCTGGAGAACGTCGTCCGCCGCGTCGGGCTCTTCGGCATCCTCAGCGTCGGCGCCGCCTTCGTGATCGTCACGGGTGGCATCGACCTCTCGATCGGGTCCGTCGTCTGTCTCTGCGGTTGCCTCTTCCCCTGGCTCCTCGTGGAGCAGGCCTGGCCCGTCTGGCTCGCGTTGACGGCGGTGATGGGCCTCGCCCTGGCGATCGGCCTCCTGCACGGCCTGCTCGTGACCCGCCTGAAGCTGCAGCCCTTCGTCGTGACGCTCTGCGGCCTCCTCCTCTACCGCGGCCTCGCGCGCGGCGTGACGGGGGATCGCACGGTCGGCTTCGGGAGCGAGCTGCGTTGGCTCTCCGACATCGGTGCAGGGCGCATCGAACTCGGCGGCTCGCTCGGCATCCCCACGCCCTGCGTCTTCCTGATCGTCATCGCGGGACTCGCGTGGTTCTTCGTCGCCAAGACGGTGCCGGGTCGCTGGCTCCTCGCCCTGGGTCGCAATGAGGAGGCCGCGCGCCTGAGCGGCGTGCCCACGGCGCGCATGGTCGTCCTGAGCTACGTCGTCTGCGCCCTGCTCGGCGGCCTCGGCGGCCTGCTCTTCGTCCTCGACGTGAACTCCGCCCAGCCCTCCGACTTCGGCAACTTCTACGAGCTCTATGCGATCGCCGGCGCCGTGCTCGGCGGTTGCGCCCTGCGCGGCGGCGAGGCCAGCATCCTCGGCGTGCTGATCGGCACCACCGTGATGCAGGTGCTGCGCAATGCGAACAACCTCATCGACGAGATCCCCAACCAGATCGAGTTCGCCGTGATCGGCGCCGTGATCCTCGGCGGCGCGATCGTCGACGTGCTCGTGCGGCGCTTTGCGGCGCGGAGGCGCTGAGGGCGAGAGAGGCGGTGGCGCGGACCGTGATTGCAATTCGGACCCGTCGTCCCGAGCTCCCTGCACGAGGGCGAGTGGATCGCCGAGGGTGTTGTGTCGCTGGTTGCCGGCCGTCTGGCGCTCGGAGCAGCCGGGTGCGACGGCAAAGGGCTGGTAGTGCTTCAGGGCGATAGGTAGCTTGGTCGGGTACTGATGGTCGAAGATGCCCCAGAACGGTCAGGGGCAGGAGAAGCGAGGAGGATCCGAAGATGGAACCGACTGACGACGGAGAGGAGAGGAGAGGTCGAATGCGAATCGAACCCACGGCCGCAGCCGTGAAGTCCTTCCACTCCGGCTGACCTGGCATGACGCCCTCTCACTCCTGCGGCGTGTGGTTCGAGCCCGGGGGGCTGCTTCGGGAGTTGCAGAAGACCTGGCGCAGGAAGCCGCATTGCGAGTGGTCGCCATCCGCGTGCGGACCGTGGGCACGTTCGATCCCGGTGACTTGCCCACCATTCCTCACGTGGTTGCCGTCGCCAGGCGCGTGATCTGGGAAGCACGCAGATTGGCGAGAAAGGAGCGAACGGCCGAACAATGGGTCGACGAGTCGGACCAGGGTGTCGACAACCGCCGGCCCAGTCGTACGCCAGACCTCGACGACCCTGTCGCGCTCTTGCTGGAGCGCTGGCCGGTCCTTGCGTTGAGCGGCGAGGACGAGATCCTGGTTCGCCTCCTCGCCGCTGGCTACCGTGTGGCTGAGGCGGCAATCGAGTTGTCCTGGCCGGAGTCTGCAGTCTGGTCGAGACTCCGACGAATTCTGCGGAAGCTGAATGATCTCGGATGCGGAAAGTCATTCTAGGGAAGCGCGCACTCTCGCGAACCCGGCCATGCGCGCCAGGTGTGAGGCGCTCGTTCCAACCACGTCGAACGGAAGTCTATGCGACGCCTGCTCTTGGTCCTTTGGGCCTTGTCCATCTCCAGTTCGGGGCTCTTCGCACAGCTACCCGCAGCCTGCGTCTGCGCGAGGGAAGACAAGTTCAGCGATACCCACGCGTCTGGATCGTGCGGCGGGGGCTTCGATTGCTTCGCCGCGACCCAAGAGAACCTGATTCCAGCGCTCCTGGGACAAGAGAACGGAGTCTGTCCCGGGTCGACGGGACAGCCTTGTCTGGGGCAGGCCGCGATGCCGTGTACCTTCGATCAGTACTCCGTCAAGATCGCCTCGTCTGCCTGCGCCGCAGCGTGCATGAATGGCGATGACAAGGCGGAGGCTGTCTTCGTGAGTCCCTGGGGCGATGAGGAACCCAAGGAGATCGAACCTGGGAGATTCGCCGCCTTTCCGTTTGCGGTTCCGAACCTGGCCTGTGGGCAGGGTCCGCAGACCATCACCGTGACGGTCTCGGCCGGCGGCGAGACGGTTTTCGAGGTTCAGCGGCGCGTCAAGTGCAACAAGTGTCCGCAGGACAGTTGATCTTCGGCAGAAGGAGCACTGGGCAGGCGACACCAGCCCTCGACTCTCCTGCTTTGACGAACCTGGTCGAGCGGCAAGGTCAAACACATGAGAAGGCAGGTCCTCATGATGGGCGCGATCGTGACGATGCTGGCGCTGGTCGCGTGGCTCGTCCTCGGCGACGGCCGCCGTTCTGTGGACGGAGCATCCGCGCGCGGTCGTGGTGCTGAGGTGGCCGACCCCACGGCGACGGCGTCACCCCTCGATCCCGCGATCCCGCGAGAGCCTCTCGCGAATCCGGGGACAGACAGCACGACGGTCGATGCTGCGCAGTCCGCGGGAACGCCGACGATTCCGGAGGCGAGCAGGCGACGGGCGGAGCTCAATGCGACTTCGATCCTCGAACTGCACATGGCCCAGCTCCGGCGCGAGATCGCAGCGGCGCCCGTGCCGGGTTCGTCGGCGGAGTACGCGAAGGAGATCCAATCCCGTGTCGATCTCCAGAAGCGCGAGCTGATGCTCCGGAAGGTCGCGTCCGGTGGCCTCGCGTTCGTCGCCGCAGGTGAGGAGCTTTCCGCTCAGGTGAAGTCATCGCTGTTCCTGCGCTTCTTTGGAGTCGCCGAGGACGCGGAGGGTCGCGAGGTCGATGGCTACGTGTTCGTGCGCCCCGGTGAGGATGGTGTGCTCGATCACCTGATGCGCGAGAACCTCGGGGCCATCCTGGCGCTCGCCCAGGAGTCGTGCGGTGCATTCAACAACCTGCCCCTCGAGGAGCGGATCCGGCGGTCGGAGCGCATTCGCGAGTTGCGCGCGTTCGTGGCAACGTCACGGGCGATGCAGGCGACGCGGGATGCCTACCGCGAGATGCGTGAGTTGGGACTCGTCGACGGGGTCGATCTGCATCGGGAACTCCCGGAGCTCGTCGTGGAGTCGCGGATCTCGCGCCTGCGCTGGTAGCCTGGTCCGGCGGACGGGCGCCACGCGCTGCGGCGAGGATCGCGTCCCTGGCGAGTTTCGGTCGGCTCGCGCCGTGGACGCCGTGCCAGCGCTCCGCGGGGGCATCGGCCCGCAATCGATACGACGCAGATGGCGCGCGCGGGCCCTGGCAGGCGGGGGAGGGCAAGCCGCGCCGCACCTGCCGCGTCCTTCGGCCT
>JADLHO010000252.1 GCA_020848735.1 Planctomycetota bacterium | reverse complement strand
TGGAATCCGGGGCGCGGCCGACAATGCCTCTGGGGGCTACACTGCGGCCGCTCGGGATTGGCTCTTGGGAGACGCAGGGAAGGTGATCTATCCCGAAGCACACGCATTGGGTGCCGGTCTGGAGACCACAGCGGAACTCGCGGCCGGAGGATGGGGACTGTGGAAGCTTCTGGGGCGAGGCGGTCTACGGAGGGCAACAGGCATTGCGGACGACTGCGTCGGAATGGCGGACGACGCCGCAAGGGGAGGAGCGCAGAGCGCTGCGAATGGTCTACGCCTTCAGAAGCAGTTGGGCAGCGCGGAACAGCTTGCCGACCTAGCCTCCGGCGGTGGTAGGGCGATCGCCGGCGCGGGAACGAGGACACCGATCCGCGACGTTGGTCGCCTCGTTGATCAGTACGGTGGAAGCGCCTCTGACTGGGCAAAGATCTCGAGTGGTACTCGCGTGGCAGCTGACGGAACCCGCTTTGAGATCCACGCGTACCGGAACGTGACGACGGGCCAGCTTGTCGAAGCGAAGACGAAGTTCTGGCCATGAGCGAACGCCAACAATCCGCTGTAGCTGATGCGCTCGAGGTGGCGGCCTCCGTGGCCGGAGGGGGTGCTTGTCTGCTTCGGGCATGTCGCAGAATCGTGGCGCTGCAACACTGTCTCGGACCGGTTCCTCAGGACATCCTCGATCCGATTCGAGCCGTCGAATCCGAGCTGGATGATGTCCCGGAGGAGGTGGATGCTCCACGCTGGCAGTCCGAGGCCTTTGAGCAGAAGCTGCTGAAGCGGGATGACTACCTGGAGCGAGTTCGTCCTCTGCTGCTTGAGTGTTTCCGTGAGCTCAGGGAGTACTTGGCATCGGGCTTCCGAAGCGACATCCAGTCCTGAGGTGTCTGGCATGGCTCAAGGGCCGAGGATGTCGTCGAGGACTTCGCGAAGCGCCCGCCAATCCTCGTCATGGAGCCGTCCAAGCTTCCGCAGTGTCGGTTCCGGAAAGTCTGTCCGGAGATCTTCGGCCCGCAACAGTGCATCGTCTCGGTCTTTGCGAGCTTCCTCACGCCCTACGAGCCGATCGCGCCTCCGATCGGGGACGTCTGGCTGGACAGGTCGCTGACGGTCCAAGTCGGCAGCGGCGGCGTCGACGCGCAGCGCCGCCTCCGACACTCGACGACCATCCCCCGCTGGGCGCCATCGAGCTCAGCGCGCCGGGGATCGCCGTGGTGCACTGATGGACCGCATCGTGCTGACCGCACGGCTCGGGAGAGCGGGAAAGCCGCCACGATCGGATCGCGCGAGCTCGGACTAAGCTCACTGCATGAGCATGCTGCGCGCGACCCTCCTCGCGACGATCCTCTGCATTCCCCTCCACACCCAGGACGGCACAGCGCCGAGCAGGACCCGGAGCTCCGGGATCGCGAAGCTCGCCGACGGCAAGCCGTGGTCCGGAGCGAGCATCATCGCGCGCGAGAGCGTGGCCGCCGGCGTCGAGGGCCTCGACGAGGCGCGGACGACGAGCGACGAGGATGGCCGCTTCGCCCTCGAGCTGCTCGAGGGCCGCGAGTACGCGGTCTGGGCCGAGGCCCCTGCCGGCGAGGCGCGCGTGCGCTGTTCGACCGAGGCCATCTCCGCACCGCGCGCGGGCCGACTCGAGCTCGTCGCCGCGGATGAACCGCGCCGGCCGAGCACCCTGACCGTCGTCGGGATCGACGCCGAGCGCCTCGCCGGCGCCCGGGCGAGCCTCTGCGAACCCGCGCTGTCACGCGTGCAGCCCCTCGTCTGCGAGGGTGAGCGGATCCGGTTGCCGGCGCGGATCCCGGTGCGCAGTCTGCTCGTGCTGCAGGACCGGAGCGGCGTGCCGCTGCTCTTCGCGGACCTGCCCGACGACGACGAGGACCACCGCGTCAGTCCGGGCGCGGAGCGCTGGAACCGCGTGCGCGTGCTCGACGCCCCGGGCGGCAGGCCGATCGCCGGCGCGCGCATCCTCTGCCTCCACGAGGAGCTCCAGGCCGAGATGGAGTTCGAGCTCGCGCGCACCGACGCCGAGGGCCGCGCGGTGATCGACCTCGCCTTCGGCTTCCCGACCTTCGACGACGACGGGGCGGACGGCGAGCAGTACCTCGCGGCGCAGCTCGTCGCGGTCTGCCCCGGGCGACACCTCGGCCTCATCGCCTTCGAATCGGACGAGCCGCGCGACGCCGCCGCGCTCGCCGCCGACGCCGGCGACCATCTCCTCTGCCACCCGCCGGAGCCGCAGTCGGAGCAGAAGCGCGTCGTGCTGCTCGCCGACGGCAAGCCGCTCGCCGGCGCCCTGGTCAAGCTGCAGGCCACGGCCTGGAACTGCCCCGAGGATGACTCCTTCGTCGGGTCCGGCCAGTCCATCCTGCGCCGCCTCGGCGCGGACGGCGCCCTCGAACTCGCCGGGCTGCTCGACGGCGGCGACGGGATCGCCGTCTTCCTCGATGCGAATCTGCGCGCGCTGCTGCCCAAGGGCCGGGCCGAGGGTCTCGCGACCTGGCTCGAGCTCCCGCTACCCGGCGGCGGCACGGACTCGCCGACCATCGATCTCGTGCGCGACCTGCGGCGCGTCGAGTTCCGTCTCCTCGCCGCAGCGGACAAGAGCCCCGTCGAGCACGCGACTGCGCTCTTCGCGACAGGCGGTCACCACGGCACGAAGTGGCTGCGCAGCGACCGCCTCGGCCGCGTGCGCACGTTGCTGCCGCGCGCGTCGGCGACGCCGTTCCGCATGGGCGTCATCGATGCAAGGGGCTGGCGCATGGTGGAGCTCGTCCCGGCCGCGCTCGCGGCGGGCGGCGATTCCGCGCTGCTCGTCGATCTCCCGCTCCGCGCGTGCTCCCCGCTGCGCGTCGTCCCCAAGCTGCCCGCGGACCTCGATCGTCGCGAGAGCATCTGGTTCAGCTTCTCGACCGACTCCTTCGACGGCGACCCCGAAGCGGAGCAGGCACAGCCGGTCGCCGACGGCCGGCGCGGCGACCAGCAGCTCTTCCTCGAACTCGGTCCGCTCGCGACCGTGAGCTTCGCCTCGCAGTTCCCGCTCGGCGGTGAGTCCGCGGAGGCGAGCTTCCTCGCCCACCTGCCTGCGATCCCGGCGCGCTGGTCGGTCTCGGCGATGCTCTCGCAGGGCGAGGAGTTCTGGAGCGGCCGCGGCGAGCTCGAACTCGAGGGGAAGCTCACCGAGGAGAGCTTCGAGCTCGAGCTCGAGCGTCAATGATCCTTGCCGAGGTCCTTGCGCGATTGCGCGCGGGGCGCTTTGTTCGCAGCCGCGACGCGTCGGTCAGGACGCGGAGCGGTGGTACCCCCCGGAGACAGCTCTCCGGGACAGACCAGGCGGGCAACGAATGGTGATCGTGGCGGCAGGCGGGCATTGCGATCCGGAGCGCGGCCGTACCCTCGTACGCAGCGCGGCACTCGGACTCCGACGGGGACAGGGGGCGCCGTGCTGAGGCGTTCACCCTTCGGCTCACCGGCGACGCAGCCGAGCGCGGATCGCATGCGCGGTGGCCTCGGTCCGCGCGGTCAGTCCGTCTTCGAGCGGCTCTTCGGCCAGGCGCCGCAGCCGGCGGCGCCCGTCCTGCAGCGCGAGGCGCCGATCATCGCCGTCGCGAGCGGCAAGGGCGGCACGGGCAAGTCCTTCCTCACGACCAGCCTGGCCGTGCTCTGCCATGGTCGCGCGCTGCGGACCGCGATCGTCGACTGCGACTTCGGCCTCGCCTGCGACCATCTGCTGCTCGGGGTGAAGCCGACGCTGCACCTCCAGCACGTGCTGCAGCGCCGCGCGCGCCTCGACGAGATCCTCGCCGTCACGCCGCACGGTCCGACGCTCGTCCCCGGCGCCGCCGGCGTGCGCCAGATGGCGCGCCTCACCGACCCCGAGATCGAGGCTTTCGGCAGGACCCTCGGCGAGCTCGCGAGCGCACACGACGCCGTGCTGCTCGACATCGGCGCGGGGCTCTCGCCGCAGAACGTGCTCACGTGCTGCGCCGCGGACTTCGTCGTCCTCGTCACGCAGCCGGAGATCGCGGCCCTCACCGACGCCTACGCGGTGATCAAGACCCTCGCGACCCTCGGCGCGGCCAAACGCATCGGCATCGTCGTGAACCGCGTGCTCGAGGCGAGCCACGGCCAGAGCACCTTCGAGAAGCTCCGCGACGTCGCCTCGCGACACACGGGCCTCGAGCTCTGCGATCTCGGCGCCCTCCCCGAAGACCCCCTCGTCACCCAGCGCCGCCTCGGCCAGGCACCCCTCTGCGTGACCGAACCGCAGAGCCCGACGGTGCACGCGCTGCAGCGCGTCTGCGACCGCATCCTCGCGCTGGTCGGTCCGATGCGCCCGCGCGAGCGCGCCGCCGACGCGACGGTCGCGGCCCGCTTCGCCGAGTTCCAGCGCGTCGTCTGAGCGCGGCGCCCCCAGCGCGGCGCCCCCAGTGCGGCACCTCGCGCGCGGCACCACGACCGCGCTCAGCGCCCGGGCAGGCCCCAGAGCCGCGCACAGAGTTCCTCGCCCCGCGGGTCGAGTTCGCGCAGCTCGGCCCTCACGAAGGGGAAGAAGTCGTTCGTCCCGAGCAGGGCCTCGCTCGCCTCGGCGAACCACTCCTTCTCGTCGGTCAACGCGTAGTGCGCACGCCGTGCGCCGTCGGCGTGCAGGACCTCGCGCCAGCGCGGATCCGCCGTCGCGCGTGCGAAGGCGGCGCGGATCCCCTCGTGGTCGAAGCCGAGCACGCGGTCGTGGTACGCATGCGCGAGCTCGTGCAGCACCATGTAGGGCTGGATGCGCGTCCACGCGACGAAGTTCGCGGCGCTCCCGATCTCGACCGCCTTCGCCATCCGCTCGTCGTAGCCCGCGTGCGTCGCGAGGAACTCGCGCGAGGGGTGGTAGGCCGCGCAGCTCGTCTGGGACTCACGGCTCAACCAGATCGGCACCTCGCGCAGCTTCTCGAGCGCCGGTCCGGGCACCGCGCGGGAGACCAGGTAGAGCTGGTTCTCCAACTCGCGGAGCGCCTGCTTCGCGAGCGCGGCCTCGCGCGCCAGCAGGGCCTTGCTCACGAGGACGCGGAAGCCCTGGATCTGCCGTTCGTCGTGGTCCGGCCCGCCGCGGCCGGGCGCCTCGCGCGTCCAGGCGCAGAGGACGAGGATCAGCGGGACGACGAGGACGGCGAGGGCGGACGAACCGCGGACGAGCATGGCGCGCTGCATGATGCGAGGATCGCGGATCCTCGCGTTCGCACGGCGTGGTCGCCAGCCGCGAGCGTGGCCCCGGCCGGAGCGGCGCGCCGACGCCGAACGATCCGTCTTGATCGTCACCTTGCAGACCGCCAGACAATCCGGCGCCGCGGCAGGCCGCCGCCCTTCTCCCCATGACCCGCGATCTCCACACCGACGAGCTCGTCCACAATCCCCGCGCGGCGACGGAACCCGAGGCCGTCGAGCGCCTCCTCGCCGCACGTCTCGATCGCCGGCGCTTCCTCGGCGGTCTCTCGCTCGGGGCGGCGTTGTTGCCGTTCCAGCGCCTCGGCCGGAAGGAGGACCCGCGCGAGGTCGAGGCCGCGCTCGCCGCCGGGACGGATTTCGTCTTCGAGGCGGTCGCGCCCGGCATCACGGTCAGCGATCGCTGGCCGAAGGGCTACCGCGCGCAGGTGCTGATCGCCGCGGGCGACCCGCTCTGGTCCGACGCACCCGCGTATGCGCCGGGCAGCACCGATGCCCAGGCGCAGGCCCGGCAGTTCGGCACGAACAACGACTTCCTCGCCTTCATGCCCCTGCCGCGGGGCAGCAGCAATGGGCGGCACGGGCTGCTCTGTGCGAACCACGAATACTCGAACGCCCATCTGCTCTGGCCCGGGCTCGGCAAGGGCGAGCTCGCGTACCGCGAGTCGCGTGAGAAGGCGACGCGCGCGCAGGCTGCGGTCGAGATGGCCGCACACGGCCACACGGTGCTGGAGGTCGCGCGCGACGAGGACGGCAGCTGGCGGGTGGTCGCCGGCAGCCGCTACACGCGCCGCATCACGGCGAGCACCGAGATGCTCCTGCGCGGCCCGGCCGCCGGCCACTCGCGCATGAAGACGAAGGCCGACCAAAGCGGCCTGCGCGTGCGCGGCACGCTCAACAACTGCGCGGGGGGCGTCACACCCTGGGGCACCGTGCTCTTCGCCGAGGAGAACTTCCACAAGTACTTCCGCGGTGACACGAGCGGACTGGATGGCGCCGCCGAGTACGCGCGTTATGGCATTGCCGACGACCCCGAATACTCGTGGGGCCGTCCCTTCGACGACGGCGCGCCCACCTGGCAGGACGCCGAGTTCGCTCGCTTCCGCGTCGAGACCGAGCCGAACGAATGCCATCGCTTCGGCTGGATGGTCGAGTACGACCCGTACGACCCGAACAGCGTGCCGAAGAAGCGCACGGCGCTCGGACGCTTCAAGCACGAGGGCGCGGACGTCGTGATCGACGCGGACGGCCATGCGGTCGCCTACCTCGGCGACGACGAGCGCTTCGAGTACCTCTACCGCTTCGTCAGCAAGGAGCGCTTCGCGGCGGGCGACGGCGCGCAGGCACGCGAGGCCAACGAGCGCCTCCTCGACGAGGGCACGCTCTATGTCGCCCGCTTCCACGAGAGCGGCCTGCTGAGCTGGCTGCCGCTCGTCTTCGGCGAAGGACCGCTGACCGCGGCCAACGGGTTCGCCGATCAGGCCGAGGTGCTGATCTTCGCGCGCCGCGCGGCGGATCTGCTCGCGGCGACGCCCCTGGACCGCCCCGAAGAGGTGCAGGTCGATCCGCGCACGGGTCGCGTCTACGTGATGCTCACGAACAACAGCGCGCGCGGCGCGGCGGCGCTCGACGGCCCGAACCCACGCGCGAAGAACCTCGCCGGACACGTGCTCGAGATCCTGCCGCCGGGCAAGGACGGTCGCCGGGCGCATGCGGCGAACCAGTTCCGATGGAACGTCTTCCTGCTCGGCGGTGAAGGCCAGGCCGCGGCCCTGCGCTGCCCCGACAATTGCGCCTTCGACCAGAGCGGCCGGCTCTGGATCGCGACCGACGGCGCGAAGCGATCGCACCCGGCCGATACGCCGCAGGAGTCGATCGCGCCGGACGGCCTCTGGGCCATCGCCACGGACGCCCAGGGCGCGTTCCGCGAGGCGCGGCTCTTCTACGCCTGTCCGACCGGCGCCGAGCTCTGCGGTCCCTGCTTCACACCCGACGGCGAGACGCTCTTCGTCGCCGTGCAGCATCCCGGCGAGGACTCGTCGTTCGAGGCCCCCTCGACCCGCTGGCCGCTCGGGCGCCAGCCCGACAGCGCCGGGGACGTCACCCCGACCATGGCCGGCGGCAATGCCCCGCCGCGCTCGGCCGTCGTGGCGATCACGAAGCTCCGGCCGGCGAACGCCGACCAGCCCTTCGATCCCCGCATCGGGTGCTGATCGCGGGCATCGCCCCGTGCGGCCGCGCCCGCCGCTTCGGCGCGAGCTGGTGGAGGTCTCAGAAGTTGCCGAGGGTCAGGTCGATCGCGTTGGTCAATGCGATCACGCCGCCCGCGTCGATCGAGACGGCCTGGGTGACGAGGGATGCGCCGAGCAGGGCCTGATCGTTCGGCACCGGCAGGGCGAAGGGTGCGCCGGCGCCCACGCTCAGGCTGCCGACGATGCTCCCGCACAGCAGCGTGCCATAGGGCGTCGGCTGGTTCGCCGTCTGCAGGGCGAGGAGCAGCACGTCGCCGGTGGCGAAGGGCAGGAAGAACGCGTGGTCGACGCGTGGGGCGAAGACGCTGCCGAGGGTCGGCGACGTCGCGCTGCGCAGGAGTGCCTGCGGATTGGCGGGCGAGCCCGCGCGCGAGAACTGCCCGGCGGGCTGACCGCTGCGATCGTGTCGCCAGAGGTGCACGAACTGATAGCTGTCGTAGGCGATGCTCACGAGGTCGAGATCGCCGTCCCGGTCGAGGTCGAAGAGCCGTCCGCCGAGATGGCTCTCCTTGCCGGCATCGACGAGCCGCCTGGTGAATTGGCCGCTGCCGTCGTTGAGCCAGAGTGCGAGCTCCTTCGTGCCGCGGTGTTCGCCGGTCACGACGTCGATGTCGCCATCGCCGTCGACGTCGCCGAGGTCGAGGCTGTTGGTCGTGTATTGCCGCACGAGGAGCTGACGCGACCAGTTGCCGCTCGTCGGACTCGCCGGCTGCCGATACCAGTAGACGTTCGCATCGGGTGCGCTGCCGATGTTCTCCTCGGTGACGACGATGTCGCGGCGCCCGTCCCCGTCGAGATCGGCGCTGCCGACGCGATCGACCCAGCCGCCGGTGCGCCCGATGCGGAAGATCGGCCAATTGCCCGCCCCGGTGCCCGGATTGCGGAACCAGACGACGTTGTCGATCGGCCCATACATGTCGGCCGCGATCAGGTCGGCGAGACCATCGCCGTCGATGTCCGCGAGCGCGATGCCGTCCTCGGAGGCCTGCGCGGTGATCTCCACGCGCGGCCAATTGCCGGCCGCCGGGTTCTGCGCGGGGATCTCGAAGTAATAGACGCGGCTGTCGTGCCCGGAGAACGCCAGCTCCTCGCGGCCGCCGGCCCGGATCTGCGCACGCGCAGATCCCTGGCCGGTCGCATGGAAGCCCGAGTTCGCGGGCACCTGGCCCACGATCGCGCGCCGCACCCATTGCGTGCCCGCGAGATCCGTCGCCTCGAGCCACTCGATGTCCGGCGTGTGGTTCGCAACGACGTCGGCGAAGGCATCGCCGTCGACGTCGACGACGAAGAACGCATCGCCGACGGGCAGGGCCGTGCGCGTCCAGGGCGCGAACAGGTCGCCACCCGGATTGCGGAAGAGCGCGGCGCCGGAGACGAGATCGAGGTCGCCGTCGCCATCGAGATCCCCGGCCGCGAGCCCGAAGACCTGCTGGTGGTTGTTGGCGAGCTGGTGGTAGCTGAACTGAAAGCCCTGGGCCTGCAGGGCCCCCTCCGCCCACAGTCCCACCGCGAGCGCGAGCACGGCCGCGAGAGGGGATTGCGCAGGCCGGCCGTTCGTCGTTCGCAGGTTCATCGCGCCAACTCAAACCACAGCCTACCCCAGGTCAAGACGGCGCTCCGGCGCGCCGAGGGATCGCGGCGTCGATCGCCCGATGGCGTTGCGGGGTTCTGGTCCACGCGGGCCCGACCCGCGCGACGGAGTCCGGGCCTCACGCGGCTCCGCCCCCGCGCCGACGGGGCGGAGCACCCGGTCGCACGGACGTCCGCATCCCGCACGGCATCGCGCGGGGCCGCCCGCGAACTCGGCGCCTCGCGCCGGCCGCGCTCGCACCGGGACTTGCGCTCCCTCGCACCCGGCGCGCCGACCGCGCGTCGCCGCCGCCCATCCCCATCGTGCGCGTGCGCTTCACGCACGGCGACGGCACGGCATCGGCCTTGCGAAGACGGGGCCATCCCTCACGAAACACCGATGTCCAGCCGCCCCTCGCGTCCGTCCTCCGTCGCACTCCCGTTCCGTCCCGCGAAGCTGCTCTTTGCGCTCGTTCCCTGCCTCGGCGCCGGGCTCGACGCCCAGACCGTCGTGCTCGCGCCCTCGATGGCGCAGACCATGGACGGAAACTCGAGCAACCTCTCGCTGCTCTGGGGCAGTCCCACCGCCCCGCGTGCGCACACGCAGATCCTGCTCGACACCGCGGACCTGTCGATCGCCAGCGGCACGCTCACCGCGCTCGCGTTCCGGCCCGTGCAATCGGGGGCGGCGGTCGGCGTCCGCGGCACGATGCGCATCGAGGTCTCGCTGTCCGGATCGCCGCACGCCGCGGCCCAGCCCGACTTCGCCGCCAATCACGGCGTGCATCGCGTCGTCGTCTTCGACGGCCCCTTCGTGATCCAGCCGACCCCGCCCGGCAACCAGACACCCCCGGCACCGCTGTCGCCGATCCAGTTCTCGACGCCGTTCGCCTACGACGGCAGCCTCGGCCGGACGCTCGTCGTCGACGTGACGACCAGCAACCTCTCCAGCAGCACGCCCTATGCGGTCGGTCAGGTCGGTGTCGGCGCCGGATCGATGTCGAGCATCTGGGCGTCGGGCGCGTGCCAGAACACCAACGGCGGCATCAGCGGCACCCTCGGCTACCACGGTGGCCAGCCCTATCCGGGCGGCCCGTTCACCCTCGGCTATTTCGGGTATCCGACCCATCGGGCGAGCTTCGCCGCCTCGGTGCTCCTCTTCGACTTCTCGCTCACGGGCATCCTCGGCAACCACGCCTTGCCGGTCCCTTTGACGGATCTGGGCCTGCCGGCCGCCCCCGGCTGCCGGCTCGCCATCGTTCCGGAGGCCACGGCGCCGATCGCCTATGTCCCCGGCCAGAACGGTGGGAGCAGCGGACATCTCGCCTTCTCGATGCAGATCCCCGCGTTGCCCGGATTGGTCGGCGCCCGCTTCGGCACGCAGGCCATCTCGCTCGACCACGACAATCGCCTGCCGGGCCCGCTCCTCTTCCCGAGCCTCGCCACGCGCTGGACCATCGGGACGGGTCATCGTCCCGCCGCGTCGATGGTGGTCCGCATGGCCGACACCGACCCGGCCTCCCCCGCGGGCGGCGTGCAGATCGGCCAGGCGCCGGTGCTGAGCCTCGTGTTCCAATGAGGCGCGAGGGCCCCCTGGTCCTGGTGCGCCAACCTCAATGCGGCACCGCGCGCCATTCCGCGCGCAGCCGGATCGTCTGCGGCTCCGTCGGTCCCGGCACGAGTTCCACGCGACCCAGTTCGATCCAGGCGCGAAGCCAGCCCTCGCGGTCGGCGCCGAGACCCGAGCACCACGCGCCATAGGCCCGGTCGTCGAGGAGCGGTTCGCGCCGGATCCTCAGGACGACCGGGCCGGGCGCGCCGAGGATCGTCACGGCGCCTTTGCGGTCGGTGGTTCGCGTGCGCAGGGGCCAATCCCTCCCACCGCGATCCACGGCGATCGGCACGCCCTCGAGCGCCCGCCCGTCCGGGTCGAGCAGGAGCAGCCTGCACCGCGCGCTGCGCAGGTCCGCTGCGATCACCGTCCCCGCCTGGTTGCCTGGCACTTGAAAGCTCGGGCCCGGCAGGTCGATCCTTCGGTGTGTGTCAAGGTACTTGCCGCCCCGAATCTCACGCGACCAGGGTGGTGATGTGAAGAGGATCAGGCTTGAGGCGGACGGCGTCGACACGCGCCCGGTTGCGCGGGCGCGTTGTCCACCGGTGTGGAGAAGCCTGTCGGGATCGCGCATCGATATCTCTCGCCGCAACGCGGCCTCGACGAAGTTCCGTCGCTCCATCTCGGGCTCGGTCTGGATCCATGGCATCCAGGCACGAGGCCCGAACCGACCTCGACGGCCAGCTCCGAGTGTCACCCATGTGCCCGGACACGGGTGTCACCCATGTACCCGGGTTGAACGGGGTAGAGCCGAGCTCCGCGGGCACAACGGAGTCCCACTGGGCGATGAGCAATTGGCCGTTCCGGCACCAGAACTCGATCCGACGAGCGCGAAGCCGAGGGTCACGCCCGAGGAATTCCTCCTGACCTCGCTGACGGCTGACGAAAGGGTTGCGGTTACGGCGTGGTGGAACACCCGCAGAATTCGGGCTGATGCCTCGCTGCTGGGGCAGGCGCCGCGGGAGGTGCGGGTCAGGGACAGGCGGGCGATCGAGAAGTTCCGGCGAGAATCCCGCTGAAGTCCGTCCCCCCCCCCCCTCTTCCTATAGCTACGACGATGGTGCTGCCGTCGCGGCTCGAGCGTCCCGGTGCCCTCGTGGGCAAGCCGGAGGACCCCTGCGGCACCAAGACCCAGTTCCAAGGGCAAGAAGTCAGCGATGGCAAACGTCTCAATCAGTACCCGCCGAGCGGCGAACCTGCTCGCGATCCTCCTCGCCGCGGCGCTCCTGCCGGCATGGATCTCGATGCCTGCGTTCGACAACGAGTGCACTGGCACGGGGCTCTCCGGTGATGTCAACTGGATCTCCTGCGCCGGAGGGTGTCCACCAAGCTACAACTGTCAAGTCCAGACGTCGTCGGACGCTCAGGGGACCTTCAAGTACTGCGCATGCCACGGGGACGAGTGGCTTCCCGAGAACGCGTGCTGTCATCTTGTTGCGCGCAAGCCGGGCGGAGTCGTCGTTCTGGACGTTCGGGGTGTCTGCACATATCCCCAGTGCGCATCGCAATCGACACTCACTTGCCAGAAGATCTCCAGTCAGGCCGTCTGCGCGCCTCCGCCCCCGGAGTGAACTTCCGGCGCTCGCCCATGCAACCGCGAGCCCGCGCACGAGTGTGCAGGGCTGCGCCCTGCGTTCCCTGAGTGAGCTCTCCCCAACAGCCGAGGTCGCTCTGCCAGGGACCAGTGCAACAGGCCGATGGTTGGAGGGGTTGTTCTGATGGCCGCTTGTCTCCCCCCATCGAGACAAACGAAACAATCCGACAACCTCGCGCTGCCGTTCCCAACTCTCGGTGGCCAATCTCTGAACTTGATCCTCGAGTCGGCCATCTACTGCGTCACTCCCCGGCCATGACCCCGCTCCCTCCCATTCCTCGTTCTCCATGTTCCTGGCATGACCTCGCCTCCACGCTGATCCTAGCCGTAGCGCTCCTACTCCTGGTTCGCTCCTTCGGCTGCGAGCCTTCACAAACGCCGCCGCTCACAATTGGCCAGGCGACGGCGGAGCCAGCTCCCACGCCATCGTCCACTCATACGCAGGGAGTCGCGCGCGTACCTCTTCCACAAGTGATTCCGGCCGCAAACCCGCGTCCGGATCGCACCGCAGACGCCACCTCCAGAACTCCTTGCGCCGTCACGGTTCTGGCGGGAGCCATTCCCATTCCGGGCGCAGTCGTAATTGTTGCAACGAACGACACTTCGCTCGATATCCGGGAATCGGACTTGCACGGAATCGCCGCCATGCAGATCCCACACTCAGACTCTCCGCTGCTCCTCATCGCTACGGCACCCGGATACGGACCGGGGCGTGTCCCCCTTCCCAGGATCATCCCGCCAGAAGTGGAGGTCACGCTTCCACCGCAAGCCCACATCGTCGGCCGCGTCTCATTGACTGACGGCAGCGTGCCGCCGACACCTATGCGTGTTCTGGCTTGGACGACGGTTCGCCCTCCCTCCCCCAGCATCATTCTTGGTTCGCCTCAATCTCCTACGCTGCTCAGCACGACTACTGATCTTCGCGGTGAGTTCCGGTTCGACGCTGTATCCGCGGTTGGAACGTACTCGCTGGCGGCCGGCGGCGAAGGTTGGTGCACGCCGGATGTGACTTCGGGTGTTTCCGCGACAACTCTCCCCACCGTGCTCACTGTCTATCCCTTCTATGCGGGACTAATCACCTTCTCCGCGACTGATGGATCCGCCCTGCCACCATCTGACATATGGACGATCGGATACCATGCACCTGATGGCTTTCGGCTTGCGGACAACCCGTCCTTTGATCTGGCCTTGGCCGGAGTCCCCTCTGCTCCGCCCTCTCTCTCCATGGCGTCTCCGGACTGGAGGCAGATGCTCGTGGCAGGCTATAGCCATGGCGGGGCCACTGATAGCGTAGGCTTGGGCCTCGACTGTTCCGTGCCCGGCGTCACCGACACTCGAGTGCGAATCGACCTTCCAAGGGCCGCCCGGGAGATTCAGCTCCTGATGGCCCGGCTGAACCATCCCAATTCTCAGTTGGGAGACATCCGCCTCGTCTATCCGGCCCCGCCATCCACCACTGACCGGTCTAGCGGCAGCTCCCAATCCTTGTCGCCCCATTGGCTCGAACTGCACAGGGCGGGAGACTCGAAGAGCTACAGACTGCCGCTTACTCGCGTGACCGGTGAGTCTGTTGTCATTCGCGGAGGTCCATGCGGCACTTACCGGTATCGCGTCTATGCAGCCAACGCAGGCTGGGTCTACCCTCCGGAAATGGATCGGTTTCTTGAGTACACTGTGCGAGCTGGACCCAACGACATGCCTATTGATACCTCTCAGCTGGGCGGGCTCGCACTGCTGCCAACACTCCTCGACACGGACCGCTATTCGGAGACTCTCGTGATTACAGCAACCCGACTTGAGGGACGTCGCCGCGAGGCAGAGTTTGTCCTCCTTGGGCCACCCTACGTCATCGAAGGTCTACCGCCCGGAACTTACAATGTGACTATCCGTGCTCCGTCGCGTGGTGTTCCCGCAGGCCAGCCTTTGGTGCTTGAACGATGCGTGATCGAACCTGGTCGCGTCGCCTCGCGCAGCTTCACACTGGAGGACTAGTCATGCCACGTAATCGCCTCCTCTTCATTTTGGATAGCGCTGGCGTCCCCCGCTACATCCTCGCGATCGCCTTCATCGCGCTCGGAATCCTCAAGTTCGCCATGCGGACCCATGCCCCCGAATCCGGTGCCGTTTTAGGTCCCAGTGCAATCCTTGCGGTTGGCGTCTTCGAGTGCGTGCTTGGCTTGTCCGTCCTTGTCTCGCGTCTCCGCGCGGTTCGCTCTGTCGCGGTGGGTTTCACAGCCATACTCGTTTGCGCCAGTGTCACACTGTGGGTCGTCGGCGTAGCTCCGCACACCTGCGGATGCTTCGGCAACGTCAAGTCCTCGAGCACGCAGCATGTAGCTGTCAGCCTTGCCTTGTTCGCTTTCGCCCTCAGACTGGACTCGATTCCGGCAGTCCCCAACACATCCAGACGCTGAAGCTGGGGCATGGTGTGTCTCGCGAATGGATAGTGGGAGAAGCTGACCTGCCCCGCCTTCGTGGACGCGAGGTTTGGAGTCACGACCCGTAGCCACCGACATGGCTCTCGTGTGAGCGTCCGACCGCCCGTCCCTCGTCCGCAGGGCGTTCTCGATCTGGCTCCCGGCTCGGCTACGTTAACGTCGGCACCGGCTACGGTGCTGGCGCGGGGGCCGCTGGCCGCCACGTGGCCAACAGCAGTTCCGCGAGCTGGCTCGCCGGCTGCGTGCGGATGCGCACCAGGACGTCGGCGAGGTAAGCGACCAGCTCGACGTTGGCGCGCCGGCAGCACTCGATGAGGCTGTAGACGACCGCCGCGGCCTGTCCACCGCGCACGCTGCCGGCGAACAACCAGTTGCGGCGGCCGATCGCGATCGGCCTGATCGCCCGCTCGCGGGCGTTGTCGTCGATGGGGATGCGGCCATCGTCGAGGTAGCGACGGGCCGGGACGCGCTGGTTGATGAGGCAGGTAAGCGCCTTACCCATGGCGCCGGCTTCGCTGTGCTCGTGCCTGACGCGACGCGCCCGCGCGTACAGCGCCACCCGGATTGGCCGGGCCTGCGCTTGGCGAAGCTCGGCTCGCACCGCGGCGTCGAACTGTCGCTCGCCGTCGTCGTCTTCGATGGCGTAGAGCCGCTTGATGTCGGCACGGAACAGCCCAGCGGTGCCCGGGCTTCGGCCGCGGCCTCTCGGCACTTGCGGTAGACGTGGGCCCAGCAGCCGGCGTGCGCGATCCCACCGTCGACCTTGCTCGCCGTGGCCTCGTGGCCGCTGTAACCATCGCCGACCAGCGTGCCGGCGAAGCCGCCGAGTTCGACCGCCAGCAGATCGCTGCCGCGGCTGGGCGTGAAGCGGTAGACTACGGCGGCCGCCTCAACCCGAATCCGCTTCACTTGACCACCCTGGTAGCGTGAGCTGCTGGGCGGCAACTACCTTGACACACACCGGCCCGCACGAGGAAGTGTTTGAGCGCTGGAAGGACCGATATGGATGGCAATTGGTCGATGGTGTATGGGTCCAGAATGACTAGGTATGCGCGCGCAAAGATTCAGAGCATCAAGTTGCAGCACCCGGGAGTTGGAGCCTTTCTGAAAGGTCTCGCCCTCCTCCCTCTGGCCGCCCTGGGTTGCTCGATACGCGACGGGCATGCGGCCCCGGAGTCGGGGACACTCGAGCGACTCCGTTCGGCCACCGTCAACTACTACGAAGCACTGAACGACGTCTTTCGCGAAATCAATTCGGCTCTGAATACCGACGACCCCAGCGCGCTCATCCCGCTCAGTCACGTGTTGCATTACCAGGACCACGAGGTCCTCAGGCTCGGCATCTTGCAATGTCAACGGTAAGCCAGGCAGGCATGTCTGATGCGCCAGGGCCGCGCCGGAGTCCGAGCCGTAGTGCGCGCATGTCTGCACTCCGCTCAGCCGGAAGTTCTTTCGACCTTCGAATTCATGTACGAGGCGGATCTTCGTTCGTCGGAGGTCCGGTGGAGTCTCGCCGCCGACATCCGGGATCTGATGCATT
>JADLHO010000251.1 GCA_020848735.1 Planctomycetota bacterium | reverse complement strand
CTCTTCGCTACCGAATCAGTAGCGAAGAGCGTCAGGACTGTTCTAAGGCGGCTGGGCCGACCAGCCACGAACGCGCCCCTGGGCCAGAAGCCCGGGGGCGCAGTCGGTTCAGGAGGCTGCGTAAGTGGCGGAGCGCGGCTGGCTTGCGGCGGGTGCTCGCGGTGCGTCGGCGACGGCTCCAAGGCTCATGACCCGGAGCTGGGGCGAGGGCTGCCGCGCGAGGGCCGATTCTGCTCTCAGCGTCTGAGAGCGCGGGCCGGGTTAAGAACGTCAGAGCGCGGAGTGCGAGGCAAGGCTGACGCTGGTCGTCACTCGGGTCAGCGGGTCTGGTGTTCGATGGCGCGGCCGTCCCGAGAAAGGTCGCGGGGAGAGCAATTCGCGCGGCTGCGAGGTTGCTCGGCCCAGTCCGCCACCCGCGCCATCCGCCGCAGCTCCTTGTCGTTCGGCGCGATCCTGCCCAGCAGGATCTCTTCCTGGATCGCGGGCGAGAGCAGGAGCAGGCCCATCAGGTGCGTGATCCGCGGTTGGCTCACCGACAGCATAGGCGCCGCCTGCGTGGAGTCGCTGATCAGGCCGCGCTCGATCATGCGTTGCAGGTACTGGGCGAGGGCGAGGTTGCGGGCGGCGGGTGTGGTCTGCGGGTCGTCGTCGGGGATCGGTGGTGGCGGAGCCGGTGCCGGTGTCGGCGTGGCGGTGGTGGACGCTCGGGTCTCGAACTTCGCGCGCAGCTTCACGATGCCTCCTGGGCTTCTTCCGCGAGGGTCTGGATGCCGCAGCGGCGCAGCGTGATCTCCACGTCGCCGCCGTCGGGGTGGTAGGTGATCCGCTCGACGAGGAGGCGCAGGATGCGCTCGCGCTCGGCGGGGAAGAGCTGCTCCCAGACCGGGTCGAAGCCGGCCAGCGCGGTGCGCAGGGGGTCTGGGTCGATCGCTGCGTCGCCGAGTCGCTCGAGCTCGGTGGCGAGCTCGCAGCGTCGCTGCTCGAGGGTCGCATCGCGCTCGCCCTCGCTCGAGCGGCCCAGCCGGCGCTCGATGCGCGCGAGTTCGCCGCCGAGCTGCTCGCGACGCTCCTCGGCGAGCTGCTCGACCGCAGCCGCAGTCCTGGCGAGAAGGTCCTCGTCGCGACCCATCGCGCGGATCTGATCCACGACGAACTTCTCGAACTTCCCCGCGGCGACGCGAGTGCCCGGGCAGGCGTTCGCCCCCTCGTTGTGGGCGCGCGCGCAGACGTAATAGCGGAAGCGCCGATCCTGCTTGGTGGAGAACGTGTGCAGCAGCGGGGAGCCGCAGCGTCCGCAATGCACGAGCCCGCGCAGTTGCGCGCCGGTCTTGTTCCGCGTTGCCGCGCCGGCGTGGTTTGCGTTCTCGCGCAGGCGCGCCTGCACCGCGTCCCAGAGCTCGGCATCGACGAGCGGTTCGTGCGCGCCGCGCACCAGTTCGTCGCCGCAGCGGATCAATCCGCGGTAGAGCGGGTTGCGCAGGAGCTCGTCGAGCGTGGTCTTCGAGAAGGGCAGACCACCGCTTTGACGCCCGTGGCGATTCTGGTGCACCTTGCTCCGCCAGCCGCGGCGCTGCGTCTCGGCGACCAGCTCGCGCAGCGAGTTGCTCTCGGCATAGAGCCGAAAGGTCTCCCGCACCTGTGCGGCCTCGTCGGCACAGGGCACGAGCTTCTTGTCGACGATGACGTAGCCGAGCGGCGGGCGGCCACCGGTCCACATCCCGCGGCTGCGCGAGGCCCGCTTCTTGTCGCGGATGCGTTCGCCGATGACCTCGCGTTCGTACTCCGCGAAGCTCATCAGCATGTTGAGCGTGAGTCGCCCCATCGAGGTCCCGGTCGAGAAGCTCTGCGTGACGCTGACGAAGGTCACCTGGTGCCGCTCGAAGAGGTCGATCAGCTTGGCGAAGTCGCGAAGCGAGCGACTGAGGCGGTCGATCTTGTAGACGGCGATGACGTCGATCCGTCCGCGCTCCACGTCGTCGAGCAGTCGCTGGAAGGCTGGCCGCTCCGCGGTCGCGCCGGAGAAGCCACCGTCGTCGTAGCGCGTTTCGAGTGCGATCCAGCCCTCGCCCTGCTGGCTCCGCACATAGTTCTCGCAGGCCTCGCGCTGAGCGTCGAGGCTGTTGAACTCCTGCTGCAGCCCTTCGGTGACGCTCTTGCGGCAATAGATCGCCACGCGTCGTTGCTGGATCGGCGCGCGGGCGATCATCGGGCGCTCGTCCTCTTGGACAGGCCGAAGAAGAGCCGGCCGTTCCAGTTGGCGCCGGTGATCGCGCGGGCGATCGCGGACAGCGACTTGTAGCGCGCGCCATTCCACTCGAAGCCGTCCTCGCGGACCTCGACCCGGATCTGCTGGCCGTGCCATTCACGCGTCAGCGTGGTGCCCGCGAGCGGTGCGCGAGGCGCGTCCTTTGACGAAGTCTGTCGCGTGCGCGGCTCGGGCGGCGCGAGCCGGACGTCGAGCTTTGCGATCAGCTCGTCGAGCCGCGTGCGCGCGTGCTCCGAGAGCCCGCCGAGCGCGCGCTCCTGCAGCTTCCACGCGACCTGCCGTTGCAGGAAGGCCTTGTTGCGGACGCGCGGCGGTTTGCCGAACAGCTCGAGGTAGCGCTCGGCGAGCTCGGTGGGGCTGAGGCGCTGCAGCTCGCGGATCTGCTGGGCGATCGTGTTCATGCGGCGGGCTCCTTGGATCTCGGGTTCAAAGCGTGCGAGCCACATAGAGCCTCGGGTTCGCCACCCGCATCCAGTCGCTTCTCGGGATCCCCGGCGAGATTCCCGCGCCGAGCGCGCCAGCGCAGGACGGCGCGGGCGAGCAGTTCGGCGAGCTCGGCGAAGCGCTCGGATTCGGTGAGATCGCCTGGATTCCGAGAGCGGGTGTTGGCTGCCTCGGTCACGGCGTCAGCTCGTGCTCCCGCCCGATTGCGGCGAGGACCTGCTCCTCCAATTCGCGGCGAGCCATGTCGGTCAGCGGCTTGAAATAGGGCCGCTGGATGCCGTGCGCGTCGACCTTGGCCGGAAAGCTGAGCGCTACGCGGCCGGCGCTGGTGCGACGCACGGTGATGCCGTCGAGCAGGTAGCCGCCGTGCAAGGTGACGGCGACCCAGCCGAGCAGGCCGCCGCGCACTTCATGCGGGCGCGCGCTCGAGAACTTCACGGCGATGACGCGGATGGTGGTCATGGTTCAGTGGGGGTGGCGACGGGAGCGTGTGTGTGGTGAGACAGACCGAGGGTGGTCGACTCCTCTGGAGTCGGGACTTGCCGCGCTGTTCTCAGCCGTCCGCCGTGGCACTTCGGCATCGAGTGCAACGAGGAGTCGCCGCAGCCCTTCGGCGACTGCTCGCCGCTTGGCCTCATCGATCGCGGCCTCGCCGGGCGGCCTGACCATCACGGAGGGGTCGGTCTGCGTCCGGCGCATGTCGGAGTCGTCCGGCTGGTTGCGGCACGAGACAGGGAGCGTCATGGCGCCGTCCTCGCCGTCGCGTCGACGTCAGCGGCTCGCGACTCTGTCGACCAGCCGTTCTGAACG
>JADLHO010000250.1 GCA_020848735.1 Planctomycetota bacterium | reverse complement strand
TGTCAACCCGGGTCTCATCGACCTCGAGGGCGACGGCGACCTCGACATCGTCTCCTTCCGACCCCCGCTCCCGCCCGGCTTCGGCGGCGACAGCGAGGTCCTGATCAACGATGGCAGCGGGCACTTCACCCTCGACCCCAGCGACCAATTCCTCGTGCGTGGGCGGAGCAACGGCGGGGTGAGCTACCTCGACGCCGCCGACATGGATGGCGACGGCGATGCCGATCTCCTGGCCTCCGACGGCTGCGGCTACCCCTCTCCACCCGGGCACCAGGCCTACTTCCTCAACACCACCCGCCACGTCTGGGCCGAGACGCGTCCCACCCGCGGCGAGACCTGGCGCCTCACCGTCGGCGGCAGGCCCGGCGGACTCGCCGTCCTCGCCCTCGCCTTCGCCAAGAACCGCGGCATCAGCCTGCCGCCCTTCGGCACGCTCGCCCTCGACCCGAGCGCGACCCTGCTCTGGCCACGCGTCCTCGCCTTCGACCTCGAACGTGTCGCCTTCGTCGATCTGCCCATCCCCGACCTGCCCGCCCTCGGCGGTCTCCCGCTCTTCGCCCAGGCCCTCTGCATCGAACCCAATGGCAGAGCGCGCTTCTCCAACCTCTGGATCGAAGATGCCATCCGTTGAACGCGTCCGACGAGCCGGGTCACGGAACTCCGTCACGCAGGACGAGGCCGCGGGTCTTTGCGCGGGGCATTGGCGAGTGGCCGGCACTCGGCACTTTGCAGCGTGAAGCCCCCACGCGCTCGAGGCGGCGCGTTCCCGATCTTCAGGCACGCCGAATCAGGCCGCACGGCTAGCATCCCCGGATGATCCAAGCGCCTGCGCTCCCTCTCGTCATCCAAGGCGGTATGGGCGTCGCGGTCTCCGGCTGGCGCCTCGCGAATGCCGTCGCGCGCGCGGGCCAATTGGGAGTCGTGTCCGGCACCGGGCTCGACACCGTGTTCGTACGGCGTCTGCAGGACGGTGACCCGGGCGGCCATCTGCGGCGCGTGATCGAGCGCTTCCCCTTCCGCCAGACGGTGGAGGAGACGCTGAGCCGCCATTTCCGGCCCGCGGGTCGGGCCCCCGGCGAGCCTTACCGGGTCCTCCGCATGCTCCGGCAGGACAGCCCACCCGAACGGCAGCGGCTCACGATGCTGGCAGCCTTTGCCGAGGTATCCCTCGCCCGGGAAGGACATGACGCGGAGATCGGCATCAATCTGCTCACGAAGACGCAGCTCACGACCTTGCCCACCCTGTACGGCGCGATGCTCGCCGGCGTCACCTGGGTTCTCATGGGCGCCGGCATCCCGCGCGAGATCCCGGCCGTGCTCGATCAGCTCGCCGAGCATCGGGCGACCCAATTGCGATTCGAGGTGGAGGGCCTCCCCTCCGGGGCCGTCGATTACCTGCGTCTCGATCCGGCCCAGCACTGGCAAGTCCTGCCAGCACCGCTCGCGAGGCCGAAGTTCCTGCCGATCGTGGCCAGCAATTCCCTGGCGACGATGCTCGCCCGCAAAGGCAGCGGTCGCGTCGACGGCCTCGTGATCGAGGGCCCGACGGCCGGCGGCCACAATGCGCCACCGCGCGGGGAGCCGACCTTCGACGAACGGGGCGAGCCGATCTACGGCGAGCGCGACGTGGTCGACCTCGCGAAGATCCAAGAGCTCGGCCTGCCCTTCTGGGTGGCGGGCGGCACGGGACATCCGCGGCAGCTCGCGGCGGCGCTCCGGGCCGGAGCCGCCGGCATCCAGGTCGGGACGCTGTTCGCCTTCTGCGAGGAGTCCGGCATCGCCGAGCCCATCCGGCGATCCGTGATCGCGGCCGCGACCCGCGGCGAGGTCGATGTCCGCACCGCGCCGCGCGCCTCACCGACGGGCTATCCGTTCAAGGTCGTCGATTGGCCCGAGAACCCGGCGCGCGGCGTGACGCGCGAGCGGATCTGCGATCTCGGTTACCTGCGTGTCGCGGCGCGCGGAGCGGACGGCAAGCTGCATTACCGCTGCCCCGGCGAACCGGAGGCCGCCTACGTCCGCAAGGGCGGCAGGCTCGAGGACACGAGTTTGCGCCAATGCCTGTGCAATGGGCTCCTCGCGGTCATCGGTCAGGCCCAGGTCCGCAGGGACGGCGCCCTCGAGCCCCCGATCGTCACCAGTGGCGACGATCTCGCGCTGCTGCGGGACTTCCTGGGCGGCCGGAACCGCTATGGCGCGGCGGACGTCATCGCCCATCTGACGTCCGCGCACTGCGAGGCGGGCGTCTGACCGGGCCGGGCCCGCAGGCCCGAGCATCGCAACACTCAGCCGCGGAGGGCGGCGAGTGCCTCGGTCGCGGCGGGGAAGTCCGGGGCGAGGCGTAGCGCGCGCTCGAGTTCGCTGCGCGCTTCGCTGAGGCGCGCCGCGCGCGCGAGCAGCTCGGCGGCGAGGACGAGCGATTCCGGCCATTCCCGCCACTCCCCGCTCCCGATCACCGCGAGGGCATCGTCGTCGCGACCGAGCTCCGCGTAGGCGCGCGCCAACGCCAATGCGCCGTGGCCATGCGTGGGGTTGAAGATCAAGGCCTGCTCGAGCTGGGAGACGGCCTCGTGCACGCGGCCGACGTCGAGGAGCAGGGTGCCGAGCTGGTAGCGGTAGTCGGGGAAGCTCGGACGGAGCTCGACGGCGAGCCGCAGGCTCGCGATCGCTGCATCGAGTTCGCCGCGCTCCGCCATCAGGTAGCTGGTCTCGAGGTGCGCGGAGTGGCAATGCGGATCGACGGCGACGGCCGCCTCGAACCAGCGCGCGGCGTCGTCGCCGCCGTCGAGGAGCATGCGCAGGCGCCCGGTCTCGACGAGCAGGAGCGGGTGACCCGGAAAGCGCGAGTTCGCGACCTCGAGTTCGTGGACGGCCTCGGCACCGCGCCGCGCCTGCAGGAGCTGCTCCGCCCGGCGCACGTGGACTCGCGTGAGGCCCGGGCTCGGCCAGGATCGGTGGAAGCTGGCCTCGGCGAAGCCGCTCGCGTCGCCCGTCACGCCGCTTCGCGTTCGCAGGGTCGCCGCGCAATCGACCGCGACGCGCCTCGCCCGCGCGGCGGCCGCACCGTCCCCCGCATCGGCATACGCGGCCGCGAGGAAGAGCCGCGGGAACGGCGCGTTGGGCAACAGCTCGCAGGCGCGACGGAGCTGCGCGACACCCGTGTCGCGCCAGCCGAAGCGCATGCAGTAGACGCCGAGCGCGAAGACGAGCTGGAACTCGTCGGGCGTCGACGCGAAGAGCCGCCGGAACTCGGCGTAGCCCTCACGGGCCCGTCCCCGTTCCCCGATCGCGAACGCGCGGCCGACCACCGCTTCCGCGTACTGCGGGTTGATCCGGATTGCGGCGTCGAACGCGCTCTCGGCCTCGGCGAAGCGAGCGGCGGCGTGCAGCACGTGGCCCAGCGCAGCGTGGACGTCGGCGTGCCCGGGGCGGCTCCGCGCCACGGCCTGGAGACTCGCGATCGATTCGTCATGCATGGTCACACCCTCCTCCGCTCCCGCGCGCCCGCCGGAGCGGCGCTCAGTTCGTCTTCGCGCCTCCCGGGCCGGCCACGTGGACCACCGTCGAGGAGCTCTGGGTCCCGGGTTCCGCCACCGTCGCCCGGTTCGTTTGCTGCCAGCGGCCGTCGGTGTCGCGCTGCCAGTTGCGCAGATCGAACTGCACGCAGCGGATCTCCGGCACCCGCATGAGTTCGCCCTGGAGGACCTCGAGCAGCGCGGCGGTCGCGGGCGCCGAGGCCTCGCGCGAGCACAGCAGCTCGCCGGTCACGCGCAGCATGTCGCGGTAGACGCCGAACTGGATCCGATCGAGATCCACCCAATGCCGCGCGAACACGCGACGGACCTCGGCATGGATCTGGTAGTGCGATCGGATCATGGCGCCAGGGCCGGCCAGGCCCTGGCCGGTGCGCGGCCGGATGCCGCGCTTGCGCATCGGCCAGGGACCCGGCGCGCGACGAGCCCGCGTGCCTGCGGACCATGGCATCGCCGCGACGGGCTCTCAGCCCCGGAACTGCTCGCCCTGCAGGCCGAGCTGTCGCGTCTTGCGGTGCAGGTGTCCGCGGGAGATCCCCGCGAGCGCGGCGGCCTCGGTCATGTTGCCGCCGGTCTGCTTCAGCAGCTGGGCGAAGTAGCCCTGCTCGAAACCGCGGATCGCGGCCTCGTAGTCGAGCTGGCCCACGGCGCGCGGGTCCGAGCCCGCCGTCGCACCGATCGGGCCGCGCATCTCCTCGGGCAGGTCGAGCACGCCGAGTTCGTCCGCTTCGGGCCGCAGCGCGCAAAGGCGCTCGACGGCGTTCGCCAGCTCACGCACGTTGCCGGCCCAGGGCTGGCGGCTGAGCACGACCATGGCATCGAAACCGATGCGCTTCTTCTTCACGCCGAGGCGCTCGGCCGCCGCGCCGAGGAAGCGATCGACGAGCAGGGGGACGTCCTCACGCCGCTCGCGGAGCGGCGGCAATTGGATGCGCACGACGTCGAGCCGGAAGTAGAGCTCGCGCCGCAGCGAGCCGTCGCGAACCGCGGCCTCGAGATCGCGGTTGCTCGCCGCCACGATCCGCAGGTCGACGTGGACCGGCGTACTGCCACCGAGCGGGACCACCTCGCGCGTCTCGAGGACCCGCTCCAGCTTGCTCTGTGCGAGCAAGGAGAGGTCGGCGAGCTCGTCGACGAAGAGCGTTCCGCCGTGCGCCTTCTCGATGAGGCCCCGTTTCCGCTTCACGGCCCCGGTGAACGCGCCGGGCTCGTGACCGAAGAGCTCGCTCTCGAGCAGGGTCTCGGGGATCGCGGCGCATTGCAGGACCACGAAGGGCCCACCCGCGCGGGCCGAGGTCGCGTGCAGGGCGCGCGCGACCATCTCCTTGCCCGTGCCGGACTCCCCACCGATCAGCACGGTCGCCTCGCTGCCGCGCAGCCGTTCGATCGTCGCGAACACGCTGCGCATCGCGGGGCTCTGCCCGACGAGGCCGGCGTAACCGTCGCGAGCGTCGACGAGCTGCTTGAGCGCCCGGTTCTCGGTGCGCAGGGCGCGGTGCTCGAGGGCCCGTTCGATCGCGACCGCGAGCTCGTCGATCTCGAAGGGCTTGGTGACGTAGTCGAAGGCCCCACGCCGGATCGCATCCACCGCGCTCTGGATCGAGCCATAGGCGGTCATCAGGACGACGAGCGCATCGGGGTCGAGCCCGCGCAGCTTCTCGAGGGTCTGCACGCCATCCAGACCCGGCATGCGCACGTCGCTGACGCAGAGGTCGAAGGGCCGCGCCTCGTAGCGCGCGACCGCGTCGGTCCCCGAGGCCACGGCCTCGACCTCGAAGCCCAGCCGCCGGAGTCCCTTCGCGACGAAGTGGCGCATGCTCTCCTCGTCGTCGGCGACCAGGATGCGCGCGCGCGGAGCGCTGCGGGACTGCGTTCCTTCGGAGCTGGAATCGGTTATCGATAGCGCGGCAGCCACGCCGCCAGATGCTAGCGCGCGAGCACACGAGCTCGGCGCTGCGCGCGGAATCGCCCCGGCATGGCTCGATGCCGCCCTCGCCGACCACGGCCAGGGAATCACCTGCTCGCCTGGTCCATGTCCGACGCCAGTCTCAGCATGCTCACCGCCGCCGCGGGTGTCGCCGTCGTGCACACCGCGCTCGGACCCGATCACTACCTGCCCTTCGTCGCCCTCGGCAAGGCGCGCGGCTGGACGCTGTCACGGACGCTCGTGATCACCGCGATCTGCGGCGTCGGCCACGTGCTCTCCTCCATCGTGCTGGGCGGCGTCGGTGTGGCCGCGGGCATGGCCCTGGGCGCGCTCGAAGCGGTCGAGGGTCGGCGCGGAGACCTCGCCGCCTGGGTGCTCCTCGGCATCGGCATCGCCTATGCGCTCTTCGGACTGCGCCACGCGCTGCGTCGTCGCGAGGGCTATGTGCTCCACGCGCACGGCGGCGAGTTCCACCTCCATGGGAACGGCGGCGTGAGGCACGTGCACGACCACGCGCAGGCCCTGCGACACCAGACGAGCTTCTGGGCCCTCTTCCTCGTCTTCGTGCTCGGGCCCTGCGAACCGCTCTTCCCGCTCTTCATGATCCCCGCGAGCGAGGCCCGCTGGGCCGCGGCACTCACGACGGGCCTCGTCTTCGGCATCGTCACGCTCGCGACGATGCTCGCGATCACCGCCGCGCTGGCGCTCGGCGCCGAGCGGCTGCGGATCGCGCCCCTGCAACGCTGGTCGCACGCGATGGCCGGCGGCGTGATCGCGGCCTCCGCCTCGGCGATGTTGTTCCTCGGGCTCTGAGCGTCGAACCCTGCCGCTCCGTTGCACGGTTCGCGGCTACCGTTACCCTCCGCCGCGACCGCGTCTCCATCTCCCTGCCCCGCAGCCCGCTTCGGGAGGAACCTCGGTGTCGGAACCAGTGACGTTCGACGGCGGAACCGGATCGGAGTCCTATGTCGGTGATCTGTACCGCACGGCAGCCGAACGGGTGCTGTGTGTCGGCGCGTCCTTCTATCGGACCATCAAGCTCCACAAGGAGCTGATCGTCCAACGCCTCAAGCAGGGAGTAGTGTTCGAGTTCTGCTTCCTGTCCCGCAAGGCCGACTTCGCGCGCATCGCTCCGCAGTTCGGACAGACGGGTGACCAACTTCGCACGGAGGTCGAGGCCACCTGGGCCGAGGCCGACGAGTTGAGCGCGAAGTACCCGCGGTGCTTCCGGGTCATCCCGACCGTCACCTCTCCCGTCTCGCGCATCTACGTCGCGGATCCCGACGCCGAGCGCCCGCGTGGCGCGATCGTGTTCTACGCGGCGTCGACGGACAGCGTGCGTCTGCCGGCATTCAAGGTCGACAACTTCCGTGAACCGCCGTGGCAGGCGTACTTCGAGGACGCGCTGCGCAAGGTGCAGGAAGCCTCGAGCAACGACGTCTTCATCATCCACGGCCACAACGAGGCCAAGTGGCGCGAGTTGAAGGAGATCCTCACCGCGTTGGGCGCCCGGCCCATCGTCCTCGGCGAGGCACACGGCTACGGCTCGGTCTCCTGGCTCGAACGCTTCATCCGCGCTGCCGAGCGCTGCGAGTTCGCGATCGCGGTCTTCACCGAGGACGACTGGGTGAAGAACAAGGGCAAGCAGTACTTCCAGCCGCGACCAAACGTCCTGATCGAGCTCGGCTTCTTCATCTCGCGGCTGACGCTCAGCAACATCATGATCCTGGTGAAGGGCAACGTGAAGCTGCCTTCGGACGTCGAGGGTGTGGTCTACACCTCGTTCAACGAGAACATCAGCGAGGTTCGCGCCAAGCTCGAGGTCGAGCTGAAGGCAGCGGGAGTGATCTGATCAACGCGCGTCGTCGGCCGGCACGCCGCGCGCGGGCAGGCGCACGGTGAAGGTCGTGCCGCGGCCTGGTTCGCTCACGAAGTCGATCGTGCCGCCGTGCGCCTCGACGAGACCGTGACTGACGGAGAGCCCGAGCCCCGTGCCGCGCGAGTCCGCGGCGGCCTCGGTGTCCTTGCTCGTCCAGAACGGATCGAACACGCGGTCGTGGTGCTCGGGGGCGATGCCGATGCCGGTGTCGCGCACGGTCACGACGATCTCGTCCCCGTCGCGGCGGGCGTCGACGTCGAGCTGACCACCCCGGGGCATGGCCTGCACGGCATTGGTGAAGAGGTTCAGGAAGACCTGATGGAGTGCTGAGGCGTCGGCACGGAGGGGCAGGGCAACACCGACGTGCAGCGCGCTCGCAACGTTGGCCGCGCGTGCCCGCGACTCGATGAGGCGCAGCGCCTCGCGCAGCACCTCGGCGAGGTCGACCTCGTCCTTCGGGACCACGCGCTGGCGCGCGAAGCGGAGCAGCCGATCGGTGACCTCGCCGGCGCGCTCGGCCGCGCGCGCGATGACCTCGAGCGTCTCCCGCCGCTCCGCATCCGGCTCCCCGGCGATCGCCTCGCGCGCGCAACCGCGGATGCCGCCGATGAGGTTGTTGAACTCGTGCGCCACGCCGCCCGCGAGCGTGCCCAGCGACGACATCTTCGCGGCGTGGACGAGGCGGCGTTGCGCGCGGCGCAGCTCGAGGACGGTGCTCTCGAGATGCGCGGTCTGGCGGGCGACCTCCTGCTCGAGGCGTTCGTTCCAGGTGCGCAGCTCGGCGTTCTTCGCGTCGATCAGCGCCCGCGAGCTGCGCAGCTCGTCGAGCATGCGCGCGAAGTCGAGCGCCAGCGCGCCGATCTCGTCGCGACGGCGGGGCACGTCGATCGCGACGCCGAGCTCGCCGCGGGCGATCGCGCGCGTCGCCATGCCGAGCCGCTGCACCGGGAGGACGACGAGGCGATGGAGCCCCACGCCGAAGCCCGCGAGCGAGATCGCGAGCACGAGTCCGGCGAGCAGCAGCGAGGTCGTTCGCAGGTCCTTCGCGATGCCGTCGGCGAGCCGATCTTGTTGCGCGACGAGGGTCCGCGCCTCGGCGTCGATGCGCGCCGCGTTGCGTCGCTCGACCTCGCGCGTGAGCACGGCGACGTTGTTCCGCAGGATCGCGCCGCGCGCCGCGTCCTTCTCCTGCAGCGCGGATCGGATCGCGGAGACGTCCCCGCCATAGAGCTCGAGCGGCAGGTCGATCAGCGTGCGCCGCCGCGCCGCCGTGGTCTCGTCGATCAGGCTCGTCAGGATCTCGCGGTTCTGGCGCGAATCGTCGGCGGCAAGGCCGCGGAGCGCATTCGCCCCGGCATCGACGAGACTCGCGCTGCGCGTGCGCAGCGCCTCGCCCGTCGCCGGACCGACCCAGACCAGGAGGAGCATCGCGATGAGTGCCGCGACTCCCGCGAGCGCGAGCGCGAGCTTCACACCGAGTCGCAGGCCGTCGGGTCGCGTTGCCGGGCTCATCGCCTCGCCTCCGACTCGTCGTCGAGGATGAGGTCCGCGACCGCGAGTATCGGCAACGGCACCTCGTAGCCCGCACGGCGCGCCGCGGCGAGGTTCACCACGACCTGGTAGCCCGCCATGCGGCCGACCTGGATCGCACCCGGCTCGCGACGCCCTTCGAGCACGTCGAGCACGATCAGCACGGCGCGCTCGCCGAGGGTTTCGTAGTCGACGACGAGTCCGGCGACCGCGCCCTCGGTCACGCCCCGCAACGAGGAGGACACG
>JADLHO010000249.1 GCA_020848735.1 Planctomycetota bacterium | reverse complement strand
GCCCCGCGCCGCGGGCGGCCGCAGCTCCCCGGGCTCGAACGCCGCCGCCGCGCCGCGGACCGCGGGACCACTCGCGTCCACCGCGGGCCCCCGCTCCGGCGCCGGCCCGGCACTCGAGCGCACGCCGAGCCAGCACAGCACGGCGAAGCCGATCAGCAGCTTGCGCTTGATGCCGCGTCCTCGTCGTCGGGCCATGGCGGGATCATCGGCATCGGGCGCATGAAGGTCGAATCCCGCGCCGGGCGCCGCACCCCCCGGCCACCGTACGAGTTGTCCCGAGAGCGCAAGCAGTCGCCTCGACCTCGTCACCACACCGGACGAGGTCCATATTCCCGTCCGTCGAGACGGCTGCGCCCGGGATGCGCGACCGGATCGATCGCTCTCTCCAGAGGACGCCGCTCTCGTCCCTCTGTCCGTCCCGCTCACGGCCCCCATCACGGGCCCCCCGCACTCTCGCCCTGGCCGAGGACCCTTGGAATCCGATTCGCCAGTTCGTGGCGCCGTTCCGACGCTCGCCATCCAAGCCTGGCCCTTCACCGATGCCCTGCTCGCCGGGCTCGACGCTGCGCTTCGCAGCTTGAAGGCGCTCGGCTTCGACGAGTTGGAGATTGCCGGCAACCGCGGCTCGGAGCCGCAGGAATTCGCCGCTGCTGCGAAGCGCGCCGGCCTCGCGATCCTCGGCAGCCATGAGCCGTGCCTCTGTCTCGAATCGCTCGAGTCGGACCTCGAACACCTGATCGCTCGACTGGAGATCTTCGGCTGCACGTACGCAACGCTCTCGAGTTGCAGTCCGGGCAAACCACGTCGCAAGGATCGCGATGAGTACCGCCGCGACGCCGAGACCATCTGTCGGACCGCGGAGCGCCTGGCCGCCCATGGGAAGCGACTCAGCTTCCACCCCTACACGCGGGACCTCATCCCCATCGACGGCCGGGGCGATGAAAGCGGACTCGACCTCATGCTGCGCGAGTGTCCACTCCTCGAAGTGGAGATGGACCTCTACTTCCTTCAGAAGTCGTGCGCACGCGGGGGTTCGGGCATCGAAAACGCATATCGGCGCTATTCGGATCGGACGACGCTCTGCCACGTGCGCAATGTCGGCCAGGACCAGCGGGAGACGACACTCGCCCCCGGAGGCCCACTCCGCCTGGAGGAATGGCTCATCGCCGCCTCGACGCGCGTCACGCACTTCATCCTCGAGTTCGATCCCAATGCCGTCGACGGCAGCACGGCCGTCGACTTCGCTCAGGCCGGACGCGCAAACTGGCTGAAGATCGTGAGGCAGTCATGAGGATCCCGCCGACCACGCGAAGCCCCGTCGCGATGCGCTCGCGCGGCGACGAAATCGCCCGGGCGTTCCGCTACGAGCTCCTCGACACCTTCCGCGAGAACGTCTTCTCGAACTCGGCGGTGGCGCCGGCGTCCGAGATCTACGTCTCGCATCGCACCTGGATGGCGGGTGGCCCACCACCCGCCCCGCACCTGGCCCACGAGCATTACCTCTATCAGCAGCTCCAGAGCCACACGCCGACCGTCGTCCTCGTCATTGCGGGAGCCGGCGTGGGGAAGACCACGTTCCTGCAGTACTTCTTCCGACACTTCGAGCCGCGGCCCGCAGGTGTCCCCATGCCACCGCCGCGCGAGCAGTTCCTGCTTCTCGACTGCGACATCCGCCAGCCCGAGCCCCAGGCGGCCGCCATGGATCGCGCCTATGAGATGTGGTTCGCCATCCTCAACGAGGACTTCAAGGCTGCTCACGGCAACATCGACCTGCGCGATTGGGACGACTTCGCCATCTACGACGACCTGCAGCGCTGGTCGCCGCTTGCGACGAGCGCCGAGCCACGCGCGACGCGCATCGAGCGCCGGCTCCACGCCCGGGCCACCCAGAACTTCGACCCTCGGAAACTCCTGCGTGCCGCCATCAGGTTGCGCCGGCAGATCGCCCCCGCGTCACGCCGCAAGCTCGTCTTCCTGCCGGACAACCTCGATCAGAATGACCTGACTTGCCAGCACGCCCTGATCACGGATGTCCTGCACCTCGTGCAGGAACTCGGGCCCGAAGAGGCAATGCTCGCGCTGCCGTTGCGCCCCGAGAGCCGGGCGCGCCTCGCCCAGCGCCGCTTTCCGCTCCCGACGCACCGCCCCTTGGAGCTCGAACTCGGCCCATGCGATGAGGCACTGCTCATCGGCAGCCGCCTCGGCTGTCTACGCTCGCACGTGGGTCGCTCGCGCCGGATCGTCGACATCGACATGGTGGACGAGTTCGGAGATCGGGCCTTCACGCCGATCCGCGCCCGGCAAGCGGCGGAGATCCTCGGCGATGCCATCCGCTGGGGCCTCGAGGATCGGATCGCAGCCAACCCAGACCCCGCCCTGACGGTCCTCGGCAAGATCGTCAGCGGTTCGGCACGCCGCTCGAAAGACCTTCGCCTGCGCGTCGCCTTCAGCGGAGTCGCCAAGCAGAAGCGTCTGATGCGACAGCGTCCGCATCTGAGTCCCTACGCCTTCCTCGATGCATACCTGAGCGGCGAGGAGGGCAAGTTGGTCCCGAGCTCGACGGGCTGTGCCCTCATCAATCTCTTCGACACGACCCGTTCTGGTCCGCACCGGGAGGACGCCGCCTTCGCGGCGATCGTGGGCGTCCATTTCCTGTTCCTGCTGCGTGGCGGGAAGCTCGAGACCTCACAGATCCGCGGCGATCTCCGGGCGATCGGGCACCCTGCGCCGTTCATCGAGGAGTGTCTCGCCACCTACAAGGAATGTGGCGTCGTCCACCTGATCGAGGTCGAGAAGAGCGGCAATCAAGAGATCATGGTCGAAGCCGAGCTCGTCGAAGCGCATTATCGCCTGCTGGAGCAACCGGCATACGTGGACCACGTCGCGATGACGACGCCCGTGGACCCGAGGCGGGCCGCGGCGATGAGAATCACGAGCGGCAGCGATCCGGAGGACTTCCTCACTCGCATCCATACGACGATCCAGTTCCTCCAGCAGATCCGCGAGGATGAGCGACGCGTCTTCGGAATGACGCACCAGGACAGCGCTCCGCCATCGCGCGAGAGCGACGAATGTCGGCGGCGCCTGAGGAGACTGCGCTTCTGCGCCGCCTGGGCCATCATGGCCCATCACTATCGTCTGCGTCTCGAGTTCATCCTGGAGCACGGCAAGTTGCCGCCCGAGGTCGACCAGGCCGAGTTCCGTCGGCTGGTCGAAGAGGAGGAGATCCTCCACGTTTCCCGGGAGGACGTACAGCGCCCCTTCATCGATTGGTGAGACCTTGTCAGTCACTCCCAAGCTCGTCCGCAGCCCGCGCACACTCTGGAACCTCGTCGACGAGCTCTCGGACCGCGCGGCGCGTTCCATGCTGATCTTCCGCGGCCACGAGGACTCCGCATGGCAGCTTCGCTCCGGATTGACCCGCCGGATCGCGCCGCGGCCGGGCGACCGACCTTGGGATCACGAGAAGGCCGAGGCCATGGAGGCCAGGCTCCTCGAGGTCTACGCCTACCACGCGTTGCGGCTAGGCAAGGAACTCCCGAAGGATCGCTGGACGGCCCTCGCGCTCGCGCAGCATCACGGGCTGCCCACCCTCCTGCTCGATTGGAGCCTCTCGCCCTACGTGGCCCTCTTCTTCGCGCTGGGCGGCTTCACGGGGATTCAGTCCGCAAGTCACGTCTCGTTGTACGCGCTCAGCATCTCCGCACTCCGCGCTCTGGAGTCTGGCGGGCCCAGCAGCCCGCTGGAGCTCGCACCCAAGGCCTGTGCGTGCCTCCAGGTTCTGAACCCTCCGCGGCATCAGAATCGTCGGATGATCGCGCAGGAGGGCGTGTTCACGCGCCCGTCCCGCATTGCGGACGACATCGAGCAGCACGTTGCGGGCCTCATGCTGAAGTTCCAGAGGAACACCGGTACGCGAGCCACCCCTTGCCTCACGCACCTGAAGATCGACGGCGAGCTGCGCACCCAAGCGCTCGCACGCCTCGCGGACATGGGGATCACGCCGGTCACGATGCTCCAGGACCTCAACGGCGCGGCACTCAGCGCCATCCAACAGGTCTTTTCGACCCATCTCGACCTGGACAAGCCGACGACCTGGAGCTTTCGTGCCCTGGCGCGCCACTCCGCGGACGGATCGCTCGATTGCCAGCGCCCGGATTCGACCAGCTCGACAGCACCCAGCGCGATCACGGAAGACGGCGGAGAGATCTGAGACTTCAGCGCACGCCTCCGAGCCGAAAGCTCGCCCGGGTCAGGTCCTCCACCGCGCCCTTCCCCTCCACGATCCGCAGCTCGCGGTCGAGCGGCAGCGACTCGAAGACCTGCGGCCCACTGCCCCCCGGCCAGTCGACGAGGAGGCGCTCGACGCGCTCGGCGCGGCCGAGGCCGAGGTGCACGCGCAGCGGGTTGGCGCCGAAGCTGCCGCCGCTGTTCACGTGGCGGAACACGCGGCGCGTGACCCCGTCCTCGCGGAACTCGACCGTGATGCGCGCT
>JADLHO010000248.1 GCA_020848735.1 Planctomycetota bacterium | reverse complement strand
CGCAGCGTGACGCCGATCGGGCTCGACACGCCGTGCGCGGTGATGCGACCCTGACGGATCAGCGCGTCGCGCGGCACGGCGCGTTCGCGCGTGACCGCGGCGATGAACGCGCCCTCGGCATGCAGCACGAGCCGGGCATCGGCCGCGACCGCGCAGCTCACGAGCTCACCTCCCACGTGCGTGCCCACGGGTGCGAGGCGCCGGCGCAGTGCGCCGAGCCTCAGCTCCGCACCCTCGCGCCAGGGCAGCGCGAGCACGTGGACGCGCTCGCCCTCGCCCGTGATCGGCAGACCCTCGCTCCCGCTCTCGACGGCAACCGCCTCGCCACGCGGACCGCTCGCGATCGCGAGCGGCACGCCGCGGCGGGTCTGCGGCCCCGGCACGAGCGCGACCGCGCCGCGCAACGGATCGCCCGCCGTGCGGCGGCCGTGGACGAAATCCAGGACGAGGGCCTCGACCTCCGCGAGCGCCTTCGGCGCGAGCAGCAGCGCATCGAGGTTCGTGTTGGAGCCGTCGCGCAGCGCGGCGAGCCGCAGCGGGAAGACGCCCGCGGGCAGGGCACCGAGATCGACGCGCACGAGCCGGAACTGCTCGGCCGTCTCGCCCCAGCCACCCGTGCTCGGCACGCGGATCGCGATCGGCTCGCGGTCGGGCAGGCTGAGTTCGAACTCGGCATCGCCCGCGTCCGCGCGCGCACAGCGCAGCCAGAGCACCCAATCGCCGGCCCCGGTGCCCGCGACGCGCCAGCTCGCGAAGTCGCGCGCGTCACCGCCCCATTCGCGCCCGAGCAGCTCCCCGCGCGAGGCGCCGGCCTTGCGGTCGCGCCCCTCGCTGCCCTGCTGTTCCACGAACTGCTCCGCCTCGAGCCAGAGGACCTCGTCGGCGCCGCCGCGGCGCAGCCGCGGGTCGAGCTCGGGGTCGATCGCCGTCGCGAGCTCGAGCCGCGTCGGCACGAAGCGCTGCGGGTCGCCGGCCACGCCCTCGGCGAGCGCGGACTCGACGGCGACGCGCACGCGCGCCGGGCCGTGGATCGTGAGCCGCGAGACGAAGACGTCGGCCTCCTGCGCGATCCAACGCGCCTCGTCGACGAGCGGCGACGGACCCGCCGCGTAGCGCAGCGTCGCGTGGTCGGGCGCCCAGCGCTGCGCGCTCGCGAGCAGCGGCAGGGGGACCCCGTCCTGGTCCTGCAAGGTGACGACGAGCAGGCGCCCCCCCGCCGCGGCGAGCGTCCCGTGATGCAACCAATGCGCGTCGCCGCGCAGTCCCGGGGCCGCCTCGGCACGCGTGACCCAGAGCCGCGGTCCCACGGGACCGAAGCTGCCGCCGCGGGCGTCATCCCGCGCCAGCGACGCGAGCGCCTCAGGCCAGTCCGCCGGGCTCCGGTCCTGCGGCGTGACGGCGCCGATCGACAGACAGGCGGCGAAGGACACGGCGACGGCGAGCGGACCCATGCCGTCGTTCGTAGCGGGGAGAGCCCCCCGACGGAACGCCGTCGCGCGAAGGCGCCGCCTCGCGCCTTGTCCGATGCCGCTCGCGCGGGTCCAATCCGCTGCCCTCTCCGTGGTCGCCACCCGCTCCCTTGGGGCGTCGCCCCGGCAACCCGATCCGCGCCGTCGCACGATGCGTTCGTCCCCTCGCCCGATCCTCTCGCGGTGCATCCCCCTCCTGCTGCTCGGCGCGTGCAGCGTCTTCGGCGGCCTGAGTCCCGAGGAGCGCGACCAGCTCCAGTTCTACCGGCAGAACGCGGGCGTCTACTTCCGCGGCGATCGCTACGAGCAGGCGCTCGACATGGCCCGCAAGGGTCTCGAACTCGACCCAGAGGACTATCACCTGCTGGTGACCGCCGCGCTCTGCAACCTCCAACGCGCCGGCGACGATGTGCAGGGCAGCGGCTCGGACGCGCAGATGCTGCAGACCGCCGAGGGCTTCTTCGACCGGGCCTTCGCGCTGCGTGACTTCGAGGACAACGCCCCGGAGGCGATCCTGGGCTACGCGACCACCAAGCAGCGCCTGGGCCGCGACCTGCGCCGCCGCGCCAACGTGCTCGCGAGCGAACTCGAGCGCGCCGAGCTCGCGGAGAACGACCGCATCCGCCGGGAGTCCCAACGGCGCGAGTTCGAGGTGCGCGCCCTCTCGTACTGGAGCGAGGCACGTCGCGCGTTGAAGGTGCTGCTCGAGCGCCAGGAGCTCCTGCGCTTCGCCCACAAGCAGCTCATGGAGATCTCGGCGGAGCTCAACGAGTACGAGCCCGCCGTGGAGCACGGCAATGCCTGCCTCGCCGAGAACCGCCGCGCGCAGGACCGCGCGAACCAGGTGATCCGCGAGACGATGGACCCCGGCGAGGAGATCCGCATGCGCGGCGAGCTGCAGGGGCTGCTCGACCAGGAGAAGCGCGTGCGCTCGGCGCTCGCCGAGATGCACTTCCGCAAGCAGGAATTCGCGGCGGCCGTCGAGCAGCTCGACGCGCTGCTCGCCCTCGACCCCACGCGCTCGGCCGACTACTACAACCGCGGTCGCGCGCTGGAGCGGCTCGATCGCCGGGACGCGGCGCGCCGCGACTACGAGAAGTTCCTCTACACGACCTCGCTGCCGGCGAGTGACGAGCGCGTCGCCCATGCCACCCGCTCCACGCAGCGGAACTGAGCCCGCGGCGACCGGGTTCGGACTCCCACGCACCGCGCGGTTGCGCTCGCAGCGCGAGTTCCGGCGCGTCTACGGCCGCGGGACGCGCGCGCACGGCAAGCTGCTCATCGTGGTCGCCCTCCGGACGCGCGGCGGCCATCGCCTGGGGCTCGCGGTGAGCCGTGAGAACGGCACGGCCGTGCGACGCAACAAGCTGAAGCGCGTCCTCCGCGAGGCGTTCCGGCTCGAGCGTCCGACCCTCGCCGGGGCCTTCGATCTCGTGCTCATCCCGCGCCCGCGCGAGGGCAAGTTGCTGCTCGCCGAGGCGCGGCACGAGCTCGTGCAGCTCGTCGCGCGGCTCGCGGCGGAGCCCCAGGACGGCCGCGGCGGCAAGGGCCGTCGCCGCGGTCGACGCGGCGGCCGCGAGGGGCGCAGCGCTCGCGACGAGGCGCCGGAGGCGAGCGGACCGTGAGACACCTGCTCGTGCTCCTCGTGCGGATCTACCAGCGCGTGCTCTCGCCGCTGAAGCCTCCCAGCTGCCGCTTCGTCCCGACCTGTTCGAACTACGCGATCCTCGCGTTGCGCCGGCACGGTGCCCTGCGCGGCACCTGGCTGACGATCCGCCGGCTCGCGCGCTGCCATCCGTTCCACGAACCCGGCCACGATCCGGTTCCGGAGAGGCGGGGCCGCTCGTGAGCTCGGCCGGCGCGCGCGTGTCGCGACGCGAACTCGGCGAGGCCCTGCTCTGGGCGCTGCTCCTCGCGTTGCTCTTCCTGCGCGCGGGCGTGCTCCCGACGCGCGCGGTCCTGCCCTTCGTCCCCGAGGTCTACGAGCCGCTGCGGAGCGAGGCCCTCGCCGACGGCTCGGTCACGCCGGACGAGTTCGATCGCGGCAACCGCGCGATGGGCGACAAGTTCAACCAGTCGCTCGCGTGGGACCGCATCCTGCAGACGAGACTGCGCGCCGGCGAGCCACCGCTCTGGACGCGCGACATCGCGGGCGGCGCGCCCTTCGTGCCGCAGATGGCGCAGGTCTGGCAGCCCTGGAACCTGCTGCTCGCGGGTCTGCCCGTCCCCTCCTGCGGCATCTACGGGATCTGGCTGCTCGGCCATCTCGTGCTGCTCGGCCTCGGCGCCTATTGGTTCCTGCGCGGACTCGGACTCGCGCACGCCGCGGCCCTCGTTGGCCTCGTCGCCGTCGAGCTCGGGTTCTGGACGCAGGCGCGCGTCCACCACAACGTCATCCTCACCGCCGCGCTGCCGCTCTTCCCGCTGCTGAGCCTCGTCGACGAGGCCTGGCGTGGACGGGGCCTCGGTCCCGGACGCATCGCGGCCTTCGGCCTCGGCATCGGCCTGAGCTGGTCGGCGGGCTTCGCGCCGGTGAGCCTCCAGCTCACGCTGCTGGTCGCAGCCCATGCCGCATGGCGCGCCCTCTCGCACCGCGACCTGCGGCCGACGCTGCGCCTGGGCGCGGGCTTCGCCCTCGGCGCGCTGCTCGCCGCGCCGCAGATGGGGCCGGTCCTGCAGGCGGCCGACATCACGGCGCGGCCCCCGGCGAGCGCCGCCGCGCTCGCGGCCAACGGTCTCGCGGCTCCGCAGCTCGCGAGCCTTCTCTTCCCCGATCTCCTGCAGTGGCCCGCGGCCCGCATGCACGGGGGCGAGACCGGACCCGCGTGGGTCGCGCTCGAGTGGCTCGCCGACCGCGACGCTCCGGACCTGCTCGAGGTCGATCGCCGCGCCCGCACCGCGAATTGGCCCGAGACCGCGTTCGCCATCGGCATCCCGGGACTGCTCTGCGCCCTGCTCGCGCTCGCCCAGGCGACGCGACGCGCGGCGTTCTTCGGCGGCGTGCTCGTGCTCGCCGTCGGCCTCGCGATGGCGCGCACGCCATTCCTCGAACTCTCGGGGCTGATCCCCGGCGCGCGCGCCGGCGATCTGCGGCGCTTCCTCTTCCTCGCCTCGATGGCGATCGCCGTGCTCGCGGCGTTCGGCGCCGAGCGCGTCCTGCGCGTGAAGCGCGCCCCTGCGCTCGGCGTGCTCGCGTTGCTCGTCGCCGCCGTGACCGTGGTGCCGCTCGTCGAGCTGCTCCGCATCGACGGCGATCTCGAGGCCTTCCGCACGCTCTGGGCGAAACGGTTGGCCGGACCGCGCGCCGGGATCGTCGTCGACGAGGCGATGGTGCGCGCCGCGATGGAGCTGCGGCCCTTCGAAGCCGCGAACAACCTCGCCGCGCAGACGGCCACCGCGTGGCGCGCGTTGCTCGTCGCGCTCGGCACCGCGATCGCCGCGTTCTGGCTGCGCGGCGGAGCGCGGGTGCGGGTGCTCGCGGCACTCGCCGCGCTCGAGCTCCTGCACGCCGGCGCCGGCATCGTCGTGCCCGTCCCCACCGCGCGGGTCGAGCGGGTCCCCGCGATCCTGGCACCGCTCGTCGCCGACACCGCGGCGGCCACCGCGCAGGACGCCCCGCGACCGCGCTTCCAACGCCTCGAGCCCGGGCCGCACGATCGCCCGCAGCTCCTGCCCGTGAACCTCGGCGCATACCACGGTCTCGAGGACCTCGGCGCGTACAACCCGCTGCCGCCCGCGCGCATGGAGCAGTTCTTCGACGCACTCGAACCGCGCGCCGCGGGGGCGATCGGCGCGTCGATCGGCGGCGCCGGGGTCGGCGCTTTGAAGCGCAGCGAGTCGCTCACGCATCCGCTGCTCGATCTGCTCGACTGCCGCTGGGTGCTCGCACCGCGCGCGCTCGTGCCGGTCTCCCCCGCGCTGGTCGACCGCACGCCCGCGGGCAGCGCCGGCGACTTCGCACTCGTCGAACGCACGAGTGTCCTGCCGCGCGCGACCTTCTGCGATCGCATCGAGCGGATCGCCGAGCGCGAGGCCCGTCTCGCGCGCCTCGCGGAGCGCGATCGCGACCTGCGCGCGACGCTGATCCTCGAGGCCGAGGGCGAGGTCCGCGACCCGGGCGGCGACGGGATCGCGGACGCCGAGCTGCGGATCGTGCACCACCGCGACGAGGAGGTGCTCGTCGCCGTCACCAATCGCGAACCCGGATATCTCCGGCTCGCCGACCCCTACGACCCGGACTGGACCGCGCAGGTCGACGGGCGCGACGAGCCGATCCTCGTCGCCGACCACTACCTGCGCGCGGTCTGGCTCGAGCCCGGCACGCACGAGGTCGTCTTCCGCTACGAGGGTCCGGTCGTGACGCGTTCGCTCGCGCTCGGTCTGCTCGGCACCGCGCTGAGCACCCTCTTGCTCCTGATCGCGGCGCGCCGCACGGTGCGCGCCCGCCGCGCGCTCGCGGGGGTCGCGTGATCCGGCGCCGCCCCTCCCCTCTCGCGCTCGCGATCGCCGTGCTCGTCCTCGCGCCGGCCGTGCTGCTGAACCAGGCGCTGCTCTTCGGCGCGAGCTACTTCCCCTGGGATCCCGCGCGCTTCCCGCCGGCCGCGCTGATGCTCGACGAGGCGCAGCTCGCCGTCGCGACCGCCGCGCCGAGCAATCTCGACGTGACCGAGATCCCGGGCCTCGTCGTCCCCGAGCTCGAACTCGCGCGCGAGGAACTGGCGGCGGGTCGCTTCCCGTCGTGGAACCCGTACGCGCGCTTCGGCGCGCCGCTCTTCGCGAACGGCCTCGCGGCGATGGCCAATCCGCTGAACGCGATCACGTTGCTCGCGTTCGATCCGCGCGACGGCCTCGCGTGGCGCACCTGGTTCGCGCTCGCGGCCGCGGGCATCCTCGCGCTGTTCTGGTTCCGTCGTCTCGGACTCGCCGTCGCGCCGGCGTGCCTCGCGGCGCTGGTCTTCCAGCTCGGCGGAACGCTCGCGGCGAACGCGCCCTTCTACATGCGGCTCGACCCGCTCGTCGCGCTGCCGGGAGCGTTGCTCGCCGGCCGCGCGCTCGCGGAGGCGCGCGGTCGCGCGCGGCTCGGGCCGGCCGCGGGTCTCGCGCTCGCGCTCGCGTTCGCGTTGCTCGCCGGCTTCCCCCCGTTCGCGGTCGCGGTCGGTCTGCTCCTCGGCTGGGAGACCCTGACCCAGCTCGTCGCGAGCGCGCGCCAAGATGGCGCCCGCGGGATGTTCCGGCTCGCCGCGTGGCTGCTCGGTGCGGGCCTGCTCGGCGTCGCGCTCGCCGCGATCCAGCTCGCGCCGATGTTCGCGTTCTTCCCGGAGTCGAACCGCGAACTCGCGCCGAAGGTCGATGCGATCCTCGGCCAGGGACGCGATCTGCCGCTCGCCGCGCTCGGCCTCGTGCTGCCCGATGCGATCGGCTGGCCCGGCGAGACGCCCGCCGCCGGAGCGTCCTCGCTCGTGCACCTGCTCTGGTCGCGCAGCAATGCCGCGGGGTCCCTGCAGTACCCGAGCAACTGGGGCTTCACCGAGTACGCGATGCACCCGGGCGCGCTCGCCCTCGTGCTCGCCCTGCTCGGCGTCATGACCCTGCGCACGCGCGCGCTCCGCGTGACCGCGGCCGCGCTGCCCCTGCTCGCGCTGCTCGCGATCGCACCGCGCGTGCTCGCCCCGCTGTACCAGCTGCCCGTCGTCGCGAGCGTGCAGCCGATGCGGCTCTTCGCGCCGGCGGCCCTGATCGTCGCGCTGCTCGCGGGCTGCGGGCTGCAGGCCGCGCTCTCCGGCGAGGCGCGGCGACGCACGCTCGTCGCGGCCGGCCTCGCCGCGCTGTGTGCCGCCGGCTGCCTCGCCCTGCGCGCGGCCGCGCCGCTCGCCGACCACGACGCGGTGATCGACGCGATCTGGCAGCGCTTCCAGGGTCCCGATCGACCGCAGTTCCCGCGCGCGGACGTCGCGGCGCTGTTCCCGCCGTTCGCGCTGGAGCGCAGCCATGCGCGTCTCGAGGCGAGCGTCGGGCGCGGGGCGCTCCACTACGCGATCGCCGCGCTGGTCCTGCTCGCGTGGCGCTTCGCGCCGCGCGCGCGCGCCGTGCGTCCGCTCCTGCTCGCGCTCACGCTGCTCGTCGCCGCCCTCGAACTGCTCGCGCTCGCGGCACCGCTGAACCCCTGCCGCGAACTCCAGCGCGACCCGCTCGACACGCCGGTGCACGAGTTCCTCGTCGAGGCGGCGCGCACGCACGCCGCGCAGGGAGGCATCGTCGTCGCACGCGCCGCGCCGCAGGCCGAGGACCCGCTGACGCTGCCGCCCCTCCTGTTCCCGCTGCGGCTCCGCGACCTCAACAGCTACGCCTTCGTCGACGGCCGTTCGTACCGCCCCTTCCTCGAGCTCTACGGCGAGGGGCAGATGATCCGGCGCTACTGGCCCCGCTCGTTCCCCGACGACGCGCGGCTGCAGCGGCCCTTCTTCGACCTGATCGGCCTGCGCTACGTCGCGTCGAGCAGGCCGCTCGCCCACGCCGGCCCGCGTGTCGGCCCGACCGCGATCGGACCACGGGGCGCGCCGTTCTGGCTCCATGAGCGCACGACGGCGCTGCCGCGCGCGTTCGTCGTGCACGGGCGGCGCGAGCTGCCGGACGATGCGGCGATCGCCAGCGCGCTCGTCGCGCAGGACCTCGCGCCGCGCGACGCGGTGCTGGTCGATCCGAGCGCCGCGGCCGCGCTGCGCGAGGCCCCGCTCGAGGCCGCTCCCGCGAATCCACGCGGCGTCCGCTTCGAGCTCGATCGCCCCGATCGGATCGAGCTCGCCGTCGAGGCCGGTCCCGCCGGCTACCTCGTGCTCGCCGATGCACCGCTGCGCGGCTGGACCGCGCACGTCGACGGCCAGGCGACCCCGATCGTGCGCGGCAATCTGTTCATGCGCGTCGTACCGGTCCACGCCGGCGCAGCGCGTGTGGTGTTCACGTACAGCGCCCCCGGTCTCGCCGTCGGCGCAGCCCTCAGCGGCGCGGCCCTCGTCCTGCTCGTCGTGCTCCTCGCGTGCGCGGCTCAAGCAAGGCGCCACCGTCCGTCGACGTAGCCCGCGTCGAAGCGAGGGAACGAAGCGGTTGAGCCTGTTCGGAACGGGTCGGCGCGAGGGCTTCCTCGCGGGATTGCTGCTGGTCGTGCTGGCCCTGGTCCAGCACGCCCCGGGCCTCCTCTTCGCCCGTTGGCGCACGCCGATCGACCCGACCCGCGCGGCGGCGACGGCGGTCGCGAGCGAGGCCGCGACGAACCAGCTCGTGCTGCTCCCCGCGATGCAACGCGTGGGCGCGGTGCTGCGCCAAGGCGAGCTCCCGCTCTGGAATCCCTGGGCGCGGCTCGGTGAGCCGTTCGCCGCCTCCGGCGCGCCGGTGCTCTATCCGCCGTTCTGGCTGCTCGCGCTCGACGAGGGCCGGGCGATGCTCGAGCTCGTGCTGTTCCTGCACACGGCGCTCGCCTGCGTGCTCGCCTACCGGATGCTGCGCACGCTCTCGGCGTCGCGCTTCTCCGCCTTCGTCGCGGGAGGCCTCTACGGCCTCGGCTGGGCCATGACCACCGCGCTCGATCGCCTGCCCGAGGCCGCGGCGATGGCGCTGCTGCCCTGGACGATCAGCGCGACCTGGCACTGTCTCTTCGATCGACGGCGCGCGCACGCGGCCACGCAGCTCGCGCTCTCGCTCGCGCTGTCCTTCGCGACGGGCGGCACCGCGACCGCGTGGCTCGGCGCGTTGCTGGCCGTCTCGGGCTTCTGCGCCGGGCTGCTCGCGATCGATCGCACCGAGCGCCTGCGCTCGCTGCGCGCGACGCTCGTCGGCCTGATGCTCGCGGCCCTCGTCACGGCGCCGCTCTGGCTGCAGGCGGCCGAGCTGCGCGCGGTGCTCGACTCGCCGACGCCGGCGCCGGGACAGGTACCCGCCGTCGCGCTGCTCGCGCTCTTCGCCCCCGGCCTCTTCGGCGAGCTCGGCGCGACGGGCGGCGGACTGCGGAGCGCCGCGGGGGACGCCGACGGGATGGCCCTCGCGCTGTATCCGGGCGCGATGACGCTCTTCGTCGGGCTGCTCGGACTGCTGCGTCCCAAGCGCACCCGCCAGACCCTGTACTGGATCGCGATCGCCGGGCTCGCCCTCGTGCTCGCGACGACGGGCGCGGTCGGTGACCTCGCCCGCTCCGCGGTGCGCGCCTGGCCCTATCGCCCGGGCGCCGAGCTCGCGCTGTTCCACATCGCGGCGTGCGTGCTCGCCGCGCTCGCGCTGGAGAGCTTCTTCGATGCCCCGCGCTCGCGGCGCGTCGCGCTGCCGCTGACCGCGGGCATCGTGCTCTCGCTCGCGACGGTGACGCTGGTCGCCTTCGCGCTCGTCCCCTCGCTCGGTGTCGGCGCCATCGCCTGGCTGCTCGACACGGACCCCGCATCGCTCGCCGAGCCGCTCCGCGCGCAGGTCCGGCTCGCGGTGCTGCCGCCGAGCCTCGCCGGCGCCGCCCTCGCGCTCTGCTTCCTCGTCTGGCGACCGCTCGGGATCCTCCGTTTCAAGGCGGCGATCGCCTCGGTCGCGCTCGGCGAGGCGGTCGGGCTCGCGCTCCGCGCCGTGCCGCGGGCGCCCGCGGGCCAGGATGCGGCGCGCGTCGAAGTCGCGACCGACAGCCGCGCGCTGCACGTCGGCGACGGCGTCGCGGCCCAGGCCGCATCGGCGGCGACGACGACGCGCATGCTCGACGCGGACGGTTGGGCGATCCTCACGCGCACCCGGCGCCTGCTCGACACGCTCGCCCGCGATCTCGTCGTCCTCGACGGGCGCGCGCGCATCACCGCGCTGCGGGTGCCCGCGCTG
>JADLHO010000247.1 GCA_020848735.1 Planctomycetota bacterium | reverse complement strand
TAACAGCAGCGGATGATGGGCTACATCTTCCTCGCCTTCCACGTCGTGCTCGGCATCGCCGGTCTCGTGACCCTGCTCGCGGGTGCCGTCGGCATCGCCCACCTCATGCACCTGATGGTGCGCAAACGCAGCGCGGAGCTCGGTCTCGCGCTCGCGGTCGGTGCGCTGCCCGGCCAGCTGCGGCGCGAGATCCTCGGCCAGACCGTGCTGCTCGTCGCGTGCGGCGGCCTGCTCGGCGCACTCGCCGCGATGGGGATCGTGTGGATCGGCGCCGCCGGCCCCTGGACCGCCGAGACCGGCGTCCCGCGCATCCCCCTCGCGCTCGGCCTCGGTGCGACGGCGCTGCTGCTCGGCTGCGGCATCCTCGCGGGGACGCAGCCCGCGCGCGTCGCCTCGCGCCTCGATCCCGTCGCGGCGCTGCGGAGCTGAACGATGCGCGAGGTCCTCGAACTCGCCGCGGAGCTCTGGGCCGATCGCCGGCGGCTGCGGCTCGTCGTCTTCGCCCTCGCCTGGGGCACGCTCGGGCTCACGGTGCTCGCGGGCTTCGGCGAGGGCTTCGAGCGCGCGATGCGCGAGGTCCTCACGCACTCCGGCGATCGCATGCTGCGCGTGACGGGAGGCTCGACCTCGCAGCCCCATCTGGGCCTGGCCGCGGGACGGATCGTGCGCCTCGAGCCCGACGCGGTGGACGCGCTGCGGACGCAGCCCTTGGTGCGGCGCAGCAGCGTGGAGTACACGGCCTCGGGACGGCTCGTCGCCGGCACCGCGGGCGTCAGCGCGAACGTGCGCGGGGTCGAGCCGGAGTACGCGGCGATCCGCGGGCTCGTCGTCGCGCCCGGCGGTCGCTTCGTGAACGCGGTCGACGGCGCGGAACGCCGCCGCGTCGTCGTGCTCGGCGAGCGCCTGGCGCGCGAGCTCTTCGGCGCACGCGACGCGCTCGGCCTGGAGCTGCGCATCGGCTCCCAGCCCTACCGCGTCGTCGGCATCGTGCGCCGCGTCGCGATGGTGATGAACTACGACGGCGACGACGACCGCAAGGCCTTCGTCCCGGCGAGCACGCTGCGCGCGACGTCGAACGTGCGCTGGCCGAGCTACGTGCTGCTCGAGCTCGACGAGCCCACGCAGCACGCCGCGGTGGCGCGGCAGCTCCGCCGGGCGCTCGCGCCGGTGCTGCGCTTCGATCCATCCGACGACCGCGCCCTCGGCATCGTCGATCACGTCGCCCAGACCGACCGCATCGCGGCGCTCGTGGTCGGCACGCGGCTCTTCCTGTTGATCGTCGGCGTGCTCGGCCTCTGCGTCGCGGCCGTCGGCATCGCGAACTCGACGCACGCGCTCGTGCTCGAGCGCCGCGCGGAGATCGGCCTGCGCATGGCGCTCGGCGCCACGCGGCGTCAGATCGTGATCCGGCCGCTGATCGAGGCGCTGCTGCTCGTCGTCGTCGGCGGCGGCAGCGGGCTCTTGCTCGGCATCGCCGTGCTCGTCGGGCTCGACGCGCTGCCGCTCGATGCAACCGCACGCGGGTACCTCGGTTCGCCGGTGCCCTCGCCCGGCGTCGCCGCGGCCGTCGCCGTCCTCCTCGGCCTCGTCGCCGCGCTCGCGGGGCTCGCACCCGCGCGCCGTGCGGCGAGCGTGGATCCCACCGAGGCGTTGCGCCATGAGTGAGCCGTCATGATCGATGCCGCGGAGTCCATCCCCCTGCTCGCGCTGCGCGGCGTCGGCAAGGTCTACGAGCGCGAGGGTGCGCCGGTGCACGCCCTGGCCGGCGTCGATCTCGAGATCGGGCACGGGGCCTACGTCGCCCTCACCGGCGCGTCGGGCTCCGGCAAGTCGACCCTGCTCCACATCCTCGGTTGCCTCGACAGCCCGACGGCCGGCAGCTACCGCCTCGCGGGCGAGGAGCTCGCGGCGCTGGGCCAGAACGAGCGCAGCGTCCGCCGTCGCGGCATCGGCTTCGTCTTCCAGTCCTTCCACCTCGTGCCGCGCATGACCGCGCTCGACAACGTCGCGCTGCCGCTGCGCTACGCGGGCGTCGCCGCGTGCGAGCGCAAGGCGCGCGCCGCGGCGATGCTGGAGAAGGTCGGACTCGGGGATCGCCTCCTCCACCGCAGCAACGAGCTCTCGGGTGGCCAGCAGCAGCGCGTCGCGATCGCGCGCGCGCTCGTGGCGGACGCGGCGCTGCTGCTCTGCGACGAACCGACCGGCAACCTCGACTCGAAGTCGGGCGCGGAGATCGTCGCGCTGCTCGAGGGGCTCTGGCGCGAGGGCCGCACGCTGCTCGTCGTCACGCACGACCCCGCGCTCGCCGCGCGCGCGCAGCGCTGCGTGCGCATGAAGGACGGGCGGATCGAGTCGGACCTGCGGCAGGCGGCCGCTGGTCGTGCGCCGGGCTGAGCCGACGCCCGCGCCGCCCGCTGCGGACGATGGTCCGATCGGGCGGGCTCCGTATCATCCGCGCGCTTGGCGATCCCAACGGGCTACACGCGACGCGACGGAGCCGAGGACACGGCGCTCGTGTGCGACGCGCTCGCGGCGCTGCCGCTCTCGGCCTTCTGGGACGCGGGCGAAGCGCTGCCCGGCGCGCTCGGCCGCGGCGGCGTCCGCGTGCTGCGGCTCGGCGGGGTCGTGGCGGTCGTGCGCCGCTATCGCCGCGGTGGCGCGTTCCGGCGCTTCCTGCCCGATCGCTTTCTCTCCCCCGACCGCGCCTTCCGCGAACTCGAGCTCAGCGTCGCGCTGCGCGCCGACGGCCTGCCGATCCCCGAGCCGCTCGCCGCGCTCGCGCGCCGCACGCGCTGCGGCTTCGAGCTCGCGATCGCGACCCGGCTCGTCGCGAATGCCCGACCGCTGCCGGCCTTCGTCGCCGAGCAGCCCGGTCTCCGCCGTGCGACGCTCCGCGCCACGGGCGCGCTCGTCGCCCGCGCCTTCGCGGCCGGACTGCAGCATCCCGATCTCCACCCCGGCAACGTGCTCGCGCGCCGTTCGGGCAACGGCGAGCCCGAACTCGTGCTCATCGACCTCGACCGCGCGCGCCGGCTACCGCGCCTCACGCCCGCGCAGCGCGACGCGATGCTGGTCCGCATGGCGCGCTGGCTCTGGCGCCACGCCCGCGAGCTGCCGATTGCCCCGCGCACCCGCGACTTCGCGGAGTTCCTGCGCGGGATGGGGTTGGGGGGGCGTGGGCGCCGGGCCGAGCACCGGCGCCTCGCGCGACTCGTGCAGCGCGCACTCCGCTGGCGCAAGCATGACCGCTAGGCGAAGACTGGGATCGGTCGGAGTGGACCCCGAACTCACGCGCCAGCTCGCCGCTGCGTCGGCGACGCAGAGCGCCGTGCAGGTCGTCTTCTTCCTGAATTCGGCGACGATGCCGGTGCGCGGCAGGGCGCCGGTGCCGGACGAGACGCGGGCCACCGCGCGTGAGCTGCTCGCCCGCGTGGAGGCGAAGACTGGCGAGAAGGCATTGGACTGGCACGTGTTCGAGAGCCTGGGATCCTTCGTCGTGCAGGCTTCCCCGCGCCTGCTCGAAGAGCTGCTCCGACAGGCGGAGATCGCGTCGGCGACCGTGAACCGGCGCGGGTCGGACTGAGGGGCGGTTGAGTTCGATCTGCTCCGGCGAGAACATCGGGCCGAAGCCCTCGGTCGCTGCGGGGCTCGGGTACCTCGTACGACCCGTGCCATGCCTTGGGCGAGCCTTCGGCTTCAGTCCGCCATGATCGAGCGCCTTCAAGTCTGCGGTTTCAAGTCTCTGAGCGACGTTGACGTGCGCCTGCCTCGCCTCACCGTGCTGTTTGGGGCGAACGCCGCCGGGAAGAGCAACCTTCTCGATGCCGTGCAGGCCTTGTCTCGGATCGGCACGCATCGAACGCTGAGCGAAGCACTGGCGGAGCCGATTCGCGGCCACCCCGTTGAGTTCTTCCACTTCCCGAGTGGCGGGCTGGCTGCGTTGCTGGAGGGAGATCCACCGCGCTTCACGCTCGGCGCCGATCTGCGCTGCGAGTCCCAGCTCATCCGCTATCGCATCAGCGTGCAGGTGACGCCGATGTCCGGTGCGCTTGCTGTCGCCGACGAGTACCTCGCGGTACTGAACGAGAGCCACAAACCCAAGGGGCACCCGGCGATCGAGCAGATCGATGGGAGACTTCGCATGCGGCGGAAGTCAGAGTCGGGGAAGCCTCGCTACGAGCCTCTCCTCCTGAACTACTCACTGCTCTCCGACCCGCGGCATGGCGGCAAGCTCTACCCTGCGGTAGAGGCGGCTCGGCGCGAGCTATCAGGATGGCATACCTACTTCCTGGACCCTCGGATCGCGATGCGGCTGGCCCAGCCGCCATCGGATGTGCGCGACATCGGTGTTCACGGTGCCGACCTCGCGCCCTTCCTGTTTCGCCTTCGAGCGGAACATCCGAAGCGATTCGCAGCGGTGACCAGGACGTTGAAGTCGTTGGTGCCGAGCGTGGAGTCGTTGGAAGTCGAACTCGATCGTCGGCGGGGCACCTTGGACGTCGCCATTCGGCAGGACGGAACCGACTACTCGTCACGGATCGCGTCGGAGGGCACGCTGCGTGTACTCGCACTATGTGCCGTTGCCGTAAACCCCTGGAGCGGCTCGCTCCTGGCGTTCGAGGAGCCCGAGAACGGAGTGCACCCCCGCAGGATCCAGCTGATCGCCAAGCTACTTCTGTCGTTGGCGCTCGAAAACCAGCGGCAGGTGATCGTGACCACACATTCGCCGCTGTTCTGTGATGCCGTTCTTCGGGGAGCTGGGTCCCACGTGGACGAGGTCGGGCTCTACCATGTGAGACGCGAGGGCGGGTCGAGCGCGGTGGTGCCGTTCGAGGGTGGTGGGCCGCTCTTTCGCGAACGTGAGGTGGAGCAGGCCCTGACGAGTCCGGAGGAAGATCGTCTCTTTGAGAACCTGTTGATGCGGGGACTCTTCGGTGACTGAGCTGGTCCGGGTGGACGTGTTCGTCGAGGACCGAGCGCACGAGGACTTCTTGGTCGCGTTGGTGCGCCGACTCGCGCGCGAATCGAAACGCCAAGTACGCACCGTGGTCCGGTCATCTCGAGGAGGTCAGGGGCGTGCCATAGAGGAGATGGTCACCGTCCAGCGCACGATCCAACATGGGTTCTCCGGGATCCCGATGCCCGACGTGTTCGTCGTCGGTATCGATGGAAACTGCAAGACTTCGCCGGTTCGGCGGCGGGAGATCGAGGAGCGCTGCCTTGCACCGTTCAGGGACCGGATCGTGGTGGCATGCCCAGATCCGCATGTCGAACGCTGGTACATGGCAGACCCCGCTTCCTTTCTTGATGTCGTTGGCGCGACCCCTCGGGTGGGGCACACGAAGTGCCTACGCGACCACTACGTGGATCTGCTTGCGTCGACGGTTCGAGCCGGGGGGCACCCGCCTACGCTAGGCGGGATCGAGTTTGCGGCAGATCTCGTGGATGCCATGGATCTGCTGCGCGCGGAAAAGGGTCACCCGGACCTGGCGCAGTTCGTCCGCGATTTCCGCCACGCCCTCGCCGCACGCGAGTGAGTTGCCCGGTCTTCGTAGACTCGCGCGCGCTCAGGTCCCGACGCGCGCCACGAAGGCGAGGAAGCGGCGGCGGTACTCCTGCGGCATGCGATCGAGGGCGACGTCGATGAGGCGTTCCGCGGCGCGGTCGCGGCCCGCGCTGCGGAGCAGGAAGATCCGCAGCGGCAGGACGACGCGGGCCTTGGCCTCGAGCGCGCAGGCCTCGCGGAGGAGCGGGTTCGCGGCGGCCTCGTCGCCGGCGTCGCGGCGGCGGAGCGCGTGGGCGAGGAGCTGCATCACGTCGGCGAGGGGGGCGCCGATGCGTTCGGGCTCGGCGGGCAGCTCGAGCTTGGGGTCGGCGAGCAGCAGGCAGGCGCGCGCGTGCGCGGCCATCACCTGGTCCTTCGCGCGTTCGGCCTCGCGCAGCGCATCGAGGAGCAGCGCCTTCGCGCGCGGGGCGCGGCCGGTGAAGACGTCGCACTCCGCCTGGAAGAGCCGCGCGCGGCCGCGCGTGCGCGGATCGCCGATGCGGGCCGCGAGCTCGTGCGCGGTCGCGAGTTCGGTGCGCGCGGCCTTCAGCTCGCCGAGCGTCGCGAGGTTGCGGCCGCGGTGGAGGTGCACGCGCGCCTCGGCGTAG
>JADLHO010000246.1 GCA_020848735.1 Planctomycetota bacterium | reverse complement strand
TGGTGGCTCGACCTCGCCCGCTACGCCGACACGCGCGGCTACGAGAAGGACGACCGCCGCTCGATCTGGCGCTGGCGCGACTGGGTGATCGAGGCCTTCGACGCCGACCTGCCCTTCGATCGCTTCACGTATCTCCAGCTCGCCGGCGACCTCGAACCGGCCGCGACGAGCGACGAGATCCTCGCGACGGCCTTCCATCGCAACACGATGACGAACGACGAGGGCGGCACCGACGACGAGGAGTTCCGCGTCGCGGCCGTGCTCGATCGCGTGAACACCACCTTCCAGGTGTGGATGGGCACGACGATCAACTGCGCGCAGTGCCACGACCACAAGTACGACCCCATCTCGCGCCGCGACTTCTACGGGATCTACGCGTTCTTCGACCAGACCGCCGACGCCGACCGCGGTGACGAGTCGCCGACGATCGAGACGCCGACACCGGCTGAACGCGCGACGATCGCCCGCCTCGACGCCGGGATCGCCAACGCGAAGGCCGAACTCGCCGCGCCGATCGCCGCGGACTCACTCGAGGCCTTCGCCGCCGAGCTGCGTCGCGCGCGGGACGCGCGCGACGCGATGCAGATCGAACTCGGCCCGTGGCAGCACTCGGGGCCCTGGCCGGGCGAGAGCTTCGACGATGCCTGGCAACGCGATTTCCAACCCGAGATCGACGACGCGCGCGGCGTCGCGTGGACACCGCGCGCCGATTGGGTCGACGGCGTCGTGCATGGCGACCTGCCGGGGAGCAATGCCGCGCATTACCTGAGTCGCACCCTGCGCGCGCGCACGCGCGGTCGCCTCGAGTTCTCGCTCGGCAGCGACGACGCGATCGAACTCCGCGTCGGCGATCGCATCCTGCTCGAGAAGAAGGTGTCGCGCGCGGCGGCCGCGGACCAGGAGCGGGTCGCGGTCGACGTCAGGCCCGGCGAGACGCGCATCCTGCTGAAGATCGTCAATGGCGGCGGGCCCGCGGGCTTCTACTTCCGCGTGATCGACGACGCACCTTCGGGAGATCCCGCGGGCGATCTCGCGGGCGCGCTCACGACACCCGCGAGCGCGCGCACCGCGGCGCAACGCGCGGCACTCGAGGCGGAGTATCGCGCGCGTTCCGAGGCGCTCGGCCCCACGCGCGGCGCACTGGCCAACTTCGAGCGCGAGCGCGCGGCGCTGAAGGTCTCGCGCACGCCGGTGCTCATGGACCTGCCCGTCGACGCGCGACGCACGACGCGCCTGTTCAATCGGGGCAGCTTCCTCGATCCGGGCGAACCCATCGGTCCCGGCGTGCCGCAGCACCTCAATGCGTTCGCGGCGGATTGGCCGCTCGACCGGCGCGGACTGGCGCGGTGGATCGTCGATCCGGCCAATCCACTCACGGCGCGCGTCACCGTCAATCGCGTCTGGGAGCAGCTCTTCGGCCGCGGCATCGTCGAGACGACCGAGGACTTCGGCCAACAGGGCGACCCGCCTTCGCATCCCGAGCTCCTCGATTGGCTGGCCGCGGACTTCGTCGCGAAGGGCTGGAGCCTCAAGGCTCTCCTCCGCGGGATCGTGAGCTCGGCCACCTACCGGCAGGACTCGACGCTCGCGCGCTTCGCCGATCGCGATCCCTACAACCGACTCCTCGGCCGCGGCCCGGCACTGCGGCTCCCGGCCGAGGCCCTGCGCGACGGCGCGCTCGCGACCGCGGGACTGCTCTCCGACAAGAAGTTCGGGCCCAGCGTGATGCCGCCGCAACCCGAGGGCATCTGGCGCGTCGTCTACTCCGGCGATCGCTGGCAGACGAGCCCCGGCGAGGACGCGCGCCGACGCGCGCTCTACACCTTCTGGCGCCGCACGAGTCCGTATCCGTCGCTCACGACCTTCGACGCGCCGAGCCGGGAATTCTGCGTCGTCCGACGCTCGCGGACGAACACGCCGCTCCAGGCGCTCGTCACGCTCAACGACCCGGCGTTCGTCGACTGCGCGCGCGCGCTCGGAGCACGGGCCCTGCGCGAGGGCGGCAATGCGGACACCGACCGGCTGACCCACGCGTTCCGCCTCGCGACCTCGCGGCGACCCGATGCGCGCGAACTGCAACGGCTCGGCGAACACCTCGCCGCGGAACGCGCGTGGTTCGTCGCGCATCCCGACGCCGCGGTGAAGCTCGCCGGCCCGGGCGACGACGCCGCGGAGCGCGCGGCCTGGACGATGCTCGGCCAGGTCCTGCTCAATCTCGACGAAGTGCTGGTGAAGCGATGAACGCAGCCTCCGCACCCGATCCGTTCGCGCTCTCCCGCCGCGCGTTCCTGACGCGCTCGGCCCTCGGTCTCGGCGGTCTCGCACTCGACTCGCTCCTGCTGCGCGGCGCCGAGCTCCCGCAGGGCCCGCACCACACCCCGCGCGCGCGCAGCGTGATCTGGCTCCACATGGCCGGCTCGCCGTCGCATCTCGACACCTTCGATCCGAAGCCGAAGCTGATCGAGCTGAACGGCCAGCCCTGCCCGAAGTCGCTCTACGAGAAGGAGCGCTTCGCGTTCATCAAGGGCGTGCCGCGCATGCTCGGGTCCCCGCACCGCTTCGTGCGACATGGCGAGTGCGGCGCCGAGATCGTCGAGCACCTGCCGAACATCGGTCGGGTCGCCGACAAGCTCACGATCGTGCGCTCGATGTACACGAGCGAGTTCAACCACGCTCCCGCGCAGCTCTTCCTGCACACGGGTTCGTCGCGACCGGGACGACCGGCGACGGGGGCCTGGGCGAGCTATGGGCTCGGGGCCGCGAACCAGGAGCTGCCGACCTACGTCGCCCTGGTCTCGGGCGGCAAGGTCCCCGATGCGGGCGGCAGCGCCTGGGGAGCAGGCTTCCTGCCCTCGGTCCACCAGGGCATCGAGCTGCGCAGCCAGGGTGACCCGGTCCTCTTCCTCGCCGACCCCGACGGCGTCGACCGCGCGACGCGGCGCCGCAGCCTCGATTGTCTGCGCGACCTGAACGAGCATCGTCTCGCCGATCACGGCGACCCGGAGACCGCGACGCGCATCGCGCAGTTCGAACTCGCGTTCCGCATGCAGGTCTCGGTGCCCGAGGTCTGCGAGCTCCGTCGCGAGCCGCAACGCGTGCTCGAGGCCTATGGCGCGACACCCGGCACGGCGTCCTTCGCCAACCACTGTCTCCTCGCGCGGCGTCTCGTCGAGTCCGGCGTGCGCTTCGTGCAGCTCTTCGATTGGGGTTGGGACGGCCACGGCACCAGCCCCAGCGACGACCTCGTCACGCAGTTCCCGAAGAAGTGCCGCGAGACGGACCGCCCCATCGGTGCGCTCCTCGACGACCTCGACGCCCGCGGCCTGCTCGACGAGACCATCGTGATCTGGAGCGGCGAGTTCGGCCGCACGCCGATGAACGAGGAACGCGACGGCTCCAAGCTCCTCGGCCGCGACCACCACCCTCACGCCTTCTCGATCTTCGCCGCAGGCGGCGGCTTCCGGCGCGGATACGTGCATGGCGCCACCGACGAGCTCGGCTACCACGCCGTGGTCGATCGCGTGCACGTCCACGATCTGCAGGCGACCCTGCTCCACCTGCTGGGCTTCGACCACGAGCGCCTGACCTACCGCTTCCAGGGTCGCGATTACCGGCTCACCGACGTGCACGGGCGCGTGGTGAACGAGCTGATCGGCTGACGCCGAACCGTTGGTCCCTGCTCGCTCCCGGCTTCATCGTGGGTGGGCTACGAGAGTGCGGCGATCGATGGCGATCCGCAGATCCAGCGGGGCCTTCCTGATCTCGCGAAGCATCGCCAGGTACCGGTCCAGGGTGATCTCCCCTCGACGAAACCTGGCCCGGATCTCCAGGGAATCCAATCGAGCGGTCTCCGACTCCTCGAGTCGTCGGCGACGCTCCTCGAGCGGAAGCTGATTCCAAAGCTCTGCTTCCTCCGCCGCTCGCGCTAGCGCCACGTCCTTCAAGGCGTCGTCGTAGTCGCGCACCGCCTCGGAGTCGTTGGGCACGAGGAGCAAGAGCTCCACTGCGGGCTCGACGCTGCGGTCCGAGAACCGCCGGCGGTACGCATCGACGCTCGTGTCATCCGAGGCCGCGGGGATGATCGAGAAGCGGCCCGCAGCCATCGCCTGGGACGCGGCATCGAGACGATTGGCGTACGCGGCAAGTCGGTAGACCGATTCGAGGTCGGCGAGAGCACCCGAGGCGTCGGCACGATCCTGTGCCTTGGCTACGCGTTCCCAGGCTTGCCGACCGTGCTCGCGCAGGTCGCCGTGCAATCGATCGAGGAGCTCCGTCGACACGACCAGACGCTGGGGCGCCGTATCGTGATCGACCCGTGCGGTCGCCACGTCGTCGTTCTCGTGCGTCGCCGGAGACTCGATCGGTTCGGTCGATCCACGGGATCCCATGTCCACGAGCTCCGGCAAGCCCCGCACTCCATTCGCATCTCCCGCCCCGATTCTCGAGTCCCGATTCGCAGGAACGGGAGAAGACGTCCCGGGCAGGTAGCTCTCCGCGTCTCGCGCGGGGGAGCAAATTACGAACCCCGCGTAAAGACAGAGCAGCGCGCACGCCACAACCGCGAGGCGACAGACGCTCACAGTTCGATTCACGGTGATCTCTCAGTTCGGCAGGCAGCCATCGCAGGACATGTCGAAGTCGGATAGGTACAGCGGACTCGCGATCCCGCCGCTCCAACAAAGGTGGTAGTCGAAGAAGTGCAGAGGGCTGCCCGGACATGCGAGCGCGATTTCGCCAAACGTGGGCGTCCCCCACTCGCCAGGAACAAGTTCTTCTTGTCCGTAGCCGTTCTGGTCGAACCACAAGTGCGTGCTCGAGTCGCACCCAGCACATGCGTCGAAGACAAAGGAACGAACGAAGAACTGCCTGCGACATGCCGCATCGAAGCATGGAGATCCCGCCGCGGCGCAGCAACCAGCGGCCACTTCACCGGCACTGCCTTCCTCGTCGAACCCCATGCAATCATCCCCAAGCAGTGGCCAGTGCTCGTCCTCCTCATCCAAGTGCGAGACGCACGTGCACGCTTCCTGACACGGGAGCGCGGGCGACTCCTCCTCGTGGACCACGCATGCTGCCCCACTCCAGGGTGCTGGACCGGTGAGCAGAAGTCCGCACATGAGAACCACCATGCCAACCGCTCGAGTGACGGAGGAAAGGAGTGCCGGCTCGCGACCGATCATGCGCTGGTCTCTCATTGACTTGTCGTCTCCTGGCGATCTTCTCGGATTCCAATCGGCCGACCTCGAGTCGGGACAGGCGGGTCCAGCCGAGTCACCGGCAACGCTGGAACATTTCCCTCGGGCGGGATACTCGTCGAGGCATTCTTCCTCGACGA
>JADLHO010000245.1 GCA_020848735.1 Planctomycetota bacterium | reverse complement strand
CACCCGTTGCCGAACCAGGTCGAGCATCGGGTGCTGGATCTTCCCCTCCTGCCGCAGCTCGGTGATCTCTCCCGCGAGAGCTGCGGTCAGGCCGAGACGATCGTCGAGTTGCCGCAGCAGGACCAAGCCCCCGTCAGAACTCGTGGCCTCAGCGTCGAACGCGACCACGGTCGCTTCGCGAGATCTGGGAAGAGAACAGTCTGTCGATTGGCGTCGGGCATGCGAGAGCGCGCTGGTTCGTTGCCGGATGGCTTGAATCACCCCCTGGTACGATCCTGCCGCTCTCGAATTCCCGCGCCTCACGAGTAGTCCGGGCTAGGCTCGCGAGCCGAAGCCACGCGTGTCGCCGCGCCCCGAACTGATCCCGGTCCGTGAGATCGTCCGCCTCGGCCTGCTCGCCGGGCCGCGGCTGGTTGCGGCGCAGTTCGCGTTGACGCTGCTCGCGGGCCTGCTGCCGCTGGGGGGGATCGTCGCGATGCGTCTGCTCGTCGATGCGGTCGCGGCGGGGCCGGCGGCGACGCTGCGGCCGCTCGGCGAGGCGGTGGCGATCGCATCGGCGATCGCGCTGCTCGGCGTGCTCGTGGGGGCGCTCTCGGGCTACGTGGGGGACCGGCACGGGCGGGTGGTGGCGGACCGCTGCGCCGAGCGGCTGCTCGAGCGCGCGGCGGGACTCGACCTCGTGCAGCTCGAGGACCCCACGGTGCTCGATCTCCTGCAGCGCGCGGGCTCGGAACTCGCGACGCGGCCGGCGCGGATCGTCGCCGAGCTGGCGGCGCTCCTGCTCGCTGCCGTCACGCTGCTCGCGATGGGGACGACCCTGGCGCTGCTCGATCCGCTGCTGGTCGCGGTCGTCGCGTCGGCGGCGCTGCCGGCGGTGCTCCTGCGCGTGCGCCACGCGCGGCGGGCCTATGAGTGGCAGAAGGGCAGCGTCGGCGCGCAGCGCGAGCTCGGCTATGTGAGCGGCGTGATCGCCTCGCGCGCGGCGGCCAAGGAGCTGCGCGCCGCGGGCTGGGCACCGCGTTGGCTCGCGCGCGCGCGCGGGCTGCGCGACACGCTCCGCGGCGAGCAGCTCGCGCTCGCACGCGCGCGCTCGCGCGACGAATTGCTCGGGCAGGCGCTCGCCGTGCTCGCGCTGTTCTTCGCGTATGCGACGCTCGGCGCGCGCGCGCTGGAGGGCGCCTTCGGCGTCGGCGCCTTCGTGATGTATGCGCAGGCGGTGCAGCGCACGCAGAACGGCGTGCGCGACCTCGTCGGTTCGCTGGCCGCGCTCGGCGAACAACGGCAGTTCCTCGGCGCCTGGCACGAGCTGACGGGACTCGCGGGCCGGATCGAGGGCGCGGCTCAGGCGCGCGAGGGCATGCCGCCGCGCGGCGCCGTGATCGAATGCCGCGGCCTGCGCTACGCCTATCCGGGCACGGGGCCCGTGCTCGACGGCCTCGATCTCGTGCTGCAGCCCGGCGAACACGTCGCGCTCGTCGGGAAGAACGGCTGCGGCAAGTCGACGCTCGTGCGCCTGCTCGCGCGCCTCGACGATCCCGCGTCGGGAGGGATCCGCGTCGGTGGCCGGGACCTGCGCGAGCTCGCCCTCGCGGACTGGCGCGCGCAGCTCGCGGTGCTCTTCCAGGACGCGGTCCCGCTCGACGCGACGCTGCGCGAGAACCTCGCACCCGAAGCTCCGCCTGAGGCTGCAACCGCAGCGCCACCCGCAGCCGCCCACGACGACGCGGCGCTCCACGCCGCGCTGTCCCTCGTCGGGCTCGGCCGCCTCGAGCTCGTGGCGATGCTCGGCCGCCGCTTCGCGAACGGCGTGGAGCTCAGCGCGGGCGAATGGCGCCGCGTCCTCCTCGCGCGCGCACTCGTGCGGCCCGCGAGCTGCTTCGTGCTCGACGAACCGACGGCCTTCCTCGACCACGCCACCGTGCGCGAGCTGGCCTTGCGCCTGCGCGAACGCCTGCGCGGCGCGACGCTGCTGATCGTCGAACAGCGCCCCGAGATGCTCGCCTTCGTCGATCGGATCTGCGTGATGGAAGGCGGTCGGATCGTCGACGAGGGCAGCCCCGCCGAGCTCGCGGCGCGCGACGGTCCGTATCGCCGGCTCTTCGGCCCGCCGACGCGGCCGTGATCGGCGCGCGCCGCGGTGCTAAGGTCGCGCTCCGTGCGCGCCCCGCTCGCCCTGCTCCTCCTCTCGCTCGCCGTCGCCCCGTTCGCGTCCGTGCGCGCGCCGGCCCAGGAGCCGGCGGCGAAGACCGACGAGGAGGCGGAGAAGAAGGAGCCGCGCGCGGGGATCCCCGTGAGCAATGCCCTGGTGCTCACGCATTGCTCGCGCTGCCACGCGCAGGACGAGCGCGGCCACATGACGCGGATCAGCTACCAGCGCAAGGCGCCCGAGGGCTGGTCGGAGACCGTCAAGCGGATGATCCGCCTCTACGAGGTGAAGGTCACGCCGGCCGAGGCGAAGGCGATCGTGCGCTACCTCAGCAACGAGCACGGCCTCGCGCGCGCCGAGGCGGAGCGCGGGCTCTACGAGAGCGAGCGCCGCGTGCATTGGAGCGAGGCGCAGCACGACGAGGACTTCCGTCAGACCTGCTCGGTCTGCCACCCGCTCGGCCGCGTGCTGATCCAGCAGCGCGACCCCGAGGAATGGCAGCTCCTGCGCGCGACGCACGTCGCCTACTTCCCGCTCTCGCGCGGTCAGATGGGCGGTGGGCCGCCGCCGGAGGACGCGGAGCGGCGCGCACGGCAGGCGGCCGCGGCGGCGGCCGGCGGGGAGGGCGCCGCGCGGCGCATGGGCGGCGGCGACCGCGGCGATCGCATCCTCGCGCGCCTCGCCGAGCAGCAGCCGCTGCTCACGCCGGACTGGGAGCAATGGACCATCCACCGGCGCGAGGTTCCGCTCGCGGGCACCTGGATCGCGAAGGCCCACGAGCCCGGCCGCGGTGACGGCGTCGGGAGCGTCACCCTGACGCGCACGAACGAGGACGAATACGACGTGCTCTGGGACCTGCGCTTCGCCGACGGGAGCAGCCTGGCGCGGCGCGGCAAGGGCCTGCTCTATGCGGGCTATTCCTGGCGCGGCTCGAGCAAGGAGGACGGCGCGAACGGCCGCACCTGGCGCGAGGTGATGTTGCTCGACGCGGGTTGGCAGCGTCTGTCCGGCCGCCTCTTCACCGGCGCCTACGACGAGCTCGGGATCGACGTCGAACTGCACCGCGTCGGCGAGGCGCCGCGCGTGCTGCTCGTCGCCAACCGGCACGTGACGGTGCCGGCGCGCGGCGTCGTGCTCGACGTGCGCGGCGCCGCCTTCCCCGAGCCGCTGCGCGCCGCGGAGTTCCACGCCGGTGCGGGGGTCACCGTGAGCGCGGTCGAGCGCGTCTCCGCGACGCAGGCCCGCGTCACGATCGACGTCGCGCCGGACGCCGACTGTGGTCTGCGCACGGTGTCGTTCGGTGCGGACCCCGGCCACGCGACGATCGTCCTCTACGACGCGATCGACTACGTGCGCGTCTCGCCGATGCGCGGGCTCGCGCGCGTCGGAGGCGCGAAGCTCCCGCCGCAGCTCGAGCGCTTCGAGGCGATCGCGGTGCACCGCGGCAAGGATGGCAAGCCCTACACCGCCGACGACCTCGACCTCATGGCCGTGCCCGCGCGCTGGTCGCTGCAGGAATTCGCCGTGCGCGACGACGACGACGATCTCGCCTTCGTCGGCGCGATCGACCCTGCGACGGGCGCCTTCACGCCGGGGCTCGACGGTCCCAATCCCGCGCGCAAGTGGCAGGCGAACAACGTCGGCGACGTGTTCGCGGTCGCCGAGGTGCAGCTCGACGCGCCGCAGCGCCGCGCGAAGGACGCGCCGGGCGAGGCGCCGCTCGAGCCGACGCTGCGGCGCACGGAGTTCCGCGCGCGCAGCCACCTGCTCGTCACGGTGCCGCTCTGGGCGCGCTGGAACAGCCTCGAATGGGAGGAGCGGTGAAGCTCCGCGCGGCGGTGCACCGCCGCTTCACCGACGAGCAGGGCCATCGCTTCGTGTACGCCCAGCCCTCGGCGGCGATCCTCGCGATCGACGCGAACGCCGCACGCCTGCTCGAGCTGTTCGAGGGCGAGGGCTGCGAGGCCGAACTCGCGTTGCGCGCCGCGGGCGTCGGCGACGACGGCCCGCGCGCGTTGCGCGAGCTCGTCGAGCTCGGCTTCGTGCGCCCGGCCGATGAACGGCGCGTGCCCGCGGCGGAGCTGCCGCCGATGCCCTTCCCGTTGGCGACGCTCGTCCTCAACGTGACCAACAAGTGCAATCTCTCCTGCACCTACTGCTACGAGTACGGCGAGGACCGGCTCGGGCCGGGTCGGGCGAGCAAGGCCCCGGCGCGGATGAGCGACGCGACGGCGCGCGAGTCGATCGACTTCCTCTTCGCGAACGCCGGCGAGCGCCCGGTCGTGTCGATCACGTTCTTCGGCGGCGAGACGCTCCTGAACGTGCCGGCGATCCAGGCCGCGGTGGCGCACGCGGAGGCGAAGGCGAAGTCCGCCGGCAAGCGCGTGCACTACTCGCTGACGACCAACGCGACGCTGCTCGAGCCCGAGCTCGTCGAGTTCCTGGTCGCGCACCGCTTCGGCATCACGATCTCGATCGACGGCGACCAACGGTCCCAGGATCGGCACCGTGTCTTCCGCAGCGGCGCGGGCTCCTTCGACGTGATCGCGCCGAAGATCCGCTACCTCGTCGACCGCAACCGCGCCGCGCGCGGGCGACCGATCGGCGCGCGCGTGACGCTCACGCGGGATGCGAGCTCGGTGCTCGAGACCTACCGCTACCTCGTCCACGAGCTCGGCTTCGACGAGGTGGGCTTCGCGCCCGTGACCGCGGATCCCTCCCGCGACTACGCGCTGCCGAGCGAGGCCTACGAGCGCATGCTCGCCGAGTTCGCCACGCTCGCCGAGGACTTCGTGCAGGCGACGCTGCGCGACGAGCCGCACGGCTTCGCGAACCTGAAGGACCTGCTGCGCGAACTCCACGCGGGCGTCAACAAGGCGCACCCCTGCGGCGCGGGCCTCGGCCTGCTCGGGGTCTCGACGGCCGGTGAGCTCGGCCTCTGCCACCGCTTCGTGGAGTCCGAGAGCCACACGGTCGGCGACCTCGAAAGCGGCATCGACGAGGCGGCGCGCACCGCGTTCCTCCGCGCGGGCCACGTCGACCAGAAGACCGAGTGCAGCACCTGCTTCGCCCGGCCGCTCTGTGCGGGTGGCTGCTACCACGAGGCGCACGTGCGCTTCGGCGAGGCCACGCGCCCGAACCTCCATGCGTGCGAGTGGATCCGCGGCTGGACCGATCTCGGTCTGTCGGCCTATGCGCGGATCGCCGCCGGCAAGCCGCGCTACCTCTCCGCCCTCGAAGGGTCCTGAAGGCATGAAGCACCTCCTCCCCGTCAATCAGAAGGCGCGACGGCTCGTCGAGCTCGTCGAGCGCACGCGTGATCGCGCGCAGGCTTTGACCTCGGAACCGCCGCCGATGCAGTACCCCTTCGGCTGCACGACCATCTTCGCGCCGGGCTGGGAGGTCGACAGCGGCGGTGGCACGCACGGCCTCTGCCAGCCGATCGAGCGCGACCTCTACGACTGCTACCACACCTGCTATTGGCCCGCGCAGGTCCCCGACGGCGTGAGCAACGCGCCGAACTGGACGGCGTCCTGCGGCGCCCCGATGAACGACTGGAAGTCGATCGACCTCGTGTTCCCGTGAGCCCGCGCATGCCCAGGTCCGCTCTCGCCGCGCTGCTGCTCGGCCTCCTCTGCGCCTGCGCCTCGACCGCGCAGGAGGCCGCGACACCCGGCCCCCGCGCGAGCTTCTGGTTCGCGACCTACCCCGACTTCCTCACGCAGTTCGATCCGGTGACGGACCAGGTGCTGCGGAAGGTGAAGCTCCGCGGCGGCATGTTCTGGGACGTCGAGCTCGCGCACGACGAACGGCGCATGTTCGTCGTCACGTCGCAGCAGACGAAGATCGAGGTCGTCGACCTGCAGAAGGGCGAGGTCGTCGACGAGCACGGCTTCGCGGAGGAGGGCTTCGTGATCCGCGTGCGCAGCCTGCTCGAGGTGCCCGGCGGCGCGAAGTGGTACGTGCGCATCGACCGCGTGAAGCGCGAGATCGACCGCTTCTCGTTCGAGCCGTCCGAGTGGTTGCTCTACGACCTCGCGACGCGCAAGGTCGAGAAGCGGCAGAAGGAGCTGCCGAAGGCGCTGCGCGGCGGCGCGCGGATCTCTCCCGATGGGCGGAGCTGGCACGTCTCGACCGAGGACGGCGATCTCGCGATCGTCGACCCCGCGACGGAGAAGGAGACCGCGCGCATCGACCTGCACACGCCGCGCTTCGCGGGCGCGGGCGCGCTGCGCTTCTCCGGACAGGATCTCCTCTTCGGCCGTGATCCCGTGCGCTACCGCGCGCTCTTCACTTCGAGCGACCCCATCGAGAAGAACCGCAGCACCTGGGGCGTGATGGAGATCGACCTCGTCTCGAACCGGGTCGCGCAGGTGACCGAGTGGGGTGTCGACCCCGGCGCGTGGGGACTGCAGATCAGCGCGAACGGCAAGCGCGCCGCGGCGATGAGCGGCGGCTTCGGCGAGCGCAGCGAGCGCGGCGCACGCCTGCGGGTCTTCGACCTCGAGACGGGCAAGCGCCTCGCCGAGGCCTATGAGCAGTTCCGCCCGCGACGGCGCCTCGTCGCCATCGCGCCCGACGGCAGCAAGTTCTACGTCGGCGTCGCCGGCAGCGACCTCGAGGTCTTCGACGCGCAGTGCCGGCGCCTGAAGACCGTCGAGTTCGACGGCGAGATCAGCGGGCAGATCCACGTCGTGCATGACTGAGACCGTGCGCCGCGTGCGCATCGCGCTCGTGGACTCCGGCGTCGAGCCGTCGCACCCCGGCGTGCGCGGCCGGGCCGTGCTGCGCGGCGATGCGGCCGCGCTGCGCGACGAGCTCGGCCACGGCACCCAGATGGCCGCGGCGATCCTCGCGCAGTGCCAGGACCTCGAGCTCTGCGTCGTGAGGGTCCTGGACGAGCTCGATCACTGCGAACCGGAGCGCCTGCTGCGCGGCATCGACGACGCGCTCGAGTTCGCGCCGGACCTCGTCAACGTCAGCCTCGGCGTCACCGGCCCCGCATGGCGCGCGGCCTTCGCCGAGCTCGTCGCGCGCGCGACCGCGCGCGGCACGCGCCTCGTGGCCCCGGCCGCGCTCGCGGGGATGCCCTGCTGGCCCGGGGCGCACGAGGGCGTCGAGAGCGTGGTCGCGGATCCCAACGTGCCGCGCGTGTTGCCCGTGCAGCGGGTCGTCCACGCACGTCGCCTCTGGTTCGCGTCGCCGACGGCACCGTCGCTCGGCGCCCTGCCCGCACCGCGCGCGCGCGGCGAGAGCCTCGCGACGGCGAACGTCACCGGCTTCCTCGCGTCGCTTCGATCGCGGTGAGCAGGCCGCGTCTCACGAGCTCGCGCGTGGCCTCGCGCACCTGCGCGCGCGGCAGGACGTAGAGGCGCGGATCCAATCCCGCGCGGTCGATGCCGTGCTCGAGCGCGTGCGGCTGCGCGAAGGCCGCGAGCAGGGGCAGGATCGGCACGCCGGCGACGCGGGCGATGGCCTCGCCCGTCGGCGCGGTCACGCCGTCCTCACGCACGAAGCGCTCGCCGCGGCGGCGCACGGCCGGCGCCGGCAGGAGGTCGCGCCGCGCGATCAGGTGCTGGTCGGGCCGCAGCGTGAGCGGCGCCGTCGTCGCGGGCGCCTGCGAGCGTTCGCGCCAGAACGGTTCCGAGGCGAAGCGGGCGCGCGCGTGCTGCTCGACGGTGCTCTTCGCGTGCGCGTGCCAGAGCTCGGCCTCCCAGCGCGCGCGGTGGGCGAGCAAGGGGTCGCGGAGCGCGGGCTCGTCGAGCAGCGTGTCGAGTGCTGCGGCGCAGTCCTCGGCGGCGGCGATCGCCTTCTCGAGTCCCTGGCTCGCGAGCGGGTCGATCGTCGACGCGGCGTCGCCGAGGAGGAAGACGCGCGCGGCGGTCGCGCGCAGCGCGGGTTGCACGCGGGCCGCGCGCTCGAGGTCGGCGATGCCCAGCTCGCGCGCCGGACCCGAAGCGGCGGCGAGCAGGCGCCGCAGCACGGTGCGCGTGCCGTCGCGGATGAGCAGCGCGGGCTCGGTGAAGACCGCGACGCCGAGGCGGCCGTCTTGGAGCGGGATCGACCAGAGCCAGCCCTCGGGCAGTGCCTCGACGAGCTCCGCGTCGCGCGCCGCGGCCGGCGCGTCGCCGACGACCCCGAGCAGCGCGTTCGCAGGCCGCGTCGCGAGCGTCGCGATCGGCAGCAGCCGCTGCACGCCGCGCGCGCCGGCCGCGATGGCGATCCCCCGCGCGCGCACGCGCGCGACCCGGCCCTCGCCGTCGTGCACGGTGACCTCACCCTCGCCCGCGGCGAGGACCGCATCGGCGAGCGGGCCGGGCACCTTCGCCCGCGGCAGGACGCGCGCCCCGCAACGGCGCGCGAACGCGCGCAGCCCCGCGTCGAAGCGGCCCCGCAGCACGACGCGCCCCGCCGGCTCCGCCGCGCGCCACTGCAACATCGCGTCCTCCCAGATCGCGCCGTGACGCAGCGCCCCCTCGCTCGTGAGCGCGCGCAGCTCGTCGGCCACGCCGATGCGCGCGAACGCCGCGAGCGCCGCGGGCAGGATCGTCTCGGCGGGCAGCGGGTGGCGGCGATGGCCGTCGTCGCAGAGCAACACCGTGCGCCCGCGCCGCGCGAGCAGCCCCGCGAGCATCGCCCCCGCGGGGCCGCCGCCGATCACGAGCACGTCGCAGTCTTGGAAGGCTTCGGTCATCGCGTGCCCGGGTCGGCGGGACGATAGCGCCGGGGCGACCCGGTGAGTCGCGGCCGGGCACCGGGCGGCGGCGTCGAGGTGGCGCAATGCGCCACCCTCGGATGGCGCAGCCGCGCCGCGCTACCGCGCCTCGCCAGCCGGCCGCTGTTCGCAGCGGAAGCTGAACTCGCGGCCGAGTCCGCCGTGCAGGGCGAGCTGGATCCAGAGCACCGCGAGGTTCTCGAGCACGGCGGCGTTGCGGAGCGGGCCGGCGTCGCGCGGGACGAAGCCCATCGCCGCCGCGAGCCCGAGCACGCGCTGGCGCGCCGCCGCGTCGTCGCCCGCGACGAAGGCGTCCGCCGGGCCGCCGCGCAGCATCGGATCGGCGTGCAGTTCGGCCCCGAAGTGGTTGAAGGCCTTCACCACCCGCAGCGCGGGGAACGCCGCCTGGAGCTGGGCCGCGGTCGAACCCTCGGCCGGCGGCTTCCAGATCGGACCGTCGACGAAGAGGAGCGGGTTGTTGCAGTCGACGAGGATCGCGCCTGCGGGAGGGGCGGCGGCGCGCACGGCCTCGACCGCGGCGTGGGCCGGCACGGCGAGGAAGACGAGCTCGGCGTTGCGGCAGGCCAGATCGGGGCTCGCCGCGCGCGCGGCGTGTCCGAGCTCCGCGATCAGGGCGGCGAGATCGGCGGGCCGACGGGCGCCGAGCTGCACGGAATGGCCGCTCGCGACGAGCCGGCGCGCGAGGTTCGCGCCGACCGCACCGAGGCCGACGATGGCGAGGTCCTTGGGCATGCCCCGAGTCTAGACGGCTCGCTCGGGCCCGCGACTTCGCGCGCGCGGACGCTACCCTTCTCGCCCCTTCGGCTCGGCGGCGACCGGTGCCGTGCGGCTTCGTGCGATGATCGCGATCAAGAACCTCAGCAAGCGCCACGGGCACCAGGTCCTCTTCGTCGAGACCTCGATGCAGTTGGACCCCGGCGAGAAGGTCGGACTCGTCGGCCCCAATGGCGCCGGCAAGTCGACGCTCGTCCGTCTCATCACCGGCGAGGAGAAGCCCGACGAGGGTGAGGTCTCGGTGCCGAAGCGGCTGACCATCGGCCACTTCCGCCAGGACACGAGCGAGATGTCGGGGCGCTCGGTGCTCGACGAGGTCACGACGGGCTGCGGCCGGCTCGGCGAACTGCACGGCGAGCTCATGCGGCTCGAGGCGAAGCTCGCCGACCACGAGGCGCCCGACTACGACCGCGTGATCGAGCGCTACGGCCACGTGCAGGACGAGTACTCGCACCTCGGGGGCTACGAGCTGGTCGCCCGCGCGCACGAGATCCTCCACGGGCTCGGCTTCCGCGACGACCAGATCGCGGGCGACGTCGGGGCGCTCTCGGGTGGCTGGAAGATGCGCGTCGGCATGGCGAAGGTGCTGCTCGGCGCCTTCGACGTGCTCCTGATGGACGAGCCGACGAACCACCTCGACATCGAGTCGATCCTCTGGCTCGAGAAGTACCTGCAGGACTCGAAGGCCGCGCTCCTGATGACCTGCCACGACCGCGACTTCATGGATCGCGTCGTGACGCGGATCATCGACGTCGACAACGGCGAGCTCGTCTCCTACACGGGCAACTACGCGTTCATGGAGCGCATGCAGAAGGAGCGCGCCGCGCAGCAGCAGGCGGCCTTCGAGCGGCAGTCCGCGATGATCGCGAAGATGCAGCGCTTCATCGATCGCTTCGGGACGCACGTCGCGAAGGCCGCGCAGGCGCAGAGCCGCGCGAAGGCGATCGCCAAGATCGAGCGCCTCGATCCGCCGAAGCGCCAGGAGATCGTGCCGTTCGCGTTCAAGGCGCCGCCGCGCGTCGGCGAAGACGTCTGCAAGCTCGTCGGTGTGCACAAGGCCTACGGCGCGCACGTCGTCTACCGCGGCTTCGACTTCGAGGTCAAGCGCGGCGAGCGCTGGTGCGTGATGGGCCAGAACGGCTCGGGCAAGAGCACGCTGCTCAAGATGATCGCGGGGATGACGCAGCCCGACGCGGGCAGCGTGCGCATCGGCGCCAGCGCGAAGCTGGGCTACTTCGCGCAGCAGGCGCTCGAGCTGCTCGACCCTGCGCTCACGGTCTGGGAGACCATCGACCGCCGCTTCCCCCTCGAGGCCACGGGCACCAAGCGCAATCTGCTCGGCGGCTTCCAGTTCGGCGGCGACGACATCGAGAAGCGGGTCGCCATCCTCTCGGGCGGCGAGCGCTCGCGACTCGTGCTCGCGGCGATCCTCTTCGATCCGCCGAACTTCCTCGTGCTCGACGAGCCGACCAACCACCTCGATCTCGTCACGAAGCAGATGCTCGTCGAGACGCTGGCGAAGTACGAAGGCGCGATGATCTTCGTGAGCCACGACCGCACGTTCCTCCGGGGACTCGCCAACCGCGTGCTGGACGTGAGCGCCTGCCCCACGGGCGGCCGGCCCTTCATCTACCCGGGCAGCTATCCGGAGTGGGTGCAGAAGACGGGGACCGAGGCGCCGGGCGTGCATGCGTGAGCCGGGTCGCGGCTGGGGCAGGGCCGCAGCGGGTTGCTGGCGTCGTCGGGATCGCGCGACCCGGGGTCTTTCACCACGCGATCGGCCTTGCGCTCGGGACCACGCGATGTGTCGGGTGTCGTGATGGTCCTTTGGCATGCGAGCCCAAGCGGCGCACGGCCCACATGCCGCCGGCGTGTGCGTCCGATTGACCAGAACGCCTGTGCGTGCTAGTCGTGCGGGCATGGAGTCGGCGAGAGGTGCTGCTTGCTCTTCCCTTCCCGCCACTTCTACGAGGCTTGGCGGAGACCGGGAGTTCTCGGGGGCGGCGAGGCAAACAGCGTTGACGGGTCGTCGTCGCGGCGATCGCTCGGAGTCGAAGAGCTTCGTTCGCGGCGTGGGTCGATTCCCCTCCACCTCCGAACTCTGCCCGCTCCGCGACGATCGCGTGGCAGCGGACCGGTGCTGCCCAGCGCACGGGGCTCACGAACGAGCGGGGCCGGGACGTGAGGATCCCGAGAGAGCTGCTCGAAGCCGCGAAGGCCGGCGAAGGTGCCGCAGTGGGGGCACTCCTCGCGCTGGCGAAGCCGATTGCCCAGCGAAGGCTCGCGCGCCTACGCCGGGTGGGTCGGAGAGCTGTCGATCTGGATTGGGAGGGGGTGCTCCAGGACGTCCTGTTGCATGTGCTCCGATGCCTGCCGGGTTTCCGCGGAGACGATGGAGGCAAGTTCGTGGTCTGGCTCCATCGCATCGCGACATGTCGCGCGTCGGACGCACTCCGAGCGAGTGGAGCTCGAGTGGAAAGCCGCTTGTCGGTCCATTGCGTCGACGCGGAGGACAGAGCCGACGACGTCGCAGCGGACGAGCCATCGCCCTTGGAACTCGCCGAACTTGTGGAACGGCGTGGGGTGCTGGAGCGGATCCTCGAGGTTCTCCCGGAACTGCAACGGCACGCGCTGCGGCTGCGGTACCTCGAGGGACGTTCCTTCTGCGACGTGGGTCGGCAACTCGGGCTGCCGTCGGCCAACGCTGCGGAGTGTCTGGTGAGGCGCGCGGTCTTGGGCCTTCGGGAACGCTGGCGTGGCATCGATCCCGGTTGAGGCGCAGGGATTCAGGGATTCAGTGACGGACTCGAGCTCAGCAGAGCGACTACCAGATCAGCCATGCACAATCCCCAGGTTCCTCACATCGCCAAGCTGCTGGTCCTCGCGATCTTCTCCGCAGCCTTCACGCACGCATCGGCGTCGCCGCCGGCCACTGCTCGTTCCCCCGACCCGGGCCGGGGCATCTTCCCCGCGACGTTCGTGCCGGTGTGCATCCAGGACTCCGGATGCTCTCCCGTCCTCTGGTCGACGCCCAGCGGATCCACCTGGGGTGGTTGTGTTCAATCCACTGCCTGCAATGGCGAATGTGTCCACGAGTCCGAGTCCCAGGGCGTCAACACGATCCACTGGTGCGATTGCCCGGAGGGAGAAGGCATCGGCTGCTATGCGGAGGTCACGGTGGATGCGGCCGGAATGGTCATCGACGTCTGGTGTGACGAGATCTCATGCGAGATCTGTACGGTGACCGAGCGCCCGGTGCCCCTCCCCGAGGGGCCCAACGTGAAGTACCGCGCCTGCTCTTGTCCTCAGCTGTAGGGACCGCAATGAGTCGAACCAGGAAGCTGCAACTGACCGCGATCCTGGTTGCGATCGCGGTGGCTGTCTCAGCGGGATATGCGGTCTTCGGGACCTCCGGTCACTCCGGGTCCCCGATTCTCGCTCCGCCCTTCTACTCCGGCGCTCCCGGTGAACCCGCTGGGACCGCGCCTTCGAGAAGCGCGACGACGGCCGGAGCAGACCGCGAACGTCTGGACCTCGCCCGGGTGGTGCTGATTTCCCCCGTCTCGAAGGAGGGAGGCAGGGTCTTGCACGACGCCGTGGCACTGCCGAGCGCCCCCGACCCGGACACGGTGCGCTACGACGAGATGCGGGTGCTCGGCACCACCGGGGAGGACGGCGTGCTCCGGGTGTCGGTTGGGGATCTCGACCATTTCCTGGTGAAGTCCGCGGACCGGCTGCCCGTCGTGATTGCGGTTGCGGCGATCACGCAAGACTCGGTTCCGATTCGCGTCGAGCTCGCCAAGGGGGCCCACCTGACCGTCCACGTGACCGACGAGCTGGGCCTACCGGTAGGAGGAGCGAGGGTCGAAGCAGCTCCCCACCGCCTGAGCCGTTTCCTGTCGGTCCGTTCGGGTGGTGATGGGAATGCGTTGTCGGAGTTCCCGGTGTGGTCGCGAACGACCGATGTTCGGGGGATCGTCGAGTTTCCATGCCTGCCCTTCGGGCACCTCTATGTCAGTGCCTGGCACGGTTCCTTCGTTCCGAACTCGATGGACGATGATTCGCTCCACGTCCACACCGAGAACGCCTCGAAAGTGAGCATCGTCTTGAAGCCCTTGTTCGGGGCCGTGTTCGAATGCCCGTCCCGGGATGAAGTGGTGGCGACCTATTGGAGCGTGGATGGCGCCCTGGAGATCACTGGCGGTCATGTGATCGCTGCGGCTGCGCGGGGAAGAGCCGAACTGCACGAGCGCTTTCCGGACTGCTTCGTGTTCGCGCATCGGCCGGAACTCACGAAGCGTGACTTGCTCGTCGGGTGCTGGGTCCTGACCTCGGGCGGGCAGGTCTGGAGTGCGCGTTGGCCACTGAGGCCCGTGGCCGAGATCCTGGACCCGGTCTTCATGGAGCCGGTGGCGGGGCTCCAGGTGCGTACGGTGCGTCCGATCCTCGTCACGCCGTCACAACGGCGAGTGCCGGTCTCGATCTCGTTGCGACACGAGGAGTTCGGCTTTGGGATCGAAGCGAGTTCGGAGGCGAGCTACCGGCTCCCTACCGGGAACTACTCGGTCGGTCTCACCCGTTGTGCGAGGGCATTGATCACACGCTTTCGGAAGCAACAGATCGAGATCAGCGCCACGAATCCGATGGGTGAAGAACTGCTCATCCCGATCGAGCTCGAGATCGTCAGGCTCACCCTCCGGGCCAGCATCGAGGGGCGCCGCGGTCTCGGCCCCGCCTTCGTCAAGGTCACGCCCTCCGAGGGCAAGTCCTACATGGTGGAGAACTGGAATCCGTCCGACGAGCACCTCGATCTGTTCGTTCCGCCGGGCAAGACGGTCATGAAGATCGGATCCAGCGCGTACGAGGACGCCGGCATCGAGATGACTGCCGAAGACTCCGGCGTGATCGACGTCCGCCTCGTCCAGAGGCGGAAGAAGGCCGGAGGCTGATTGCTGCCGCGAGGACTCGCCGCGGCCGGGACCGCGACGTGACGCGCGCCCTTCGCCGTGGCAGGATGCCGGGCGAATGCACCAGCCCCTCGCCGCCGCCGTCGCCTTCCTGTTCCTCGCCGCCTGCGCGGCACCGGGCAACCCGCGCGACGCGCGCGCACCGCTGCAGGTTCACGAGTGGTTGTCGCTCGAGTACCACGGCCGCATCGCGGTGGGCGAGTCGCTCTCCGCCGAAGAGGTCACGCCGACGCCCTCGCCCGAGGGCGCGGCGCGCGGGCTCACGCCGATCACCGTGAGAACCGCGTTGTGGCGGATCCGGCGCCCCGTGGCCGGGGACCTGCTCCGCGAGGGTGCCGTCGCACTGGTCCCGAGCACGGCGGACTCGGCCATCGGCGCGCGGCTCGACGGCGATGCGCTCGAGGCCCGCCTCGCCGAGCTGGAGCGCGAGGGCGTCGCGGAGCTCCTGCACGAGCCGGTCTTCAGCTGTGACCCCGGGCGCGTGGTCTCGGCTTCGGTCGTGAAGTCCTCGGCCTTCGTGTCGGGCTTCGCGCTGCGTGCCCAGCCGGCGGCGATGCTCGCCGAGCCGGTGATCGAGCAGGCGCGCGCCGGCGTCGTGTGGACGCTCCACTGCGAGCCCGGCGAGCGCGGCATCACGCTGCGCGCCGGCATCACGATGGTGGAGGAGTGCGCGGCACTCCCCACCCTGAGCGGCGCGGTCGGCGGGATGGAGAGCCTCGCCGTGCAGGTGCCGTTGGCGTGCCGGCAGCAGGTCGTCGGCGGTGCCACGCTCGGCGCGGGCGAGGCCTTCCTCCTCGCGGGTCTGCGCGCGATGGATCGCGATGCGGAGTACTACGCGGTCGTGCGCGCGGTCGGCGGCGCGACGGCCGGTCCGGTCTCAGCCCGCTGAACTCGCGGCGCTCGGGATCTCGCCCGCCGCGAGTCGCCGCCGCTGCTTCTGGATGAGGCGCAGGTTGCGCGCGTAGACGACGACGCCGGTCGTCTGCCCGAGCACACCGACGAGGTCCTTGCGCCACACGAAGTAGGAGAAGAGCGCGATCCCGCCGAAGAGCGAGAGCCACCAGAAGAGCTCGGGGACCACGCTCTCGCGCCTGCGCTCGCTCGCGATCCACTGCGCGAGCATGCGCAGGAAGAACGCGACCTGGCCCAGCAGTCCGAGCACGACCCAGGCGAAGCTCGCCCAGCTCGTGATGTTGAAGAGCTCGAAGACGAAGTTCGGCGCCTGGTCGAAGAGCTCGTCGACGACCGGCTTGCCGAAGGCGCGTTCGACCTCGGCGCGGTTCAGGAGCGGACCCTCGGGCGTGGAGCCCGGGAAGACCAGCCGGAAGCTGTCGTCGGCAGGCAGGCGCTCGAGCGCCCCGCGCTGGGTGCCCACGCGGAGCTCCGCGGTCTCGACGCCGGCGCGCAGCGGCAGCGTCTCGCCGTCGCGCACGACGAGCCAGGCGCCCACGCCGATCAGGGACACCATCGCTGCGACGACGCCGAGCTTCATTGCGGCGGGATCATCGCGCGCGGTGTCGCTTCCACCAAGGCAGCAGCTGCGATCACAGCGAGGCGAGGAGCGCGCGGAAGACCGCGACGAAGGCGTTGCCGAAGGGGTCGTCGCGGAGGAACTGCACGGGCTGACCCGGGTCGCCGATGAACGGGCGCAGGAGCCAGGCCAGTTGGATCGCGACGAGCGCGTGCGCGGTGCAGAAGACGAGCCGCGCGTCGCGGTAGCGGGGATGCCGGAGGTGCAGCGGGGCATCGTGCCGGCGGAGCGTGATCAGCGAGCAGAGCGCGGCGACGAAGAACATCACGCCGGCCTGCACGGTCGTCTGCGCGTAGCTCGCGCCCGACAGCGTCACGAACGCGCTGACCGGTGCCAGGGCACCGAGGACCAACGCGAAGCTCGCCTGGCCGTGGGCCACCGACCTCAGCGCGAGGGGCAGGTCGTCGCGCAGCCCGGCCGCGGCACACACGGCGAGGAACGCGGGCATCGCCAGCGACGTGGACAGCACGAGCAGCAGCGGGACCTTGAGCGCGACGTAGCCCGCGTGCCGCAGCGAGCCCGAGTACGCACCGAGCGCGAGCCCGTAGAGCGCGCCACCGCCGATCAGCGCGAGCAACAGGTTGCCCCAGGGCATGAGGGCGCGGTCGGGCGCGTGTGCGCCGCACGAGCGCAGGAGATCGCCGGGCCTCGCGCGCATCGTCGCGATCAGCCGCGGAGGAGCACGCCGAGCGCGTGCAGCAGTGCCGCGAACACGTTCGACTCGCGATCGCGGAACCACTCGAACGGGAGCCCGGGTGCGCCGAGGAAGGGCCGCAGGACCCAGGCCATCTGCGCGCCGACCAAGGCGAACACGACGACCCAGACGCGGAACAGGCGCCGCGTGGTGAGGTGCTCCTCGGGGCGCGGTCGCGGTCGCAACGGTCCCGGTGCCGTCGCCGGATCGAGCGCGTCGACCGGCGGGCGTGGCGCGACCGGGAACACCGCCTTGAGCATGCGCAACAGGACGCCGAGTCCCACGCCGCCGCCGACGGCGAACGCGGTCGCGTCGAGCAGCACGAGGAACGCGTAGCTCTCGGTGCACAGCGCGAAGAAGAGGAGGATCGGCGCGAAGCTCGCCGTGATCGCGAGGGCCGTCGCACAGGCGATCGCCAGCAGGCGGAGCGTCGCCGCGGCGCCCAGGCTCGACCGCGCGAGTGCGGAGAACGCGCAGAGCGACGGCGCCGTGACCGCGAGCGTGAGTGCGAAGAGCAGCGGCACCTTGATCGCCGAGGACAGGATCTGGAACGCGTGCCCCGTGCCGCGCAGCACGCCGAAGGCGCCGACCGCCGTGCCCGCGATCACGCCGGCGACGAGCGCGATGCGCACGACGCGCGCGAGCGGGACGGCGAGGATCCCCAGGGCGAGGCCGTCGGTCGGTGCGAGGTCGCCCCGGAGCAGCGCGTCGGTGTCGCGGAGCAGTCCGGAGCGGGGACGGTCTGGAACGGCGCTCATGGGCCGCGAGGCTAACCCGCTCACTTGGTATTGCCAAGTAACCGGCGCCTGCCGGATCCGGCGCGAGCCCGCTACCATTCCGCCCCATGGTGTGTCCTGAACGCCTACCCTCACCCGAGGTGAGGCGATGCTGTGTCGAACTTGCGGGTGCGAGTCCCGCCGCGGCAAGCGCCGTAGCGCCGCGTAGCAGGCTCCAGTCGCCGCGAGAGAT